>JBBDSM010000134.1:0-68873 GCA_040904945.1 Gemmatimonadota bacterium
CGGTATCCGCAAGACCCTCGTGCGCGGCCCACCCCACTTCTTCAACACCCTTCTAATCCGGAGGCGCACCGCGTCGATTCGACTCGTCAGACGGCGCCCGGGGGTCCGCCAGGCCGGGTGGTGGCAGCCGGCCGTCGTCCCGGCGTCGACCGTGCCGGAGGTCGAGCGCGCGCTGGAGGTCGTGCGGTCGCCCCGCCGCTCGGGGGGCGGACTCCACGGGCGGGTCGCGTCCCTCGAGCGGGCGGCGCACCGCGCGTCGAAGCGCCTCCGCGCGCGGGCCGCGCCTCACGGGAGGGCGGCGCCGCTCGAGCCGGGCGAGCGCGTGCGGGTTCACGGTCACGCACTCCGGAGCGCGGAGCCGCCGAGGACGGCGGAGCGGGACGGCGCCGCTCCGTGGCGGCCGGCCGCGTCCTGCGATCCGGTTCGGTCGATCGAGCCCCGGGCGAGGGCGGGCCGGCAGCCGCCTTCCGACGGTCGGCCGCCCGTGGGGTCGCTCGGGTTGGGGCGGCCCGATCGGACCGTCGTGCGTCGGACGCTCTTTCCGCCTCCGCGGCCGCTGCTACGGCCCGACGGGATGCGGCGGTGGTCCCGCGGATCCCCGTCGTGATCGGGCGACTCGCCCTGGACCGCGCGCGTTCCACCCGCGAGGCCGCCTCGCGCCGAGCGGTCTCCGAGCGAGCGGGCACGATCCGCCCGGACGCCACGCCACTCCGCCGCGCCGGCTCGGCAGCCGCTGGCCGCCGGTCGGGGGCCTCCTTGAACGCCACCTGCGGTGCGGGTGCCGATCTCACCCGCACGATGGGCGCCCAGGCCTCGGTGGGCCTCCGCTCCGCGACGTCGTAGCGCGGCCGGTCCGGAATCGGTCTCGGGAAGACGACGCGGGTGCCGGCGTAGCGGTAGGCCGGGTGGTAGTAGGGATCGTCGTAGATCACCACGCGGTAGGTCGAGCACACGGTCTGGTACGGGTTCCACTCCGCGAACGATCGGTACGTGTGGCAGTCGTAGCAGAGGAACCGGGGATAGCTGCGGGGCTCGTCGACGTGGTACGTGGCGAAGTCGAGCCCATACGGCACGTCCTGCCAGCCCGGCAGGATCGCCATGATGAAGTCGTCCATGGCGACATACGGGTCTTCGTACACCGCGCCCCCGACCGTGGACAGGTCCCATCCGAAATCGCGGTGGTACCGGAACGCGCTGAAGTCGAAGGGCTCGGGTGAGGCGACGAGAAACATGTAACCGACACCCGGATCGTCCGCGACCATCCAGAAGGGCGAGCGGGCCAGCACCAGCTGGTGGTCGCGCGCGCCCCTCACGAATCCGTCCTCGCTCGGGTGGGAGGGGGAGACGAGTTGGACCCGTCCGTCCGTGTCGATCTGGAACACCGCCGCGTAGGCGTCTTCCGATGTCCGGTAGCGAATTCGCACGCGCTCACCGCGGCGCACCACCGGCTCCTCGCCATCTCCGAGCCAGATCCGCGCCTCGAGGACGTCCTCGCCCGCGGCCGTCTGAGCGGCTACGGGCCCACTCCCCAGGGCGACGAGCGTCGCTCCCGCGATCCCCAACAACATGCGGTGTCCCATCCGTTTCCTCCTACCCATGCCTGACCGGTCGACGGATTACCGTACACGAAGATGGCCGTGAAGGTCACACGCCGGCCCGGCCCCGTGCCACCGAGCAAGCTCGTTCGGGCGCTCCCGAGCGCTCCCCGACCGTTGAGCTTGCCCCCCCTCCCCGGTAGCTTCACGGTCTCTGATGGACACCACGAAGAACCGCGCCGGCCGCGGCGCCCGGCTCGATTTGCTCGATCCAGCGGCCCTCTCGAAGCTGGGTGGGGTCGAGTTCGTCGCGCGCCAGGTGGTCGAGGGCTTCCTCATGGGACTCCATCGCTCCCCGCACCGTGGCTTCTCGGCGGAGTTTGCTGAGCTGAGAGCCTACCAGACGGGAGACGACCTGCGCCACATCGATTGGCGCATGTACGGCCGCTCCGACCGCTTCTTCGTGAAGCAGTTCGAGGAGGAGACCAATCTCCGAGCCTACCTCCTCCTCGATGTCAGCGAGTCGATGGGGTGGAGCTCCGATCCCGGCACGCTCCCGGACAAGCTCTGGTACGCCAAACAGCTCGCGGCATCGCTCGCCCTCGTCCTGCTCAGGCAGGGTGACGCGGTCGGCCTGACGGCCTTCCACGACAAGGTCGTCGCCAGGGTCGCCCCACGAGGCGGTCGGCGGCAGTGGAACGAGCTGGTGCACTCGCTCGATGGCCTCTCGGCCGTGGGCAGCACGTCGGCCGAAGGCGCGCTGCGGGACGTGGCGATCCGGCTGCGCCGGCGCGGACTGGTCGTTCTGCTCTCGGATATGCTGGTGGCCCGCGAAGAGACGTTGACGGCCCTCAAGTACCTCAGGCACCATGGGCACGAGGTGCTGGTCTTCCACATCATCGACCCCGGGGAGCGCGAGCTTCCCGCCGCGTCCGAGGCTCGCTTCTTCGATCCCGAGACCGGTCGTGAGCTTCTCGTGAGCGTTGCCGACGTGCGTAACGAGTACCGCGAGGCCGTCGACGAGGCGCTCCAGGAATGGCGACGGGAGCTGAAGCCCCAGGGCATCGACTACGAAGTCGTGGAGTCCGACCGTCCGTTGGGCATCGCGCTGCGCGCCTACCTGCGGAAGCGCGGGCGGCTCGGGTGACCGGTAGCGCCCTGTGAGCTTCCTCAGCCCCTGGTTCCTGCTGGCGTCTGCGGCCGTGGCCGTCCCGGTGTTCCTGCATCTCTTCCATAAGCGGAAGACCCTCCGGATCAGCTTTCCGGCGCTCCGGTACCTCGAGCGCACGGAGCGTGAGCACGCGCACGAGATCCGGTTCCGCCAGATCCTGTTGCTCCTGGCGCGGATCACGGCCATCGCCCTCCTCGTGCTGGCCGGCGCGAGACCGCTGATCCCCGGTCCGGACACGGCGCACCCACCGACGGCCGTGGCGATCGTGCTCGACAACTCGATGAGTAGCGGCCTGGTCGTGGGCGATGAGAGACGGCTCGATCGGCTGAAAGCGATCGCAGAGCGGAGCCTCGACGCCGGGGGTCCGGACGACGTCTTCTGGGTCCTCCGCGCGGGAGAGCCCTGGCTCCCGGCCGTCGTGGGAAGCGTGGAGGACGCCCGCACGGCGGTTCGCGCCACCGAGGTGAGCGCCGCGCGCGGGGACGTCACCGCCGCGCTCCGGAGGGCTGTTGATCTGGTCGGCGCCGCGTCGCTCGAGCATCGCGAGATCCACCTGGTCTCGGATCTCCAGGCCACTGCGTTCGACCTCTCGGAGCCAGGCCCCGCCGGCTCCGTCCCCGTGGTCGTGTGGGCGCCGGACGGCGATCCGCCGCCGAACCGTGCCCTGGTCGAGCTCCTCGTCGGGAGCGGCCTCCCGCCGGTCGAGGGGCAACGGGCCGACCTGTCCGTCCGCCTCTCCGAGGGTTCCGAGGACGCCGAGCCCATCGGCGTGCGCGCCCTCCTCGACGGACGGATCCGGGCCGCGGGAACGGCACCCCCCGGCGCCGTGGCGACCCTGCCTCTTCCCTCGACCGGCACCGGCTGGGTGGCCGGCGTAGTGGAGTCGGATCCGGACGCGCTCAGCCTCGACGACCGGCGCTACTTCGCGTTCCGCTCCCGGCCGCCGCCGACCGTCCACGTCGCCGGAGAGCCGGGCCGCTTCGCGCGCGAAGCGCTCGGGGTGCTCGAAGACGCACTCCGTCTCCAGTCCGTCGGAGCAGGCGAAGACGCGGAGCTACGTATCTCGGTGGGCGCCGCGGGGCTGTCCGAGGGGCCGACGGCGGGCAGCTACCTCGTGGTGCCACCCGCCGATCCGACCCTCCTGCCTGCCCTCGACGTACGCCTCCGGTCGGCGGGCGTCCCGTGGCGGCTTCGTGCGCAGGTGGCCTCGGGAGGAGCCGAGCTCTCGGGCCCCAGCCTCCCCCCCGGACTCTCCGGCGTCTCCGTGGACTCCTGGTACGCCCTGGAGCCGACCGGGGAGGCCTCGACGCCGAGCCGCGTTCTCGCCGAGGTGGCCGGAGAGCCCTGGCTGGTGGAGAGCCGGACGGCCACGGGCGAGCCCGTGCTCCTGCTCGCGTCGCCCCTCGACGCGACATCGTCGTCCTTGCCGGTCTCCGCCGGGCTGGTACGCTTCCTCGACTGGGCGGCCGGCGGCTGGACCGGGCCGGGGAGCTCGGGCTCCGAGCAGTTGGCCGGCCAGCCGCTACCGGCCCCGGCGGGCGCCACCCACGTCGTCCTCCCCGCAGGCGACACCCTCGCCGTGGACGGGACCCGCACCGTGACCGCGACCGGCAGCGTGGGACACTACGGCTTCCTCGCATCCGATTCGATCGTCTCGTGGGTCGCGGTCAACTCCGCGCCGGCCGAGTCGGACCTCTCCCGGCTGGAGGACGACGAGCTCGAACGCGCCGTCGGCGAGAACGTCACGCTGGTCTCGAGCGAGCCCGCCTGGACACGTTCCGTCTTCCGCGAGCGTACCGGTCCCGAGATCTGGTGGCCGCTCCTGATCCTCGCCGCGCTCGTGCTCCTCGTGGAGTCACGGCTGGCGGCCGCGGGCACCCAGTCGCCAAAACCTACGCGCACCTCGAACGACACTGTCCCGGCCCATGGCGCTTCCTGATCCGATCCTGACCGCCCTCTCGACCTGCGAGGCGGTCCAAGCCGTCGGAGGCTCCCTTCCGCGGCCCGGTACCGCCCTCACCCTCGGCGGGGTACGCGGCGCACTGGGTCCCGCCGTGGTGGCCGCCCTCCACGAGGCGGCCCCCGAGCGCATCTTCGTCTACATCGCGGAGGACCCGCAGGCGGCCTCCGCGGCCGAGGCGGACCTCGAGGTACTTCTCGGCACGGACGGCGCCGCCCACCTCTTCCCTCAGAAGGAAGCACTCCCCTACGAAGAGCACGAGCCGCACCTCGAGATCGGCGGCCTCCGGGTCGAGGCTCTGGAAGCAGTCTTCTCCGGACGTGCCCAGATCCTCGTCACGACGCCCCGGGGGCTCCAGGAACGGATTCCTGTGCCGGCCGACCTCGCCCATCTTCGACGGACCATCCGGACCGGAGACGAGACCGACTTCGCCGCGCTGATCGCCGACCTGGAGGCCTGGGGCTTCGAGCGGGTGGCCATGGTCGAGGAGGTCGGACAGCTCGCCGTCCGCGGAGGCATCCTCGACCTCTTTTCGGTGGCGGCGGGAGAGCCCGTCCGGATCGAGTTCTGGGGCGACGAAGTGGTCTCGATCCGCACGTTCGACGTGCTCGACCAGCGATCCACCGGAACACTGGAAGAGACGCACGTCCTGCCGGTCGATTTCCGGCGCTCGGCGGACGACGGCGCGGTCCACGGAGACGGCGCGGTCACCCGCTCACTCCTCGAGCTCCTGCCGGCCGACGCCGTGCTGACGCGTGGGGGGGACTGGACGGTCTCCGAAGAGGCCGAGCACACGTGGGAGAGAGTCGTCACGCTGCACGACGACCTGGTCCACTCCGGCGCCGCCCCTCCCGAGCCGGCCTCGCTCTTCGTGCCGCCCGAGGAGATGGTCGGGCTCGTCGACGCCATGCCACGGTTGGTCCTCAGCGAAGGAGAGGACGCCGACCACGTGCTCGACTCCGGTCCGCCCCCGCTCATCGACCGCGACATGGGCAAGCTCGAGTCCTATCTCGTCGACGGCGCACGGGACGGCATCGAGACGCTCCTCCTGTGCGACAACGACGGCCAGCTCCAGCGGCTCGAGGAGATCCTCGGAGGCATCGGCAAGATCCCGAGCGGAACACGACTCGCCATCGGCTCGCTGCAGACCGGCTTCGAGCTCCGCTGCGGAGGGTCGGTCCTGCGCGTGCTCAACGACCACGAGATCTTCCGGCGTCCGCGCAAGGTTCGCAGGAGCCGGCGGTTCCGGGGCGCCGTGGCCCTCGAAAGCCTGGCGCAGCTCACGCCGGGCGATCACGTCGTGCACATGGACCACGGCATCGGCAAGTTCGTGGGGCTCGAGCACATCGACGTCGGCGGTGACGAGATCGAGGTGCTGGCCATCGAGTACGCGGGTGGCGAGGTGCTCCGGCTGCCGGTCTACCGGCTCGACCTGATCGAGCGCTGGGTGGGCGCCACCGAGGACGCCCGGCCGACGGCGCTGCACCGCATCGGCGGGAAGCGCTGGAAGTCGCTGCGGAAGAAGACCGAGCAGGTCATCGAAGAGATGACCGCCGAGCTGCTCGAGCTCTATGCCCGGCGCGAGCATTCCGGTGGCTTCGCGTTCAGCGCCGACACGCGCTGGCAGATGGAGATGGAGTCGTCGTTCCTGTACGAGGATACGCCCGACCAGCGGAAGGCGGCCGAGGACGTCAAGCGCGACATGGAATCGTCCCAGCCCATGGACCGCCTGGTCTGCGGCGACGTAGGGTACGGAAAGACCGAGGTCGCCATCCGGGCCGCCTTCAAGGCCGTTCAGGACAACAAGCAGGTCGCGGTACTCGCGCCCACCACGATCCTCGCCGAGCAGCACCGCCACACCTTCGAGGAACGCCTCGCCGACTACCCGGTCCGCATCGGCTCCCTCAGCCGGTTCCGCACGGCGGCCGAGCAGCGAAGCCTGCTCGAGGGCGTGGCCGAGGGCTCGGTGGACATCATCATCGGAACGCACCGCCTCCTGTCCGAAGACGTCGTCTTCAAGGACCTGGGGCTGCTGATCGTCGACGAGGAGCAGCGTTTCGGGGTGAAGCACAAGGAGCGGCTCAAGAAGCTGAGGGCCTCCATCGACGTGCTGACCCTGACCGCGACCCCGATTCCGCGAACGCTCTACCTGTCCCTGTCGGGGATCCGCGACCTGTCACTCATCCGGACGCCGCCGCGCGACCGGATGCCGATCTACACCCACGTCCTCCCCTGGTCGGACCAACTCCTGGCCGAGGCGCTCCACAGGGAGCTCGACCGGGGCGGACAGGCCTTCTTCCTGCACAACCGCATCGAGACGATCTACACCATCGCCGAAGAGGTCCGGGGGTTGGCCCCGGAGGCGAAGGTGGGCGTCGCACACGGGCAGATGACCGGAGGCGACCTGGACGAGGTCATGCGCGCGTTCGTGGACGGCGAGACGGACGTTCTGGTCTGCTCCTCGATCATCGAGAACGGTCTGGACGTTCCGAACGCGAACACGCTGATCGTCGACGGGGCCGACCGCTTCGGGCTCTCCCAGCTCTATCAGATCCGCGGACGGGTCGGGCGCTCGGACCGGCGTGCGTACTGCTACCTGATCGTGCCCAACCAGGTCACCGAAGACGCCGAGCGCCGGCTGCGCGTGCTCGAGCACTACACCGAGCTCGGCTCGGGCTACTCCGTGGCCATGCAGGACCTCGAGCTACGCGGGGCCGGAAACCTGCTCGGCGCCGACCAGTCGGGCTTCGCGAACCAGATCGGGATGGATGCCTACATGCGGCTCCTCCACAAGACGGTGGATCGCCTCAGGAAGGGCGAGACCGTCGACAGCTGGCCGGACCCGGACGTGTCGCTCCCCGGGGCCGCCCTCCTTCCCGACGACTACGTTTCGGATTCGAGCCAGAAGCTCCATCTTTACCGCCGCCTCTCGAAGGTGGAGGATCCGTCCGAGGTCGGGGAGATCCGGGACGAGCTCATCGACCGCTTCGGGCCGCTCCCGGACGAGGCCGCGCGCCTCCTCGACGCCACGCTACTCCGGGTGTTGGGCCGCCCGCTCGGCATCGAGCGGATCTTGGTGCGCCGTCAGACCGCGAGGATCACCTTCCGTGAGAACGTCGTACCGAAGCTGGCGGTGCTCGAGGGGCCCCTGAAGGCGCGGCACGCCCACGCTGAGATCCTCCGGATGACACCGTTGTCCGTGCAACTCGAGCGGGTCGGGTCGGACCCCATCATGGAGACGCTCACGGTCGCGCTCGAAACGCTACGTGACAGCCGTTCCGCCGCAGCATGAACCGAATCACCCACCGAGGTCCCGATACCATGAAGTCTCTGACCACAACGAGCACGTACCGGCTGCTCCTCTGCGCCCTGGGCTCCTTCGCGCTAGCCGCATGCGCCGACGAAGGCAACGACGCCGAGACGGTCGCTCGCGTCGAGGGGTACCGCCTGACGGTCGACGAGGTCGTCGAGCTGACGGTCGACGACGAGGACCTTCCGGTGAGCGCCGACGTCGTGGAGGCCATCGCCGGGCTCTGGATCGACTACACGCTCTTCGCGGAGGTCGCGGCCACCGACTCGACGCTCGACGACATCGACTTCTCGCCGTTGGTCCGGGCCCGTCTCGATCAGGAGACGCTGGCCATGCTGGGCGATTCGGCGATCCAGGCCGACACGGTCGTGACCGAGGCGGACGCCCGGGCGTGGTACGAGACGTCCGGGGAGGGCGTGCGGTTCCGGGCGAGACACATCATGCTCCAGTATCCGCCACAGGCGACCCAGGCCCAGCGGGACAGCGTGCGCGAGCGGCTTGCCGAGGTCCGCGACGACATCCTGGCGGGCGCTTCCTTCGAGGCCATGGCCCGGGAGGTGAGCCAGGACCCGGGAAGCGCGCCGCAGGGAGGCGATCTCGGGTATTTCGCGCCCGGCGATCTGGTGCGTCCGTTCGAAGAGGCCGTGGAGGCGCTCGATCCCGGCGAGATGAGCGACGTCGTCGCCACGCCGATGGGGCTCCACCTCATCCGCCTGGAGGACCGCGAGCGGCCCGACTTCACGGAGGTCTCGGCCAACGTCGTCGCACAGCTGCGTATGGAACGGCTCCAGCAAGCCGAGTCATTGTACGTGTCCGGCGTGGAAGAACGCGCCGGCGAGCTGAACGTCGTCGAGGGCGCCGTCGAGGTCGCACGCGACCTCGCCCGGAATCCGTCGATCAGCCTGTCCGGGCGAGCCGCCCGACGGCCGCTGGTGGAGTGGAACTCCGGCTCGCTCGAGGCGGCCCGCTACCTGGAGCTGGTTCGGCTCGAGCCTCCGGTATTCCACGAGCAGGTCGCCAACGGGAGCGTCGAAGCGCTCGAGGACTTCCTCAGCGCCCTCGCCCGGCGCGAGCTGATCCTGGCGGAAGCGGAGCGCTTGGGCCTCACGGCCTCTCCGGAGCGCGTCGATTCCCTGGCCGCCGAGGCCGCGAGCCAGATCCGCGAGGCGGCCCGTCGACTCGACCTGATCCCGTTGGATCGCGCGCCTGGCGAAGACCTCGAGCCCGCCGTCCAGCGCGCGGTCCTGGGCGCGCTCGAGGATAACCTCTCAGGCGCCAACCCGTCCCTGCCCCTCGGACCGCTCTCGTACCAACTCCGCGCCGGCCGCGCCCATTCGATCTCCAACGCCGGCGTGGGCCGCGCCGTGCTGGAGCTCGGACGGCAGCGCGCGGGGCGCGGAGCTTCGCCGATGGACAGCGTCCTACCGCGAGACACGACCCCGCCCGGAGGTGGCTCTTGAGCCGGAACACCGTCCCGATCGAAGGGTTACGAAGCGCCATGCTGACACGCGTTCTGTTCCTGGCCTCGTGCCTCGTCTTCATCGCCGTCCCCGCCTCGGGCCAGATCACTCCCGGAGAGGCGGTGGTCGACCGTGTGGTCGCCATCGTGGGTGACTCGGTCGTCCTCCAGTCGCAGATCGAAGAGGAGATCCAGCGGATGCGGCTGCAGCCGCAGGCCCAGGTCCCCGACGACGGGGATCCGGCCTACGACCGGTTTTTCCAGGGCATCCTGGATTCCTGGGTGAGTCGGGTCCTGGTGCTTCACGCCGCCGCTCAGGACACGCTGATCACGCCGGACGAAGTGAACATCGAGCAGCGTGTGTCGGCCGAGATCGATCGGTTGATCGACCAGTTCGGTGGACGGCCCGCTCTCATGGCGGCGCTCGGCGGGGAGGGGCTCACCCTGTCGGAGTACCGGGACATCCTCTCCAATCAGGCGCGCCAGGAGCAGGTGCAGCAGCTGTTCATCCAGAGTCGGCTGCGCAACGCCCGGCCCGCGGACGTCTCGGAAGACGAGTTGAGGGCGCGCTACGCCCAGGCGAGCGGACAGCTCCAGCAGCGTCCCCGCCTTCTGACGTTCCGGCAGGTCGTCGTGCTCCCTACGGCGTCCGAGGCTGCTCGCGAAGAAGCTCGCGCGCTCGCCGAAGATCTTCTGGAGCGGATCCGCGAGGGCGAGGAATTCGAGCAGCTGGCCCGACGGTACTCCGAGGACCCCGGCTCGGCTCAGCTCGGCGGCGACCTGGGTTGGTTCCGACGAGGCCGCATGGTCCGGGAGTTCGAAGATGTCGCCTTCGCCATGCGTGACGGCGCCGTGAGCAACGTCGTGGAGTCGGACTTCGGCTTCCACATCATCAAGGTCGAGCGCTCCCGCCCGGGTGAGCGACAGGCCAGGCACATCCTCATTACTCCGGATATCTCGGAAGACGATGTGGAGCGGGCCCGTACCGTCGCCGAGCAGGTGGCCGAGGAGGCGCGAGCCGGTGCGCCGATGGATTCGCTCTACCTCGAGCACTCCGACCTCGCCGCGCCGGACTCGCTCACGGTCACCTTCGACCAGATCACCGAGCTTCCCGCGGGATACGCAGCCATCCGCACCGCCAGCGAGGGCCAGGTGCTCGGCCCGCTGGCCTACGAGGGGCAGGGCGAGCAGCGCTTCGCGGTGGTCAAGGTCGAGGGCATCCGCGAAGCGGGCGCCTACACGTTCGAGGACGTCCGGAACCAGCTGGCCAACCAGGTGCAGCAGGAAAAGCAGCTCGAGCGGATCATCAGCGACCTGCGGGAACAGACGTACATCGAGATCCTGAGGTAGCGCCGTAGCCTCCCCCGCTAGACTCCGCGTCGCGATCACGCCGGGTGATCCGCGAGGTATCGGACCCGAGGTCGCGTTGGCCGCGCTCCGGTCGCTCGACGCGGCCGGAATGGGGTTCGAACCGATCCTCGTGGGACCGGACGGCGCCGAGCCGTGGACCTCGAGCGCCGACTCCGCGGACGAAAGCTGGGTTCCCCATCGATCCACGCTGGACGACCGGAAGGCCGGCATCATCGCGGCCGAAGCGATCGAGCGCGCCGTGGCCATGGCGATGGACGGCTCCGCGCACGCAATCGTGACGGCCCCGATCCATAAGCCTTCCTTGCACGCCTCCGGCCGCCACTTTCCGGGGCACACGGAGATGCTCCAGGCCCTGGCGAGCGCGCCCGCCGTCGGGATGCTGATGGCCGCAGAACGGACCCGCCTGGACGGGCCTCTCCGGGTCCTCCTCGCGACCACCCACGTGGCCCTGGCCGACGTTCCCGACCTCCTGTCCGAGGACGTCCTGGTCACGCAGACGACCCTGCTGAACGACGCGCTCGCAAACGACTGGAGCATCGCCGAGCCGCGGATCGCCCTCTGTGCCTTCAACCCGCATGCATCGGACGATGGGCTCTTCGGCGACGAGGAAGCCAGGGTCTACAGGCCCGCGCTGACGCGTCTGGGGGCCGCCGGTATCCACGCCGAAGGACCACTTCCCGCGGACACCGTGTTCCAACGCGCCATCGGCGGCGCATTCGACGCCGTCGTCGCTCCGTACCACGATGTCGGAATGGCCGCGTTCAAGACCGTCTGCTTCGGCACCGGCGTGAACGTGACCCTCGGACTCCCGTTCGTCCGGACGTCTCCCGACCACGGCACGGCGTTCGATCTGGCGGGAACGGGCCGGGCCGATTGCACGTCCATGCGAGAGGCCTTAGAGCTCGCCGTCCGACTGGCTCGTACCCGCTTTGACAGGGCCTCCGGCCGTGTCTAAGCTTTCGCGTCAAGGCTCCCTACCCCGCCGGCTCCGTTGATCGATCTCAAGAACGTCTCGAAGGAATACCCCAGGAGGGGACACGCGCTGCGCGACGTGTCGCTGCACGTGGCGAAGAGCGAGTTCGTCTTCCTCACGGGGCATTCCGGGTCCGGCAAATCCACGACCATGCGGCTCATCCACATGGCCGATCGGCCGACCGCGGGCGAAGTCCGGGTCGCAGCCTACTCTTCGGAGCGGATCAGCGACCGGGAAGTCTGGAAGGTCCGGCGCAGGGTCGGCTTCGTCTTCCAGGATTTCAGGCTCCTGCCCGGCCGCACAGCCACGGAAAACGTGGCCTTCGCGCTCGAGGTGACCGGCACGAAACGGAGCGAGATCCTCCCGCGGTCCCAGAAGCTGCTGGGCCAGGTCGGGCTCTCGGCCAAGTCCGGGGCCCTCGTGCACGAACTTTCGGGCGGCGAGCAGCAGCGGGTGGCCATCGCTCGCGCGCTCGCCAACGACCCGTACGTCCTGCTCGCCGACGAGCCGACCGGCAATCTCGACGACCGAGCGACACGCGGCATCATGGACCTGTTCTGGGACATCAACGCCCGCGGGATGGCGGTCGTGATGGCGACCCACGACATGGGCCTCATCGGCCGGTACGGCCACGCCCGCGTGATCGAGCTCGACGACGGCCGGCTCGTGTACGACTCCGCGGCAGCCACCCCGGCAGGGGACTGACCCGTGTACGCGATCAGGGAAGCCCTCGCCGCGTTCCGCCGTGCTCCGCTCTTGACCGGACTTTCGGCGGCCATGGTGGGTCTCGCGCTCCTCGTCGTCGGGCTGTTCGGGCTCGCGGCACACAACCTCGACCTCGCCCTCGCGTCCATCGAAGAGCGCGTGGAGGTCGTCGCCTACCTCCGGGACGACGTGCGGCAGAACGAGATCGATCTGGCCCTCCAGGAGATCTCCGCGCTCGAGCAGGTACGCTCCGTCCGTTACATATCGAAGCGCGACGCGCTGGAACGGGCGAGGGCGGACCTCCCGGACTTCGGAGCGCTCTTCTCCGACCTGGCCGTGAACCCCCTGCCGCAGTCGCTGGAGATCGAGCTGAGGCCCGGAGCGCGTGACCCCGCCGTCGTCGACCGCGTCGCCGAGGCGGCCATGGCCTATCCGTTCGTGGAGGACGCCCGTTACGGGCGGGAGTGGGTCGATCGGCTGTTCACGCTTCGGCGCGTCGGTGCGGGCGCCACCGCGGTCCTGGGCGGGGCCTTCGCGCTGGTGGCCGCGCTCATCATCGCGACCGCCCTCCGGATCGCCATCTTCGCGCGCCGGGACGAGATTTACGTGATGCGGCTGGTCGGCGCGCGCAACGGCTTCATCCGGCGGCCCTTCCTCGTCGAGGGCGCGATGGCCGGCCTGTTGGGCGGGCTCATCGCCTGGGGCCTCACCTACGCCACCTACCGCTCCGTCTACGTGTCGCTCTTCGAGATCGTCTGGATCCCCGACCCGTGGGTCGCGGCCGGGATCGGCGGCGGGGTCCTCTTCGGCATCCTGTCCAGCGCGCTTGCGGTTCGACGCCACCTCCGGGAAATATGAGCCAGCCGGGATCGCGTACGGTCCGCGGATGCGTCTTCGCGCTGGCACTCTTCGCCCTGGGTGCGTCCGGAAGCTCCGCGCAGGATCCTAACGCGCTCCGCCAGGAGATCGCCGAGAGCCAGAGGCGGCTCGAGCAGATCCGTGCGGAGCGGGAGCGACTCGAGCGCGAGATGGGCGACGTGCGCAACCGGGTCCGTGACGTATCGACCGAGCTCTCGAACGTGGAGCGGCGACTCTCCGCCACCCGCTCGGTCCTCGCCGAGGTCGAGTTCCAGTCGGACGCCACGGCCTCCCAAATCGAGGAGACCACGCGCAACCTGCTCCAGGCGCGGGAGCGGATGGCCGAGAGCCAGGCGATCCTCCACCGTCGGCTGCGCGACATCTACAAGATGGGGCCACTCCGCACGGTGCAGGTCCTCCTCGGCGCGACCTCGTTCACGGATCTACTCAACCGCTACCGGTATCTCCAGCACATTGCGCAGTTCGACCGGAGCCTCGTGGAGCGGGTCCAGGCGCTCGAAGCCGATCTCGTCAGCGTGAACGAAGAGCTCCAGCAGCGCATGGCCCAGCTGGGGGGGCTTCGTCGCGATCGCCTCTCCGAGGTGGCCGAGCTGCGCGCCGTCGAGTCCGAGCGCCAGGCGGCCCTTCAGCAGTTCCGCTCCCGCGAGCAGGCTGCCGCCAGCCGCCTCCAGGAGCTCGAGGCCGACGAGGCGCGCCTGACCGGGCTCATCGACGGCCTGGAAACGCGCCGACGTGAGCTCGAGGCACGCAGCACGGCCCCGGCCGCTGCCGCCACCCTCACCGCCGCCGACGCGGGCCTGCTCGATTGGCCCATCGACGGACGCATCATCTACCGGTTCGGCCGAGAGCAGCGCCCGAACGGCATGGTGCTCCGGTGGAACGGAATCGGGCTCGCGGCGCCCACGGGTACCCCCGTGCGAGCGGTGAGGCCGGGCCGGGTGGTGCTGGCCGGACCCTTCGAGGGCTACGGCCCGACGGTGGTCCTGAGCCACGGCGACGGCGTGTACACCCTCTATCTCTACCTCGAGGAGATCGGGGTGGTGGAGGGGCGCGACGTGGAGGTCGGCCAGGTCGTCGGCACCGTAGGAGGTGAGGATACGCCCGAGGGACCGCACATCGAGTTCCAGATCCGGGCACCCTCGGGCACCGGCGCGCCGCAAGCGCAGGACCCCATGGAGTGGCTGCGACCGAGGGGGCCGTCGTGACCCTGCACCCGCTGTTCGGTCACGAGGACGCCCGCCGCATGGTGGCGCGCTCCCACCATGCCGGTCGGCTGCCGTCGTCGCTTCTCCTGCACGGGCCCAAAGGGGTCGGCAAGCAGCGCTTCGCCCTCTGGATCGCGCAACTGTCGGTCTGTGAGCAGCCCGACGCCGAAACCGGGCCGTGCGACGCGTGCCGGAATTGCCGGCTCCTGCTCAGCCTCGAGCATCCCGACGTGCACTGGTACATGCCGCTCTCCCGCCCGAGCAGGGTGTCGGGCGACAAGCTGGTCGACGCGCTCGAGGAGGCACGCCACGAGATGCTCCAGCACTACCGGGAGAACGGTCTGAGGTCCAGTCACTCGCCGGACGTCACCGGTCTTTACATCGGGACGGTCAGGAGTCTCCGCAAGCGGGCCCACATCCGCCCCTCGATGGCGCCCGGGCCGGTGTTCATCGTGGGCGACGCCGAGCTCCTCGTGCCGCAGGAGGCGAGCCAGGAAGCGGCGAACGCCCTCCTTAAGCTCTTGGAGGAGCCGCCCGGTGAGGCGCGCTTCATCCTGACCAGCAGCGTTCCCGGGAGCCTCCTTCCGACAATCCGCTCCAGGACGGTCCCGCTTCTGTTGTCTCCGCTTCCCGAAGAGACGATCCGTGAGATCCTCGTGGAGCGGCTGGACGTGCCGGAGGAACGGGCATCGACCGTCGCCAAGCTCGGTCAGGGATCTCTGGGGCGCGCGCTCGGCTTTCTCCCCCCGGACGACGACGAGGAAGCCCCGCTGAACGCCCTCCGTCGCGACGCGTTCAACATCCTCCGCTCAGCGCTGGAACGGCGTCGGCATGGCGCCCACCAGCTGGCGCTGGCCTACGGCCCCTCGGGCGCCCGGGGCCTGCTCGACCTCTTCCAGATCCTCGAAGAGTGGATCCGCGATCTCGCTGCGGTCCTGGCCGAGGGCGAGACGCCCGCGTTCCACCAGGACACCGCCGAAGCGCTCGGGAAGCTCGCGGCGCGGAGCGGCGTGCAGGCCGCGAGAGTGCCCCTGGCCCTTCGTGCGGTGGAGCGCGCCCAGGAACTCGCCAGAGGCAACGTGAATCCCCAGCTCGTGGTGGCGGGGCTCGTCCTGGACCTCGGTGACGCCCTCCTGCCCTCCACGACGACCGCCGCGCACCGCACATGACCGACCACCCCCCACATCACCTGACCCACCTCGACCGCGAAGGTCGGCCCAGCATGGTCGACGTCTCGGGCAAGGACGTCACGGCCCGACGTGCCGTCGCGGAAGGCCGCATCGTGATGGCCGAGGACACGCTCCGACAGATCCTCGCCGGCCGCACCGCCAAGGGCGATCCGATCCAGGTGGCGGAGATCGCGGGCGTCATGGGTGGCAAGCGTACGTCCGATCTGATTCCGCTCTGCCATCCGCTGCCCGGCACGACCATCAAGGTCGCGCTGCATCCCGAGGAGTCGCCGCCGAGCGTGGTGGCTCGCGCGGAGGCGAGCGTGACGGGTCAGACCGGCGTCGAGATGGAGGCGCTCACCGCCGTCTCGGTCGCGCTCCTCACCGTCTACGACATGGTGAAGGCGATCGACCGCTCGCTCCGGATCGAGAACGTCCGGCTCCTCGAGAAGAAAGGTGGCCGCAGCGGGAGTTGGAAGGCGCCGGCTGCTAGGCCCCCGGGGCCACCGGCACCGTGAGCACGGTCCCCACTCTGAGGTAGCGCGGCCGCACGGAGGGGTTCGCCTCGCGCAGGTCCGCCACCCGGATCCCGTACCGCACCGCGATGTGGGAGAGCGTCTCCCCGTCGGCCACCCCATGCTCCATGAAGGTCACCCGCTCTTCGGGTGGAATCAGCGCGTATGCTTCCTCGAAGCGCGCGCCCGTCCCGGCCGGAAGCCTGAGCGTGACCCGCGCCTCCGGGGGGGTGAACCCACGTAGCACATGGGGATTCAGCCCTGTGACGACTTCGGGTTCCACGCCGGCCGCCCGAGCAACCACGTCCAACGACGTCGCGTCCGGCACCTCGACCTCGTCGAAGCCCGATGCGCGCGCGGGGGTCGGAGGATGCCCGAAGGCCTCGGGATGCTCGGCGACCAGGATCGCGGCGAAGAGCTTCGGGACGAAGTCCCGTGTCTCACGCGGCAGATGGGGGCGTATCCGCCAATACAGGTCGTCCGAGAGCGGTTCCAGCGGAGCATGGCGCGCGATGACCCTGCGCACCCTCGCCGGACCGGAGTTGTAGGCGGCGAGCGCCAAAAACCACGATCCGAAGTCCGCGTGAAGCTCGTCCAGGTAGCGGAGCGCCGCTTCCGTCGACCGGGTCGGATGCCTCCGTTCGTCCAGCAGGCGCGATACACGCACGCCCAGTCCGCGCGCCGTGCCTTCCATGAGCTGCCAGAGGCCCACGGCCCGGGCCGAGCTCACGGCGGTCGGACTGTACCCGCTCTCCACGATGGGGAGGTAGCGGAGTGAGGGGGGCATCCCGCGGGCGGCCAGTAGCGAGTCGACCTCCGGAACGTATCCGCCCATCCGCTCGAGATCCCCGGCGAACCACGGGGACGAGTCCGCCGACCAACGATCGATCCAAAGGTCCACCTCCCCCCGGAACGCAGGATCGCGGAGCATCGGCGTCGTCCGGACCGGATCGATCACGACCTCGACGGACGGCTCCGGGAGGTCCACATCCGGCGCCGTGACCGGGAGCGCCGGCAACACGGACGCCCTCGGTGCCGGATCGGGGTGGAGCGGGCCCGGCCCCACGCTGGGCCCACACCCGGCCGCTACCGCGGTCCAGGCGAGGACCACCAGGGCGCGGCCCAGGTGGCGGGGGGGCGCGGGACGGGCCACCGGCGCGAGACGACGCACCAGGACCCGCCACTCACCCTCACATCCGGTAGTTCGGTGCCTCACGCGTGATCGTCACGTCGTGCGGGTGGGACTCACGGAGTCCACCCATCGTCACGCGGTTGAAGCGGGCCTTGTCGCGGAGTTCGGCCAGGTCGGCGGCGCCGCAATATCCCATGCCGCTGCGAAGGCCTCCCACGAGCTGGTAGATCGTATCCGAGACCGGGCCCTTGTACGGCACCCGCGCCTCGATCCCTTCCGGAACGAGCTTGGTCTTGTCCATCTCGCCTTCCTGGAAATACCGGTCGGCCGATCCTTCCTCCATGGCGGACAGCGAGCCCATCCCGCGGACCGTCTTGAATCGTCGACCCTCGAGCAGGAAGCTCTCGCCCGGCGACTCGTCCGTCCCGGCGAACATCGAGCCCATCATGACGGAATGGGCTCCCGCCGCCAGGGCCTTCACGATGTCGCCCGAGTAGCGGATCCCCCCGTCGGCGATGATGGGCACCGCCCCGTCGACCCCGTCGACCGCGTCCATGATCGCTGAGAGCTGCGGCAACCCCACGCCGGTCACGACCCGGGTCGTGCAGATCGAACCGGGTCCCACCCCGACCTTCACGGCATCCACACCGCGCTCGACCAGCGCCTTCGCGCCTTCGACCGTGCCGACGTTGCCGCCGACGATCTGGACGTCCGGGAAGCGCTCGCGCACCCGCTCGACCGCCTTGAGAACACCCTCCGAGTGGCCGTGCGCCGTATCGATCACGATCACGTCCACGCCTGCCTCCACCAGCAGCGCCGCCCGGTCGACGTCGGCGTGCGACGCGCCCACCGCGGCCCCGACCCGCAGGCGTCCGTGCTCGTCCTTACAAGCATGGGGGTACCGACGGCGCTTGAAGATGTCCTTCACCGTGATGAGCCCTCGGAGCCGACCGTCCCCGTCGACCACCGGGAGCTTCTCGATGCGGTGCTTATGTAGGATGGCCTGGGCCTCCTCCAGCGTCGTGCCCACCGGCACGGTCACGAGATCCTCGGAGGTCATCACATCCGCGATGGGCCGCGAGAGGTCGGTCTCGAACTGCATGTCGCGGTTCGTGATGATACCGACCAGCTTTCCGCCCTCCTCGACGATCGGCACGCCGCTGATGGAGAAGCGCGCCATGAGGGCCTGTGCGTCCTGCAGAATCGCGTCGGCATGCAGCGTGATCGGGTTGAGGATCATGCCGCTCTCGGACCGCTTCACCCGGTCGACCTGTTCGGCCTGCCGCTCCGCCGAAAGGTTCTTGTGGATGATCCCCAGCCCCCCTTCCCGCGCCATCTGGATGGCCATCCCTGACTCGGTCACGGTATCCATCGCCGCCGACACGAGGGGGATGTTCAGCGTTATGTCCCGGGTCACCCGGGACGACACGTCCGTGTCTTTCGGATGCACGACCGAGTGCGCCGGAATGAGGAGCACGTCGTCGAACGTGAGCGCTTCCTTGACGATCTTCGAAGCGCCGTGACTACCGTTCGCCATGGGTCAACCTACCTCTTGAAACGACGGACGCCCGTCTCCGCGACAGCCGCAGAGCGGCGTGCGCGAGGACGGGCGTCCATTCGTGATCGTGTGCTGTGTCGGCTTCATGGGAGAGGATATCCCGAGCCCCTACGAGCGTCAACGGGACTGGCTAGCCCACGCCCCCGTCGCTTTCGCCCGTGGCCTCGTGCCGCGGCCGTGTCCGAACACCGGTCTCCGGGGTGGTGTCGACCGCCTCGTTCAGGTCCGCCAGGATCTGCTTGCCCGCAGACGAAACGCCCGAGAGGACCCGGTCCGCCGCCGAAATGAGCTGGAACGCCTCCCGAATGGTGCTCGGGCTCACGGCCTTCCTGCGCAGCTTGTCCTCCAGTCCTTCCGCGAACTTCTGCAGGCCCGACGCCTCGACGGGTACGGATCCCGCGTATTTCGCCTCCAAGAACTCGATGTAATCGAGCACCTGGTAGATCTGCTCGTTGGGAAGGCTCTCGATCCTCCGGAGGAGGCGCTGTCTCAGGACGTCGTGCATGTGGAGGCTCACTGGAGGGAACTTCAGTCCGGTTGAAGTCTAATCGAGCCGGCCCGGGCACGCAGGCATTCTACCCCGGACTCTCCGGAGCGCCGTCTCTTCTTTGATGGCGCGCCTGGCCGTAGCTTGGGCGTCGGACAGGCGATTCCCACTTCATCGATCCGTCGGATCCCCCGTATGGCATTCCACCCCCTTCGACCCGTGCCCATCGCTCCCGACGTGGAACGACTCTACGAAGCATGGCTGACCGAGCTCGAGCGCACGCTCGCGGACCCGGACTGCGACCGGAACGAGCTGTGCCGGGACCTGCTGACGGACATCTACTACCCCGGGCTACGGGGCACGGAGACCGATGGGCTCCCCAGGGAAACCCTTATCGCGCTCGCGCAGATGGACCCGCGCAACGTGACCCTCGAGCCCGAGTACTACGAGGACATCGACCTCGAGCGGTACACCCCTCGCAAGCCGCTCATCTGGCTCTGGGAGATGTTCGACCGGAGCCCGCTGGGCGAGAACGTGGCTCTGGGCGTGCGCTTCCGCCGGATCCTCGCGCCCCACGTGTTCGGCAGCTGCGGCAAGAACTTCAAGGCGTTCACCTTCGTGCGGGTATCCTTCGGATATAACCTGCACGTAGGCGACAACGTCGTGATCCACCGGCATGTGCTCCTGGACGATCGCGGCGGCATCGAGATCGGAAACGGTGCCTCGGTGTCGGACTTCGCGAACGTGTACTCGCACTCCCACGATATCGTCGACGGTCGGGACGTGAACCTCCCGACGACCCGTATCGGGGCGGGAGCCAGAATCACGTACCACGCCACGATCCTGGCCGGCACCCATGTCGCCGAGGACTCGATGGTGGGCGCCGGCTCCATCCTGACCAAGGACACCGAGCCCCACTGGGTCTACGTCGGCGTCCCGGCCAAGAAGATCAAAGAGAAGCCGGCCGACGCCCAGGCCCGGAAGGCGCCCCGCACGCCGGACCCCTTGGCGGGCTGACGCCGGACCTGCTCGCGCGTCAACGTCGGCCGCCAGCTGCCGAACGCGTCAGTCGTCAACGCCCTCCTCCTCGTAGCGTCCCTTCACCCGATCGACTACGGCAGGGTCCGCCAGCGTCGTGGTGTCGCCGACCACGTGCCCGTCCGCGATATCACGGAGCAACCGGCGCATGATCTTGCCGGACCGGGTCTTGGGGAGCTCGGCCGTGAACACGACCACCTCCGGCTTTGCGATCGCTCCGATGAGGGTCCCGACGTGCTCCCGCACCTCTCGCATGAGCTCGCTCGACGGGTCCTTCCCGTCCTTGAGCGTCACGAACGCCGCGATCGCTTGTCCCTTGATGTCGTGCTTCTTGCCGACGACCGCAGCCTCCGCGACCGCCGGATGATCGACGAGCGCGCTCTCGACCTCCATGGTCCCGATCCGGTGTCCGGCCACATTGAGGACGTCGTCGACCCGGCCGAGGATCCAGAAGTAGCCGTCGCCGTCCAGCTTCGCGCCGTCTCCGGGGAAGTATGTGTCCGGCCACTTGGACCAGTACGTCGCACGGTAGCGTTCGTCGTCGCCCCATACGGTGCGTAGCATCGACGGCCACGGGGAGCGGATGGCCAGAAAGCCCGAGTGGGCTTCGTTGCCGGAACCGTCGAGGATGGTCGCATCGATACCCGGGAACGGGCGGGTCGCCGTCCCCGGCTTCGTCTCGACCAGAGCGGGAAGCGGGGTGATCATGATGGCCCCGGTCTCGGTTTGCCACCACGTGTCCACGATCGGACAGCGTTCACCGCCGATGACCTTGTGGTACCAGACCCACGCCTCGGGATTGATGGGCTCGCCGACGGTGCCGAGGAGCCGGAGCGACGACAGGTCGGACTTCTCCGGCCACTGATCGCCCCACCCCATGAACGCCCGGATCGCCGTGGGCGCCGTATAGAAGATCGTGACGCCGTACCGCTCACAGATCTCCCAGAACCGCCCGCGGTCCGGCCAGTCCGGAGCGCCCTCGTACATGACGACCTGTGCGCCGTTCGCCAACGGTCCGTAAACGATGTAGCTGTGTCCGGTGATCCAGCCCACGTCGGCAGTGCACCAGTAGACGTCGTCGTCCCGGAGGTCGAAGACCGCCTTCGTCGTGGCGTAGACCTGGGTGAGGTAGCCGCCGGTCGTGTGGACCACGCCCTTCGGCTTCCCGGTCGTCCCGGAGGTGTAGAGGATGAACAGCGGATCCTCGGCATCCATCGGCTGCGCCTCGTGCTCGGCCGACGCCGAGCCGATGAGCTCGTGGTACCAGTGATCGCGGCCCTCGACCATGCCCATGTCGGTCTGCTCGGACAGCTCACCGCCGCGCCGGACGACCACGACGTTCTCCACCGTCGGCGACGTCTCGAGGGCCTCATCCGCATTCTCCTTCAGCGGAACGACGCCTCCACGTCGCCAGCCGCCGTCGGCCGTGATCAGCACCTTGGCCGCCGCGTCGTTGTTCCGGTCCGAAAGCGATCTGGGGCTGAACCCCCCGAACACCACGGAGTGGATCGCGCCGATACGGGCGCACGCCAGCATGGCGACGGCCGCTTCGGGGATCATGGGCAGATAGATCGTCACCCGGTCGCCCTTTTCCACCCCGAGCCCGGCCAGCGCGTTGGCGAACCGGCACACCTCGTCCCTGAGCTCTTCGTAGCTGTAGGTGCGGCGGTCTCCGGGCTCCCCCTCCCAGATCAGCGCCGTCCTATCCCCGCGACCGGCATCCACATGCCGATCGACACAATTGCGGGCCACGTTCAAGCGGCCTCCGAGGAACCACTTGGCGTGCGGCGGCGTCCACTCGAGCACGCGGTCCCAGGGCTTCGCCCACTCGAGCTGCTCTGCCCACTCCGCCCAGTACCCCTCGCGATCGCTGGCCGCTCGATCCCAGACGTCCGGGTCCGACACGACGGCGCCCTCCGCGAAGCCTTCCGGCGGCGGAAAACGGCGTTCTTCATGCAGCAGGTCGTCGAGCGCTCCAGAATCCTGACTCATCGATTCTCTTGGACTGGGGGGACGGTGCCGGGAGACCCGGACGGGTCTGGCCCAATGTGCATGGACCCACCGGCGAAGCAAGAGAGCGCTTGAGATCGCCACCGGACTGCTTATCTTTATCAATAATCATTATTGATAAGGCGCCCATGTCCCAGTCTCAACGCTCGAAGCCAGCTGTCGAGCGACACCGGTGGAAGCCGCAGGCGGTTTCCACGGGCATTTGCCTGGTGGCGACGGTCGCCGGCTGGGCCCTTCCCCATCTCGGCCTTCCCGGACTCTCGCTACCAGCACTCCTCCTCGCCTATGCAGCGGGGGGCTGGGAGAGCCTCCTGCGTACCACGAAGGCGTTGCGGCAGTTCAAGCTGGACGTCGACCTGCTCATGCTCATCGCGGCGGTGGGTGCCGCGCTGGTCGGGCACTGGATCGAGGGAGCCATCCTTCTTTTCCTCTTCTCACTGAGCAATACGCTCGAGACCTACGCTTTCGGGCGCACGCGCCGATCCATCCGCGCGCTGATGCAGCTTCGGCCCGAAGAGGCGTCCGTCGTCAGGGACGGATCGGAGACGCTGGAGCCCATCGAAAGGCTCGTGCCCGGTGACGTCGTCCGCGTCCGACCCGGTGAGCGGATTCCTATCGATGGCCGGGTCGTGGCCGGGTCCTCGCGAGTGGACGAGTCGACGCTCACCGGCGAGCCGACCCCGGTCCACAAGGACGTGGGCGGAGACGTTTTCGCGGGGACGCTGAATCAGGGAGGATCGCTGGACATACGCACGACCACGGCGGCCGACGACACCCAGCTGGCCCGCGTCATCACCCTCGTCGAGCAGGCTCAGGAAGCCAGGGCGCCGACGCAGAGCTGGATCGAGCGGGTCGAAGGACGTTACGCGGCAGCAGTGATCGTCGGCGCCGCATTGGCCGTGCTGATCCCGTGGCTCGGGTTGGGCTGGAGTTTCCAGGACGCCCTCTACCGGGGAATGACGTTGTTGGTCGTCGCATCTCCATGCGCACTCGTGATCTCGATCCCGGCCACCGTGGTTTCGGCCGTCTCCAACGGAGCTCGACACGGGATCCTCTTCAAGGGTGGCGCCCACCTCGACGCCCTGGCCACGATCCGGGTCGCGGCGTTCGACAAGACGGGCACGCTCACCGTCGGCAGGCCCGAGGTCGTCGGGGTGCGAGCGGAACGTGCCGTTGCGGCCGCCATGTCCGTCCCGGCGGACCCTGCCGCCGGGTCCGGACCTCCGGCGGACGGCGACGACACCGACCGCCTGATCGAGCTCGCCGCGGCGGCCGAATCCCGCTCCGAGCACCCACTGGCCGCCGCCATCCTGCGTGAGGCCGAGCGTCGGGGTCTCACCGTTCCGAGCCCCGCATCTTTCGACTCTTCGCCCGGTCACGGCGTCAGCGCCCGCATCGAGGAGCGTGAGGTGCAGGTGGGCCGTCGCTCCTGGATCGAGAGCATCGCGGACGAGTCCGTGCCGTCCACGCTCACGGAGCTCTTCTCCGACGGTCTGGAGGGGGCTACACCGGTCTACGTGGCGGTGGACGGGGCACACGCCGGGGTGATCGCGATTGCCGACGCCCCACGCGCTGGTGCCCGCGAAGTCGTGCGCGCGCTCGAGGACCGGGGAATCCGGACATCGGCGATGTTGACGGGCGACGCGTCTTCGGCCGCGCACGCCATCGGGCGTGCGGTCGGGCTCGAGGACATCTACGCAGAGCTCCTACCCGAGCAGAAGGCGCAGGTCATCGAGGACCTCCGTCGCCGCCACGGGCCCATCGCGATGATCGGAGACGGTGTGAACGACGCTCCCGCACTCGCTTCCGCCGACCTCGGGATCGCGGTCGGCGCCGCTGGGTCGGACGTCGCGCTCGAGACCGCCGACATCGTCATCCTCGGCGACGACCTGGGCGCGCTCGGCCATGCCGTCGAGCTGAGCCACCGGACGCGCCGGATCGTTCGTCAGAACCTCGTCTTCGCGGTGGCCGTCATGCTCACGCTTTTGGTCCTCGCCTCGTTCGGCCTCATCGGCCTCACCACGGGTGTCATCGGCCACGAGGGGAGCACGATCGTAGTGGTATTCAACGGACTTCGGCTGCTGCGCGACGGAAAGTCGTTCACGAGTCGAGCATGACCGACCGGAGCCGATCCTCGAGGAGCAGCCGCTCGAAGGCGCCCACCGCCGTTCCGGCCAGCGCCTCGATGGCGTCGGGCCCGGCGGAGAGCGCCGCCTTGGGAATGAGCAGCTTGAAGCGGACTTCGGCGGTCGCGTCCGCGGCGGCGCCATCCATGGCGGCCATCCGGAATCGGAGCGACAGAGGCGTCCGGTATGCCGTCGGGAGGTGCGCCGCGCCCAGGCGGCCCAGCTCGGACAGAAGATCGGGCACGGACGGCACCTCCCCCAGATCGACCAGATCCACCACCAGCGCCAGGTTCCCGGTGAGCCCGCGACTGGTCTCATCGAGATACACGTCGACGCTCACCGGCTCGTCCAGTTCCTCCCGATGGAAGAAGAGATACGCGCTCCGGGTGGAGTCACCCTTCCAGCGCCCCTCGAACTCGTGGCTGGTCGTCTTCTGGAGACCCGAGAGGCTCCACCCGGCCCCCTCCAGCCCGCCGCGGACGCAGTCGATGAGGGGTTCGAGCGTGAGCACGGGCCGGTCGGATTCGGGCATCGGAAAAGCCTTTGGGGCCTCATTTTACGGCGCTTCGAGCGACCCCGATTCAGTTGACATTGCGACTCATGAACGTGTACACTACGTGTATCTATTCCGGTCAAGAAGGCGCTACGGATGAAGGAAGAACAAAATATGGAAGCCACCCCGGAGCCCAGCGAGGCGGTACTTCGCGAGGCCCTCGAGGAGAGCGGCCAGCGGTTCACCGAGCAGCGGGCGGCGGTCTACCGCTACCTGACGAGCACGGACACCCACCCCACCGCGGACGAGGTGCTGCTCGCGGTGCGCCATGAGCTTCCGACCATCTCGCTCGCGACGGTCTACAAGAGCCTCGAGACCCTGGTCGGATGCGGCCTGGCGGTGAAGCTCACGTACACCGACGCATCATCGCGCTACGATGGCCGCACGGACCCCCATCATCACGCACGCTGCCTGGGATGCGGCAAGGTAGCCGACCTTCCTGGTAAGCTGCCGCAGCGGGAGATCGACGACCTGCGCGACCGGGCTCGGAACTTCACGGTGGTCGGCTACCGATTCGAGTTGTCCGGCTACTGCTCGACGTGTGTCCCCGAGGGGGGCCCTGCTCCAGTGCGTGCCTAGTCCGGCTCCGGGAGAAGGCACCCAGTTCCTCGTGGGCCTCTTGAAGACCCTCGCCCGCTTCCCGTGCGCGTGGGTTGCCGTGGCGGCCGTCTTGGCCGCACCGGCGATCGTGGACGCTCAGGAGTCGGAAGGGTCCCGATCCGTCGCGGAGACATCGGCGCCCCGGGCGGAAACCATCGAGCTCAGGAGCGGGCTGGACCGGCTCCTTCTGGCTTCCTCATGGCGGGACGCCGAATGGGGTGTCCTCGTGCTCTCTCTCGACCACGGCGACACGCTCTACGCGATCAACCCCGACGAACCCCTTGCTCCCGCGTCCAACGTCAAGCTCATCACGACGGCCGCGGCCCTCCAGACGCTCGGCCCCGACTATCGGTTCGACACGTATCTGATGACCAATGGCGACGTGGAGAACGGTGTGCTCCACGGCGACCTGATCCTGTACGGAACCGGCGACCCGGGAATCTCGAGCCGTTTCCATTCCCGCCGCGACGAGGCGTTTCATCGCCTCGTCGACCAGCTCGATTCGCTCGGAATCCGTGAGGTCCGAGGTGACCTGGTCGCCGACGCCTCCTTCCTCCCAGGCCCCCAACGGCCGGAAGGGTGGGACCCGCGCGACCTGAACGACCACTTCACGGCCGCGGTATCGGCGTTGTCCTTCAACGAGAACGTGGTGTCCGTTCGCATCGCCCCGGGTGACGTGGGCGCGCCTCCGAGGGTCCAGACCATCCCGGACCACGCGGGGATGGAGATTCTGAACCTCGCGGAGACGGTGCCTGGCAGCCGACCCCGTGTGGCCATGCTGCGCGACGACCCGCTCGAGCCGGTGCGGGTGGAAGGCACGATCGGCGCCGGTGTGAGGGACGTCTGGCGTCAGTTCACGGTCTCCGACCCGACGGTCTTCACCGCATCGGTCTTCCGCGCGCTGCTCACGGACCGGGAGATCGACGTCCGGGGCGTCACCCGAACGGTGTCACGCCCGGGCCGGTCCGACCTGCCTCGCCTATCGGCCCCCTTCGCGGGAAAGCGGGGCGTGCGCGTGTTGGCCAGACACTCCTCCAATCCGCTCCAGAGCTACCTGGAAGTCGTCAACAAGCAGAGCCACAACCTCTTCGCCGAGTTGGTCTTCAGGATCGTGGGCCGGTCCGTCACGGGCGTGGGGTCCATCGATGCCAGCGCGCGTGCCGTCGGAGCCACCCTCGCGAACCTCGGCGTCGACACCACAGGCATGGTGCTCCTCGACGGGTCTGGGCTGTCGGCCGGCAACCGGGTGACCGCACACACCCTCGTGGACGTCCTCGAGCGCATGTCCCACTCACCGTCGTGGGGCCATTACTGGGCCTCGTTGCCCGAGGCGGGGCGTCCGCGGGAGCTGGGTCGCATGTACCGGACCGCGGCGGCGGGGAACTTGCGGGCCAAGACCGGGACCATCGAGCGGGTTTCCGCACTCAGCGGGATCGTCCGCGCAGCCGACGGCGAGCGGCTCGCCTTCTCGATCCTGCTGAACCGCGCGCCTTCGGTCGCCCGGGCCAAAGCCGTCGAGAACCAGATCGGCGCCCGCCTGGCATCGTTCAGGCGAGGGATGGGATCGAGCGTAGGGGGTGAGCGTCTCGCCCGAGCCGAGGAACCGACCCCGCCGTACGCCGGCACCGAACGACACCGTATCAGACCCGGCGAGAACCTGACGCTGATCGCGCGGCGCTACGGCGTGTCCATCGACGCGCTTCTCGGAGCCAATCCGCGCGTGGAGGCCAATTCGGTGTTCGCCGGCCAATGGCTCGTCATTCCCACCGTCCAGGAAGCCGGCGGCGGTTGACCCACCTCCGGGGCCCCGCCCCGGGTTGCTGAGCGTCGGCGCCTCGCACGGCACCGATCGCCCCCCTACGGATTTCTCGGTTCGTCGGCCGTCAGCGGGCCGGTACACTGCCCCGGCCGACCGCGTAGCGCAGCCGCCTGTGGAGTTCCACGTCCGACATGGTCTCGAGCGTGCGCTGGCCCGTTCGCTCGGTATTCCAGCGGATGTCTTCCAGGGGATACTCGATGCCGGGCCCATCCTTCGGGCGGAGCACCATGTGGAAGCGGCCCTTGTAGTCCGTTCCGGGCTCCTCGCGCAGCAAGGCTTCCCAACTCCGGCCTTCACGATCGGTGAATGTCATCATGGTTGTTTTCCAGGGTCATGCCACCGAGCTCAGCGCGCGGGGGCGGATCAGAAGATCGCATTCATCGACGAACCGTTCCAGAACCACACCGAATCCACCCGCATCGACCACCTCCGTGGGCGTCATTCCGACATAGTTCCGGAGCGCTCGTCGGAATGCGGAGCCGCTCGAGTACCCGAGCTGACGTGAGACGCTCTCGGCGCTCCTACCCGGCTCCTCCAGCCATCGGCCGGCGTGGAGGAGTCGTGACCAGACGAGAAGATGGCCGAGCGAAGGCAGGCCGTGCCGGTCCAGACCCACGCTGAGGTGCGGGCGCGTAAGGCCCAGACAGTCCGCCACGTCCTCGGCGCCCCAGCCGCGCTGCGCTCCCTCCAGACACAAGCGCACCGTCTGGGTCTCGCGGCGCGGAAGCGATGGGCTGACCACCCTGATCACGGCGGATGCGGTGCTCCGGGACAACGCCCTGCGGACGGTCGCCGGCAACCCCCGGACCATCCCGTCGACCGGGAGCAGCACCAAGCCCTCGACCCCGGCCTTTCCGAGGCGGAAGAGCAGCCGGGTCGAGAGCCCGTCCCCGGCGACTAGCACGAGCACGATGCTCGGATACAGCCGGCCCAACTCCACCAGCGCCCCGTCCGGATCGTGAGCCGGGAGGGCGCGCCCATCGATGACGGCGCACGTCACCGCACGCTCCCGTAGCATCCAGGTGAGCCGGGCCCACGTGGCCACCCGCACCAGGGCATGCTCCCCCCCGAGGGCGAGCGTCGTCGCCTGCACCATCGAGGAATTCCGGGTCAAAACGGTCGTCAGCGCCATCGATCTTCGAAAAAGACATAGCTAAGGTCCAAAACGATACGTCGCTCCGCCCCCTCTTCAGAAAACTTGAGTCTAGCGGAACGAAGAACCGCCCCTACCGGGTTACCTCCAGACTAGGACCGCCTCGAATGAAGACTCTCCGACGCTCCCTGCTCGTACTGCTCCTGACCGTCGGTGCCGCCGCCTGCGGCTCGTCCATCACCGCGCCGGACCATACTCCGGATCCCGGTCTCTTCCATACGCCCGATCCGGGACTCTAAGCCGGCTGCTTCAAACTGAAGCACCCGCGACAGCCCTCCGCATCTCCCGAAGTCCCTCGCGGACTTCAAGGGGCGCGGAGGGCTTCGTGCTTTCAGCCTTCTCGAGCTCGGTCGGGACCGCTTCCCGGAGCAGTTGAGCCAGAGCTTCCTCGGAGCGGAAGAGCGTACGGTTGAGTCCGAACTCCTCCGCGTGGCGGACGGCTCGCCGCAACCACCGCTCCGCCGCGTCGCGCATGCCGAGAGCCTGATAGGAAAGCCCACGATAGTAGAGGATTTCGGCCTTCGCCGACCGCGGTCCCGACTCCCAGCCGAGCGCGTCGCACGCGGCCGCGCGGCGCTCGAAGTCCCCGAGGTCCCCGCGCACGGCCGCGAGGTACGCCAGAGCGTCGAACGCGTAGGTCCGGTAGTACACGTCGGTCGCGTCCGAAGCCACCACCGACCAGGCGTCCTCGGCCGCGGCATGATCGCCGAGGTCGACGAGGGCGCCCGCCAGGTTCGCGAGACACCGAACGCGCCCACTGGCGTCCTCGTACGAGCCGACCGCGATCCAACCATGGCGCAGCGCAACGTCGAGGTTGCCCGCCGCGTGCTCCAGGGCGAGCAGGCCGTGATGGATGGACGCCAGGACGTCGCGGTTACCGGAGCGGCCAGCGAGGTCGAGGGCGTCCTGGTATCCCGAGCGTGCCTGTGGAAGGTTGCCGAGCTCCTGGCGCACCGCGGCAAGACCGCCGAGCGACTGGGCGGCCTTCGCGGCGAAGCCCGCCGCGAGCGCTACTTCATAAGCGATCTCATAGGCCCGCACGGCCGCCTCCCACCTGGCGGCACGACGTAGTACCCTACCTCGGTACCGTGACGCATCCACTGCGACATCGGCGTACATCACCGCGGCGGCGGCATCGAACGCGCAGCGATACAACTCCACGGCGCCGTGTACATGGCCCTCGACTTCGGCGCGCTGACCCGCTACGACCAAGCCGTCCGCTGTGGCTTCGAAGTCACGGCTCGCGAGGGCACCGAGAAGCGGCTCCCACGCGTCGACCGAGTCGCCACCCTTCCTGGAACGGCCGGCCAACTGGTCACGGACGGCGTCGACACGGGCGACCCAGGCGCCCTCCGCCGTGTATCCCACGTCGCCGTCGACCAGTGCTCGGGCAAGCCGTACCACGAGAAACCGCTGCTCGACCTTCGCGCTGACCTCAGGGCGGTCTTCTCGTCCCTCACAGTCCTGCAGGACCGGGAATCCGACGAAGCCCTTCGTCTCGGGAGCTCGAAGCCGCACGACCCCGCCCTCGGTCGAGGTGTCGAGGTCCTGATGGAGGAGCGCGCTCGCGCACTCACCCGAGAGGAAGAGCGCCCTCTGCCGGTCTTCCTTACCCAGGCGGGGGCGCGGCCCCACGGAATCACAGACGAGGAACCACGACCGGGCGCCGTCGCTACCGAGGGCCACGGTGAACATGCTGCCGCCATCGGCCCACGTCCTTCCCGACACCCCGGCCGAGTCGTACACGCCGGGCAATCCGATCTCCCAGGCTCGCTCGAGCGGCTCCGCCGCGAAGGAACGTCGCGGGCGGTCGACCATGAAGTCGAGCAAGACGTGCGGGTGGGGCGCGGACTCGCCGTATTCGTCGATCCACACGGCTGCGGCTCGGTCGGCACCCGTAATCTCGCTGAGCTCACTCAGGTGGGCGATGACCGCGAGCCGGACGGGATCACCGGCATGGATGGCGCGCGCAAGCTGGAATCTCTGCCGCCTCCGGCTACGATGCTCGGAGAGGCCGACGACTTGCGTCCGACCGGTCCGTGCCGCCCCGGATTCAGCGATATTTGTCGGGAGCATCCCTCAAGTTAGTGTCCTTCTCCGTGACGGCACAACATCTTTTCTCATCTACGGCATGAAGCCCTCATCGTCGCCGCTCGCGGCTGACCTGGGACTCCTCGGGCTCGTGGCCATCTGGGGCGTCAACTTCTCGGTCGTCAAAGTCGTGCTCCGCGAGATGGATCCGTTCGCGTTGAACGCGCTGCGATTCCCTCTCGCGGCCTTCGCGTTCTGGCTCGTCCTGCGAGCGCGTGGCGGCATCAGGCGCCCCGCCTCCGAAGACGTTCCCAGAATCCTGCTGCTCGGCCTGGTCGGAAACGTGGCCTACCAACTTTTCTTCATCCAGGGACTGGACCGGACGCTGGCGGGCAACGCGAGCCTCCTTCTCGCCACGACACCCATCTGGACGCTCGTCATGTCGTCGGTGGCCGGCCACGAACGTCCGAACCTCCGCGTCATGGCAGGGATCGCCTGCACGCTCACCGGTATCGTGCTGATCATCCTGGGGCGCCAAGGCGGATTGACGCTACAGGCCTCCACCCTTGGAGGGGACCTGCTCATGCTGGGCGCCGCCGTGCTCTGGTCGGCGTACACCGTCTGGGGCCGCACGCCGGTCGCCCGCTACGGTCCTTTGCGGATGACGGCGTGGAGCCTATGGATCGCGACGCCGGTGATCGTGCTCATGGGCGTTCCGTCACTCCACTCCACCGATCTGGCCGCCGTGTCGCCGGGAGCTTGGCTCGGTGTGGTCTACGCCGGAGTCCTATCGATCGGGGTCGCCTACGTGCTCTGGTACCGGGGCGTCCAACTCCTTGGGAACAGTCGGACAGCGGTGTACTCGAACCTGGTACCCGTGGCCGCCCTGGTCACGGCTTGGCTGTGGCTCGGCGAAACACCGGCGGCCGGGCAACTGGCTGGAGCGTGCGTGATCCTCGCCGGCCTCTGGCTGTCTCGAACCGGTCACACGCCGGGGTCGAGCTCCTTGCGGTGGCGGAGTTCCGGGAACTCGTAGTAGATCACCCCTTCCTGGGAGATCTCCGAGCGGACGCGGAAGTCGTCGTCCATGCTGATGAGGATCTTCTCGGCCGCCGACAGGGAGAGGTTCAGGTCCGCAGCGACCTCGCTGACGGTGAGGGTCCCCCCCTTCTGGCCGGCAAGCCGCAGGATCTTGCGCTGCAAGCCGCGCATGACCGCCTCACGGCGTCCCTGGAAGCCCTGCCATCCCCAGTAGAAGGTCAGCGACCCGCCCATGCCGACGACACTGCCCACGGCCAGCAGGACGGCTTCGGCCTCCACGACGCCGATCAGCATCAGGAGCGTGGCGACCAGCACCATGGCCACCCCGAGGATCCTGCGTTTGATGCCGCTACTCGGAAGCGGCTCGTCCGGCTTCGACTCGATCAGCCGCCGCTCGGCCTCGGGGCCAGTCACGCTCAGGACGCGCGCGGCGTTCTCCCACCCCAGCCCGCAGCGCGGACACACCAAGTGGTTTCGCCGCGCCAGCCAGTAGAGGAGTCCGCCCAGGCCCCAGGTGAAGAGGCTCACGCCCACGGCGAGCGCCACGTGCCCGGCTCGCCTGAAATAGGGCATCCCTTCGCCCTGGTACGAGCACCTGGGACATACCTTCACGCGATCCACGCGCGGCACCAGGCCGCCACGGAGCGCGACGGCACCACACGTGGGACAACGTGTGTCGCCGGGCTCGAGGGTTTCACCACAGGTCGAGCATTGCATCGGATATGGGATCACGTTTCGGGGTTCGCGGTCGACCGGCACCCGAGCTTCCCCGGTCGCAGTTTCCCTACGACGGAGCGCGTCAGAAGATTCAGCGGACCCTCACGACGCGGAGCATCGCGCCGGCACCCGAGGTGAACGGGCCACCGTCCGCGCCGCCCATCGTGAGGGTCAGCGTCCCGCCGTCGGGCGGCCGAAGGCTGATGTACCGCATCGAGGAAGCGCGCAGCGTGGCCGTGAACACGAAGTCAGCATGTCCGCCCGTCGGAACATGAAAGGGGAGCAGTTCTCGCAGGAAGCCAGGCAGGTCGAAGTCGGGGTAGGTGAACGGCCCGGCCGCGTCGCCGCCGTCATCGAAGTAGACCGCGGTGGCCCATCGCGAGAAGAGCTCCCCCCACGTCGTGGCCATCTGGGCCTCGACGTTCGCGACTCCAGTAAGCGTGGTCTGCGTAAGCCGCCGGAGCACGTCGCCCCCGTCCTGCTGGTGCAGATAGAGCATGTACAGGAAGCCGGCCCCCCGCTCCGCGAGCGATCCGTTCCCGCTCGAGACGATGAGGCTGACCGTGTCCGGGCGCTCCAGGTAGAGCAGGGCCCGGCGTCGGTTTCCGTCGCGGAAGAGCTCCGCCGCCGCCGAGTCCCCGGACGCCGCATAATCCCGCGCGACCAGCTCCTCGGCCATCTGCGCCAGGCCCTCGAGCACCCACAAGGCGTCCTGTGATCCCCCCAGCCCGACCACGCGCTCGCTGAAGTGCACCATGTGCTGGAACTCGTGCGCGAGGATCGATGGAACAACGTCCAGCACCTTCCTCTTGGAACGGGCGTCACCATGCTCGGCGTCCGGATCGGGCACCAACGCATAGAAGACCTCGCCGGCGTTGCTGTTCGAGAGCTCCGGCAGAAGGTCGCGCCCGTAGAAGAAGCCACCCACGAAGCTGTTCGAGTCCCGAGCGGTGAGCCTGTTCACGACCGGCGTGAAGAGGATGACGACCCGGTCGTTCCCGTCGAGATCCGACGGTATGCCGAACGATTCGGTGACCCTGGGGTGGATGACGTCGTCGAAGCGAACCCCGACGTCCTCGAGGTCTCCATCTTCGAAGCCGCCCGCCGGCGCCGCGTCGTCGACGTATACCACAGCTTCGTCGCTCACGAGTCGGGCAGTCGCCGTAATCTCGTCGAATCGGTTACCTGGGTCGTCCGAGCCGTTGAACACCCAGAAGGTCCGTGAATCTCCGACGGTCGGGACCGCGGCAGGTGCGCCGGGCGCACGAGCCGCGCCGGAGGGCGGCTGGACCGCGCCCCCGCCCGAGAGCCGACGCTCCAGGATGGCAGCCTCCTCGGAGCGCAGCTTGAGATCGAAGGCACCCTGCGCGTCGGCCACGGCCTCGAGCGCGACGCTCGAGGCCGGCGCCGTGAGTCCCGCGGTGAACGGGCCGGGCGGCGCCGCCACCACCGCGTTCTGGGCCAGCCCGGCGAGGCGCATCGGGTAGCTCGCCCCGGCGACCGTTCCCGCGGCCTGCGGGATGATGATGTACTCGGCCTGCACCCCCGCGACGCGTTCACCCGAAAGCTGGACGCAGTCCATCCCTGCCGGATCGCTCAAATCAACGTATTCTCCCGGAAGCAGCGGCTCGACGGGACCGCCCTCCGTCACGTCGACGCCGATCGTGCCGCTCGACACCGCGCCGAGCGCGACGCGGACCCGCACGTCGGCGCGCGCGGGAAGGCACAGCGGCACCTCGACTTCGAGGCTCGTCGCGGATGCCTGGAGCACGCGGGCACGGACGTTCGAGAAGTACACGAGGTTCTGCTCGGGGACCGGGCTGAAGTTCTGGCCGGCGAGCACGAGTGTGGCGCCGACGGGCGCTTCGACAGGCTCGACGGACGTGAGTCGCGGCGTGCCGACGAGGTATGACCTCAGCTCCGCCCGCGGACCGTCCTGTTCGACGACCGTAGCGACGATGGTGATCTGGCCCTCCGTCGAGCCGAGCCGGACGGTGATCTCGGCGGCGCCCGCCTCGTCGGTAACCGTCGCCTCGGGCCCCTCGAGCTGTGCGTCGCCGCTGGTCACGGCCCACCGGACCGTGACGTCATCCACCGGAAGCCTCGAGTCGACCTCCCGCACGATCACACGGAGCGGGTCGGAGAGCTCGGTGCCGGCCGTGGCGTACTGCTCGTCCCCTCCGGCGACGACGACCTCGAGAGGCACGAAACCCGGAGCGACCGGTTCCCTGGAGCATCCGGCCAACGCCAGGAGCGTGGCCACGACCAGCATCGGCCGGGGGTCAGCGCGCGTGGCCGGAACGCACCGCCCGGATCGGCGCCGGCCCGTCATCCGCCGGCCCCGCGCTCCAGCGCGAGCAGATCGAGGATGGGCGTCGCCGTGAGCGCAGAAGACGCCCGGCGCACCCGCCCGGTCACGCGTATCAACTCGAGGGGCGTCAGGCCCTCCGCCGTCGAGAGACGGTCCGGAGGGACCGCGACGTAGACGAAGGGCCCTTCGGCCCCACCGGCGCGCCCGAGAATGAACGGCTCGCCCTCGTAGAAGTCGGTTCGAACCGCCTCGGCACGTTCCAGGGAGATGAACTGCACCGTCCAGGTGACGCGTCGGCCCTCGTGGCTCGCGCCGTCCGGCGCGGCCAGATCGTCCGGGGTGAGGTCGGCCGTAGCGCCCGCCCCGGAAGGCGGCTCGGCGTCCCCGGCGTCCGATGCCGGGCTCCACACCCACCCCTCGAGTCGCACCCGAACCCAGCTGCCCTCGCGCGCCAGCACCTCGAGATCTCCATCGACGGCGGAGGTGCCGATGGTGTCACCATCCGGTGCGCTCAGAATCGGGGTGCTCTCGCCGGCACGCAGAAAGATGCGCACGGGGTCCACGCCGCGTGACGCCGCGGACGAGGGGACGCCAGCTCCGGAGGCCGGGTCGGGCGCACGCTGCCCGGCGGGCGTGACCGAGGGTGACCAAATCCAACCGGTGCGGCGCACCCGCGTCCACCCCGGCTGGCTCTCGAGCTCCTCGAGCAACGTTCCCTCCTCCAACCGGGCGACGATGGCGCCGGACGGCTCAGCCCTGAGATTCTCCCCGCCCGCCACGGACACGGTGAGGTCCATGCCTTCCCGATCCGTGGTCCGCAGCGACGCCGTCCAAACCCAGCCTTCGAGAGACGCCTCCGTCCACGATCCAGAGACACCCACCCTCGAGAGTTCGGCGCCGGCGTTCACGCGCGCCAGAACCAAACCCTGCGGCTCGCGTCGGAAGTTCTCCTCGACGTCGGCGCGCACGGTGGCCTGCCCGCTGAGCGGGGCGATGGTGAGCAGGAGCGCCGCGAGCGCGCCCGTCGAGGCGCGCGCACCCGTCTTCCACCCACCTCTACACGACCTCGGAGACCCTGTCATATTGTCTTGAAACGATCCCGGACGGGCGGTGTTACAAGGGCGGTTCGAGCGCTGCCGCTCGTCCTCCCAATCTGCCCGAGACGCATGGAAGCGTCAATCAATCCCGACCCTGAAGAGGAGCGCGGCACCCGGATGCGGCACATTCTCCGTAGTTCGTTCCCGGCCGTTCTGGCCTTCCTGCTCGTCGGAGGCTCGACCGCGGACGCCCAGACGGTGCCGTCCCCGTTCACCTTCATCGAAGGTCGCCAGGAAGCCGGGCTCATCTTCGGCGCCGTCGACGCCGCCACCGGGCGGTTCGGTTTCGCCCCGAAGGGCGGCCGGCTGGTCGGCGGTCGCTACGGCATCGAGCTCTCGGGTCCCTTGTCGCTCGAAGGCGTGACGACGGTCATCTCCGGGGAGCGTGACATCATCAACCCGGGGCGGGACGAGGGCGACAGGGTGGTAGGCGAGGCCGACGTGCTGCTCACCACCATCGACGCGCGCTTCAAGTTCAGCCTCACCGGGGACCGGATGTGGCACCGCATCAGCCCCTTCATCGTGGCCGGCGGAGGTGTCGTCTTCGACGCGGCGGGGGATTCCGAGGCGGACGAACTGCTCCTCCCCGAGGATCAATTCAACTTCGGCACCAGCTTTTACGGCACGACGGGGCTGGGTGTCCGCTGGTTCGTCACCGATCGCTTCGCGCTCCGCGCCGATGGCACGTTCTCGCTCTGGAAGGTCGGCACCCCACCCGGATTCAGCGACCCGGTGCGGAACTTCGTGAACGTCCAGGAAGGCGAGTGGCTGCAATCGCTCGGGCTCACGATTTCGACGCTGATCCGCTGGTGAGATACGGGAGCTTCTGACCATGGCCGAGGGATCTGCTCGCTTCGAGACGCGTGCGGCCGACTGGCTGAGCGTGGACGAAGCACGGGCCCGGATTCTCGAAGGGGCCCGCCCGCTCCCGCCGGAGCAGGTATCGCTCCGTGAAGCCGAGGGGCGGGTGCTCGCGGAGCTCCTGATCGCGGGAGCTACCCTTCCCCCATGGGACAACTCCGCCATGGACGGCTACGCCGTGCGCGCGGACGACGTCGCCGGCGCGACCGAGACGGCACCCGTGACGCTCGATGTCGTCGGACGGGTCCTCGCGGGCCACATGGACGCAGCCCCGACCGTCGGGCCGGGCCAGGCCACCCGCATCATGACCGGTGCTCCCCTTCCCCCCGGCACCGACGCGGTCGTTCGGGTCGAGGACACCGACGCGGAGTCGGAATCCGGTAAGGTGCGGGTGAGGGTCCCCGTCGAGGCCGGGCGCTACGTCCGCCCGGCCGGTCAGGACTTCCACCAAGGCGATGAGGTGTTGGAGCCCGGACGGGTAGTCCGGGCCGGAGTGATCGGCCTGGCGGCTGCGATCGGTCGTGAGACGCTTCGGGTCCATCGGTCTCCCAGCGTCGCGTTGCTGGCCACGGGGGACGAGCTCAGGGGCCCCAGCGGCTACGAGGACGTCATCCACGGGAGGGGCATCCCCGAGTCGAATCGACCCATGTTGTCGGCGATGGTTCGCGACGCGGGGGCGAGCGTCGGTCGGTCCGCCCTGGCAACCGACGACGAGGCCGAACTCGCCACCCACCTCGAGCAGTCCGGTGCGGACGACGTCCTGGTCACCATCGGAGGGGCCTCGATGGGGGAAGCCGATCTCGTGAAGCGGGTCCTCGACCGGGCCGGCTTCCGCCTGGAGTTCTGGCGATCCCGGATCCGGCCGGGGAGCCCGTTCAGCTTCGGGCTGCTCCCACGCGGCGACCGCCTCCAGCCCGTCTTCGGGCTCCCCGGGAACCCCGCCTCGGCCTTCGTGACCTTCGAACTCTTCGTTCGGCCATTCCTGCGCCGGTTGGCCGGCCATACCGCCTGCTTCCGTCCCGTCGCGAGCTGCGTGGCGGGGGACGACCTGCGGGGGCCGACCGATCTCGCCGCCTACCTGAGGGTGTGGCTCATCCGCACCACCGGAGCTTGGACCGCGAGACTCACGGGGTCCCAGGGCTCCGGGCTGGTACGGGGATTGGGCTACGCGGACGGGCTCGCGGTGCTACCGGAAGGCACGGGAGAGATTCGCCGGGGATCGCGCGTGGACGTGCTGCTGCTGAACGGCGATGCGAGCGAGGATCACACGCAGCGGCCCCACCGCGAGGGTGCGGAAGAGTGAGCATGGCCGGCCCGACCGTCGGCGTGGCTCTGCTCGCCCTCGGCCTGGCTGGATGCAGCCTTCCCCGCTGGCCGGTGGAGGCGCCCATGACGTCTGCCTACGGCCTACGCTTCTCGGGTATCGTCCCCGGCACGCATCGCGGCGTAGATCTGGACGTCCCGCACGGGACACCCGTGAGGGCCATGGCCGACGGACACGTGCGGTACGCCGGAACCATGAGCGGATTCGGGAACGTGGTCTGGCTCGATCACGGCGGATCGGTGCTTACGGTCTACGCGCATCTCTCGGAGATCCACGTGTCCGTCGGCACGCTGGTGCGCGGCCAGTCCGTGATCGCGCTAAGCGGAGCGAGCGGCGACGTGACGGGGCCCCATCTCCACTTCGAGGTGTGGAGATGGGGCCGACCCGTCGATCCTGTCCCGCTGCTCGGTAGCAGACCGGGGAACTGACGTCGGTCCAGCTGACCTCAGTCGCCGGACTTGAGCGTCTGGATCTCGTCGGCGAGGCGCGGCACGACCTCGAACAGGTCGCCCACGATCCCGTAGTCGGCCACCCCGAAGATCGGGGCGTCCGCATCCTTGTTGATGGCCACGATCGTCTGCGAGGTCCGCATGCCGGCCAGGTGCTGGATCGCTCCCGAGATGCCGATGGCGAAGTACAGCTTGGGCGCCACGGTCTTTCCGGTCTGTCCCACCTGCTCGCCGTGCGGGCGCCATCCAGCGTCCACGACCGCGCGCGAAGCACCGAGAGCAGCGCCCGACCCGATGGCGTCCCGTAGTGACTCGAGGAGCTTCCAGTTCTCCGGATCCTTCATGCCGCGTCCACCCGAGACGATGACGGATGCCTCGGCCACGTCGACCTGACCGTCGGAGGCCCCCTGCCGCTCGACGACACGCACCTTGAACGCACTGGCGTCGATGTCGGGCGTGAACGTCTCGACGTCACCGGCGGCCTCGTGCTCGGTCGCCTGGAAGACGTTCGGTCGGATCGAGACCAGCACCGGCGACGCCTCGACCTCGAGGTGCGCGAACGCCTTACCCGAATACACCGGCCGGACGATCGAAACCTTGCCGCCCTCGGCTTCCAGACCCGTCACGTCCGCCGCGAGCGGCACGTCGAGGGCCGCGGCGACGCGTGGCGCGAGATCCTTACCGAGCGTGGTCGCCGGGAAGATTACCGCACCGTAGCCGCCTTCCTTGACCCGTGCGGCGAGGACGGAGGCATAAGCTTCCGGGTTGTAATCGCCGAGCGTCTCGTGCTCACCGACGAGCACCTTGGCCGCCCCGAACCGCCCCAACTCTCCGCCCGCCGCCGAGATGCCGGGAGCTCCGAGCACCAGCGCGTGGGCGCTGCCTCCGAGCGAGCCGGCCAGGCGCGCCGCCGTGCTTACCGCTTCACGGGCCGATCCACCGATCTGCCCGTCTCTCTGTTCCGCGAATGCGAGAACGTCCGCCATGTCTATCTCCGATCCTGCGTGTTAGTGAGCTCGAAATCTGGAATCCGGCGCCGATCAGAGCGCGTTCGCCTCTTCCCGCAACAGGCGCACCAGCTCGGGCACGGCGTCCGCGCCCTCGCCCACGATCCGGCCTGCGGAGCGCGGAGCCGGCTCGGTGAGCTTGACCACGCGCAGCTTCGCCTCGATCTGCGCGGCGTCCTTCTGCTCGAGCGGCTTCTTCTTGGCTGCCATGATGCCCTTGAGGGACGCGTAGCGGGGCTCGAATTCGCCCTTGGTGACGGTCACCACCGCCGGGAGGTCGACTTCGACCACCTCGGTACCTCCCTCCACCTCTCGCCGGCACACGGCCTTCCCGTCGCCCATCTCGAACGAGGACACACCGGTCACGCATGGGCGCCCCAACAGCGTCGCGACCATCGGGCCGACCTGCTGCTGGTCGTCGTCCGCGGCCTTCACGCCGAAGAGGATGAGCGGAGCGTCGGCGCTGTCGAGTTCCGCCGCGAGCACCTTGGCCGTCGCCAGCCCGTCGATCGTCGGCTCGCCGACGAGCAGCGTCGCGCTGTCCGCGCCCATGGCGAGGCCCGAGCGGAGCGTCTCCTGCGTGGCAGCGTCACCGAAGCTGACCAGGCGCACCGAGCCGTCTCCGGCGGCCTCCTTCGTACGCAGGGCCGCCTCCACGGCGAATTCGTCGTAGGGACTGATGATGTATTTGACGCCCGAGGGGTCGATCTTGTCCCCGGAGCCGTCGATCCGGATACGGGTCTCGGTGTCCGGTACCCGCTTCACACAGACGATGACGTTCAACGGTCGTTCTCCGATGTGACTGATGGAATTCCACTGACGCCGGCGAGCCGGCGCGTGCCCCTGCCAGAGGGCCGGGGCGATTTACCCCCCACCCCATGCCGGGGTCCGACTACAGCGAAGCTCCAAGTATACCAAAGGCAATCGTTGCGATCCCGCCCCCGATGAGCGCGTAGGGGAGCTGCGTGCGCACGTGATCGATGTGATCCGTCGCGGCGGCCATCGACGAGATGATCGTGGTGTCGCTGATCGGGGAGCAGTGATCGCCGAACACCCCACCCGCGAGCGATGCGGCCACGAACGGCGCCAGCGGCAGCCCCAATGCTTCGGCGGCCGGGACGGCGATCGGGAGCATGATCGCGAAGGTCCCCCAACTGGTCCCGGTGGAAAAAGCGATCCCGCCCGATACCAGGAAGACGAGCGGGAGATACACCGCGTTCGGCATCGTGCCCGCCGTGACCTGAGCGACGTAGACGCCGGTCCCGAGCTCTTGCACGACGTTGCCGAGCGCGAGCGCCAGCAGAAGGATGAGGGCGAGCGGGACGAGCCCACCTCCGCCCTTGAGGGCGAGGCGGACGAGCTCGTCCTGGGTGAAGGCACGCTGGATCAACAGCATGATCCAGGCGACGCCCAGCCCGAAGAGCACCGACCAGAGCACGCTGGTCGAACCCGAGCCGTCCTGGAGCGCCCCGTCGCCCGTGATGTACAGCGAGATCGGCATGAACAGGACCATCGCGGCAATCGGCACGAGCATGTTGCGGGCCCGCGGGACCAACCCCTCTTTCGGCTCCGACGACAACACGTCCTCGTCGATCATCGGCGTCGCCTCCGGCCAGAGCAACTCCCCGTTCCGGGTGCGTTCCTCCGCCTTCTTCATGGGACCGATATCGATCCCGAAGACGATCACCGTCAAGACGAGAAGCACGGCGGCGATCGCATAGAAGTTGAACCCGATCGAGGCGACGAAGACACCGAGGGGGTTCTCGACGCCGAGGCTCTGGAGGATGCCGAGGTTGTAGGCCCCCCACGCGTTGAGCGGAATCAGGAGGCAGATCGGAGCCGACGTGGAGTCGATGATGTAGGCGAGCTTCTCCCGCGAGCTCTTGTACCGATCGAACAGCGGCCGCGCGACCGATCCCGCCACGAGCACCGTGATGTTCGACTCGATGAAGATGACGACGCCGGTGGCCCAGGCGAGCAGTTGGGACTTCTTCGCCGAATCGACCCAGGCGCGCTCCTCCAACGCGTGCACGAAGCCACGAAACCCTCCCGCCGCCTCGATCGTGGCGATCAACGCCCCGATCACGAGCGTGAACAAGATGACCTTCGCGTCTCCTTCGCTGCCAAGCACCGCCACGGCGCCGTCGATCCCCGCGGCCAGGCCAGCGAACGGGTCCCACCCCTCGAGGATCGTCCAACCGAGCCAGATGCCTCCAGCCAGAGACAGGTAGACCTGTCGCGTCCAGATCGCCAGCACGATGGCCAGGACTGGGGGCAACAGGGAGATCCAGGTCGGGTCGGTCATGCGGGAGTGCTCCGGTCGACAGGGTTCCAATCGTCCGGCCTCGATGTGCCGGCGGCGCCGAGAACATAGAACCTGTGAGGCCAATCCGCCGCCCGTGACACGCCGACCCGGCCGGACACGCCCACCCTCGCCTCGGGCAGCGGCGTGTCGAGGACCAACACGAGGGGTGATCGGGCGAGATCGTGCCCGTAGAGGGCGTCGGTGACTCCGAGCGCTTGCGCGAGCCTACCGGGTCCCGCGGCGAGAGGTCTCCGGCTCCCGCGTCGCTCCAGCATCGCCCCTTCCCCCTCGAGCGGATCCAGCCCCCGAATCAGGACGGCGCCGCCCCGGCCATCCGGGCCGGACACCACGTTCAGGCACCAGTGGATCCCGTAGCTACGGTAGACGTAGGCGCGCCCGGGTGGACCGAACATGGCGCGGTTGCGGTCGGTGGGTCCCCCCACCGTGCTGGCGTGGGAGGCAGGGTCGTCCGGACCGCCGTAGGCTTCCGTCTCGACGATCAAGCCGGCCGTGCGCACCCCCCCGACGGTGGAGATCAACCGGCACCCCAGGAGGGCGCGCGCCAACTCTACGGGGGGACGATCGCAAAACGCCCGGACGGAGGAGCTCCGTCCGGGCGTTGCGGCCATCTTTGCGGCTTTGCCGGCCTCAGCCGGATCCAGCACGAGAAGCGGTCCGCCGCTCGTAGTCTTCGGTCCAGGCTTCGAGCACCTGTTCGCCGCGCCGACCCGGTACGGCGTCTCGAACGACGGCCGGATCGTCCCGGAGGACGGTGAAGACGTCGGTGCCGAAGCGCTCGACAAGCGTCTCGGCCGTCTTCTCTCCGACGCCCTTGTACCGGTGAGCCATGTATCGGACGACCGCATCCGGGTCACTCGGAAGACCGAGGGCCTTCAGGTCGATCGGGGCTCCCGTGGTGGCCCGACCGGACGAGGGCTGTCCGCCGGACGGCGCATCCGAAGTCGACCGGGCCGGAGCCTCGGCTTTCGTCTCCGCCTTGCTCGTCGAAGTCGACGGGACCGTCACGGTCTGCCCCTCGAAAAGGGGAACCTCGCCATCGTCGCTGCTGGACCGCCGGCGCGTCGAGCCGCGACGCGGCCCGAGCTTCTTGGCGCGATCCTGCTTGGGCGGCGCGACCTCGATCACCGTCGGGCCCGACGATTCGGGCTCGGATTGGGCCTGAGCGGGCTCGGACGGGGCAGGTGCCTCGTCCCGAACCTCATCGGACCGGGACGGGCTCGGCCCGCTACGATCGCGGTCCTCGCCGGACGACGGCGCGGGCTGGGTGCTCCCGGAAGCCCGCGGCAGCGTGATCTCCGAGGACCCGTTGTCGGTCTTCGTGATCACGATGGCGCCGCGATCTTCGGCTTCCGAGAGGAACTTGCTGAACTTCGGGAACCCGACGGTCCCCTCGTCGAAGTCCGGGTGCTTCTCGAGAATCTTGCGCTTCACGTCAGAGTCCCGGATGGACTCCCGGCCTTCGCCCACCAGACGCTCGAGCGTTTCGGTGAGGACGTCGATCGCCGCCTGCACCTGCTCGTCGGTGACCGCGGCGGACTCGCCGCCCTCGGTCCGCGACTCCTGGCTGTCCGAAGGACGATCATCACTGCGGTCCCGCCGTCCGCCACGCGGCTTACGGTCCCGCCGTCCGCGACCGTTGTCCGAGCCGGAGGACGTGGAGCGACCACCCCGTCCACCACCACGGGCCGGCTCGATCTCGTACTGCCCGTTGTCCATCTTGTTCAGCTTGACCAGGCCGCGCGAGGAAGCCTCGGTGAGGAACTTGCTGAACTTGCTGAACCCGATGGCACCCTCGTCGAAATTCGGGTCGATCTCCTGCATGACCTGCTTGAGCCGATCCGAGCGCATGACGTCGTCGCGGGACACCATCTTGGCGATGGCGTCTTTCACCAGCACCCACGGATCGCTCGTTCCGCTCTTGAGGTCCGTCGTCTTCGTCAGCCCGGTGAGGCTCGTATACGAATAGTACTCGTCACAGTTCTGAACGAGGATATCCGAGCTGGACTCCTGGATTCCGACGCCGATCACGTACTTTCCGTATTCCTTGAGCTTCAGGACAAGGCTGGAGAAGTCGGAGTCACCCGTGAGCAGGATGTAAGTCCCGATCTCCGGCCGGATGAAGACGAGCTCGAGCGCGTCGATGGCCATCCGGATGTCGGTCGCGTTCTTCTTGTTGCTGCCGTAGGCGGGCGCGAAGATGAGGTCGACCGAGGCTTCGGAGAGCGGGACGATGTACTGCGGATAGCGGCGCCAGTCGGCGTAGGCGCGCTGGACGCTCACCTTGCCCTTGATGACGTCCGAGTCGAGGAGCGTCTTGAGCTCCTTCGAGAGGTCGCTCCGCATGCCCATCGTGACGTTGTCGAAGTCGATGAGAAGCGCGGCGTGGGGCGAGGATGCCCCGCCGACGACGGATCCCCCCTGATGGGGAGCCTTCATGTACGGTGTGATCATGTGTGTCTTTCTTCGTCTCGTGGACATTCTGGTGATGCCGCGAGACCTCCCCACCCGAGCCACGATCGCGAACGATCGTGGGTCCGGTCGGGGAAGCCCTTGGGCGCGCTCACCATGAGCGCGGCGGCCCCGGGGTCAGGACGAATGGCGTTCCGCCTTGATCCGGCGGGTCAACTCGCCCCGTTGCAGCTTACCCGTATCCGTACGGGGGAGCTCGTCCCAGAACTGAACGAGATCCGGGACTTTGGCCTCCGCGAGTGTTTCACGGCACCAGTCGAGGATCTCGGGCTCCGACACGATCGCACCCTCGACGGGCACGACGCAGGCACAAATGGCTTCACCGAGCAGTGAGTCCGCGATCCCGAGGACTGCGACCTCCCTCACCGCGGGGTGGGACTCGATTCGAGCCTCGACCTCCCGCGGATACACGTTGAATCCAGATCGTATGATAACGTCCTTCGTTCGCCCCACCAAATGGAGGTATCCGTCCTCATCGAGGATCCCCAGGTCTCCGGTGAGGAGGAAGCCGTCGGCGTCGAAGGCGCCGGTCGTCTCGCGCGGCTGCCGATAGTAGCCGCGCATGACTCCCGGCCCCTTGATACGGATCTGCCCCACGCTCTCGACCGGGAGTGGGTCACCTCCCGGGCCGAGGATCCGGATCTCGGTGCCGGGAACCGGGCGCCCCACGGTGAACCGTCTCTTCTCGTCCGAATCGGTAGGGCGGGTCATGGTGGCGGTCGAGGCGGTCTCCGTGAGGGAGTACGCCGTCACCACCGAGACGTCGAAGCGCTCGCCGAGGTCGTCGATGAGCTCGTCACCCACCGGAGCCCCCGCGATGAGGGCGAGCCGCAGCGACGTAAGGTCCCTCGGGTCCTTACGCTGCTCCTCCAACTCGGCTACGAAGAGCGTCGGGATACCGTAGTGCACGGTAGCGCCCGACCGCTCGATGTCGTCGAGCGTGGCCCCCGCGCTCCCGTCCTCCTGCAGCACGATCGAGGCGCCGGACAGGAGGGTCGACAAGAGGCCCGGGGCGAGCCCGAAGACGTGGAAGAGCGCGGACACCCCGATCACGCGGTCCTCGGCCGTGAGCTCCAACCCCCGGGCGGTCCCGTCGGCGGCGGCGAGCAAGTTGGCGTGCGAAAGCTCGACGGCCTTCGCCTTCCCCATCGTTCCCGACGTGTACACGAAGGCGAACGTGTCGTCCGCGGCCGAGCGATCGTCGCCGGACATCGGGGCGTAGTCGCGTCCAGCCCCGGCCGACAAGAGATCTTCGTACTGGAAGATCCGGTCGTCGTACCAGAGGTCCTCCTCGCCGACGGTCACCACGTACTGGAGCTCCGGCAGCTGCGGCATGAGATCCTCGAAGATCTCCAGGTAGTCCAGACCGAACGCCCGCTCGATGGTCACCGCCAGCGAGGCGCCGGACTGCCTGAGCATGTACTGCAGGTCGACGACGGACGCCTTCGGACTCAAGGGGACGACGACCGCCCCCAGCTTGGCCGCGGCGAACATCGAGACCACGAACTCGGGACGCGGAGGGAGCACGAGCGCGATCCGGTCGCCGGCCTGAACCCCCAGATTCGCCCAAGCCGCAGCGAGGGATTCGGCGTCGGAGTCGACCCGCCCCACCGGAATCTCGTCGTCCTGGAAGTGAAGGTAGACACGACCGGGATCGGTCGTCGCGGTGTGCGCGAGAAGGGACGCGAGAGTCGAATCGCTGATGCGCTCGCTGAGCGCCATGGCACCTCCTGCCGGCGTACGTGGGGAAAGGGTGAACATATGCCTCACCGCATGGGCTCGCCAACGATTCCGGCCGTACCGGCGATCGCGGGGCTCACCTTTCGAGTAGACACCGATCCTGCTCGAACCGCTTAACAGCGCGACTAGACGGCGGCAAGCCGGGCGGAGAGCGCTTCCAGGACGAGCCGGTCGGGCACGTCGTGGGTCCATCCATCTCCGGGGTCCGCCTCGCCCAAGCTCCGCAGGAGGACGTAGCGAGGTCGCCCTCCCCGGGTCTTTTTGTCGGTAGCCAAGTAGCCGACCACCCGCTCGGCGTCGAGAGCGGGGAGCGCCGGCAGGCCCAACCCGTCCAGCCCGGCCTCGAGAAGTGCCCGAGTGCCGGACTCGGTGATCCCGAGGGCTTCGCCCACTTCGGCCTCCAGAAGCATGCCGACGGCAACCGCGGTGCCGTGTCCGACCGCGAAGTCGGACGCCGCTTCGATGGCGTGACCGAGTGTGTGCCCGAAGTTGAGCACCTGCCGGAAGCCCCCCTCCCGCTCGTCCGCCTCGACCACACCGGCTTTGAGCTCGACCGACCGGCCCACGGCCTCCTGGGCGGCGTCCGGATCCGCATCCAGAAGAGCTGGCAGATTCGACGCCAGTCGGTCGAAGTAGCTCGCGTCGAGCGCCGCACCGTGTTTGAACGCCTCGACCAGCCCCTGCGCCCGCTCCTCCGCGGAGAGGGTGGTGAGCACCGCCGGGTCCGCCACCACGAGGGCCGGCGCGTGGAACGCGCCAACCAGATTCTTGCCGTGCGGCACATCGACCCCTGTCTTCCCCCCGACCGACGCGTCGATCATGGCCAGATAGCTCGTCGGCACCTGCACCACCGGCACGCCCCTCATGAACGTGGCCGCGACGAAACCCGCGAGATCGGTCGTAACACCGCCGCCGACGGCGACGATGGCGGAATCCCTTCCGAAGCCGGCTTCCAGAAGGCCGTCGGTCAGGGATGTCCACGACTCCCGGGTCTTGTGCGCCTCCCCTTCCGGAAAGACGAAGAGCCGGGCATCGAGGCCGTCCCGCTCCAACGCCGCCCCCACCGACTCGCCGTGCAGCGGGGCCACCCGGCTGTCGGAGATGACGGCGTAGCGGAAGGCCGGGGCGCGGGACCGGAGGAGCTCCGGCAACCCGTCGAGGGCGCCCACGGCAACCACGACGTCGTAGCTCCCGGACCGGGCGCCGACCGACACCGTCAGATCGCGGGGACTCATCGGTCAGGCGCACCGACGCGAAACGTGAGATCGAGCCCGTCCACGGGGCCAACGGTCAGGACGGCCCCAGCGCGGCCTTCGACGGTAGCGGGCCGAAGCGCGGCATCAGCGCCGAAACGGTCCATGGCGGCAACGAACCCCTCCACGAAGCGGTCGCGCGCCGGCTCGTCGTCCCAGACCGAGACCCAGATCAGAGCCGCGTCACCGCCCGAGGCCGGCTCGACCAACGCGTACCGGTCCCCACCCCACCCCTCGGCCAATCCGGCAGCCTCCGCACCCACATGTGTCTCGACCAGGACCTGGAGCTCGAGACGCCCGAGCACGTCTTCGTGCAGGACATCACCGCCAACGACATCGATGCGCATGTCCATGGGGGGATCGTCCAGCCGTCCCTCCATGACCTGTTCCGTGGACGCGGGGAGCCACTCGCCGAACGGGGCCACGCGACCCTCGGTCGACCATAGCCCCTGCACGAAGCCGGCCCCCTGCACGTACGGGAAGAGCAACGAGCGCCGGATGACGGCCGGGGCGCCCGCGAGCGCCGGGAACTGCGCCTCCATGCCGTCCACGGCGGGGAGGAGGTGATCGGCGATGCCCGGCACCGAGGCGAGGTCGACCGCCTGCCCCGTCATCCGCTCCATCATGAACTCCAGCATCACCAGCGTGGCATGCCCTTCGACGGCGGCGTGGGCCGCGGCCGCGCGATCGTTCCCGAGATCGGCCGACGTGAGGGCGTCGAGGTCGGCGGTCTGGTCCTGAACCGCATGGACGAGCTCGTGGAGGAGCAGGCTCTCGAGCGCCTCCCGGGGTTGATCCTCCATGACGAAGAGCGCCGTGGAGTCGGGCTCGTAGAATCCGGCGACCTGCTCCGTGTACAGATCGAGCAGGAGGCCGCGCAGGTCGAGATCGGGCTCGACCAGGCCGAGCATGGCATAGACGCGAACGGTCTGACGCGCCTCGTCGGCCGACAGCTCCTCGTCCAGCTTGTGGCGGAGGTATGCGACGAGCTCGGAGCGGCTCCTCCGCTCGATCCGGACCGGCTCGACGAGCTCCATGCTCGCGCGCGCCGCGAGGCCCGGAAGGATCTCGGCCGCGAGCGATCGCAGCTCCGGGTCACTCGAGATCACCAGATCCGAGCCGGGCTCCTGCGCGTCGCTCGAGCACGCACCCAGGCCCAGAAGCAGGAGCACCGACGCCAGCCGGAGGAATCCGGCCCGCAGGAGCGCGATCGTCCGCCCATCGCGAAGCTCGCGTCGGTCGGTCCGGGGCTCGGTGGTCATGTTCTCTCCTGGGCAGGTCGTCGGGTCGGTCCGGCGCCTCGAACGGGCGCCCGCGTGAGCTTCGCCGCGTGGCGGAGAACGGTCAAGCAATACGCCGTTGGGCGTGACCCGGAACCCACGCTAGCTTGCGTCGTGTAGAAGCTCTGGCACCCGGCTTGCAATCTCGACGATCGAGGCCGTGGGGAGCCGGGAAAATCCAAGAGCATGGGATCGACGGATGGTACGAGCGCAGCCGAAGGACAGCGAAGGCGAGAAGGGGCTTCTGGCCCGAGCCCGGGAGCTCGTGCGGCCGGGCCCTATTGCCATGGCCGTGGCATTCATTCTCGCGCTGGGGCTCGGCGGGGCCTGGGGAAGCTGGCTCAACCTCTGCGCCGGGGACGTCTGCCCGTCCATCGCCCAGATCCAGACCTTCGAGCACGAGCAGACGACGAAGCTCTACGCGTTCGACGGTCACGAGCTCGGTGAGCTCGGCTTCGAGCGGCGCACGCCGGTTTCGATCAACGCGGTTCCGGAATACGTGGCCCAGGCCGTCATCGCCATCGAGGACACGCGGTTCTACGCCCACGGGGGCTTCGATCCGCGCGGCATCGCCCGGGCCGTCTGGGGCGTCCTCACCTTCCGGAATCTCGGCGGCGGCAGCACGATCACCCAGCAGCTCGCCCGCAACATGTTCGACGAGATCGGCTTCGAGCGACGCTACATCCGTAAGCTGCGGGAACTCCAGGTCGCTCTCGATCTCGAGCAGGCGTATACGAAGGACCAGATCCTCGAAGGGTACCTGAACGAGATCTACATGGGCCGTGGCTACGGCTTTCAGAACGCGGCCCGGAACTACCTCGGCAAGAACGTCGCGGACATCAACGTCGCGGAAGCGGCCCTCCTGGCCGCGATCCTGAACGTGCCCGCCCGTTACAACCCGTTTCGATATCCCGATCGCGCCGAAGCCCGTCGGAACCTCGTTCTGTCGCGCATGGCCGATGAGGGCTACTTGAGCGCCGAGGAGGCGGAACGGTGGAAGGAGTGGCCCCTGCCGGACGAGGAGCCGGAAGGCGGGGCCCAGACCCAGGCGCCCTACTTCGAGGAGTGGGTCCGCCAGATCCTCGACTCCCGGTTCGGCGATGCCATCTACCGCAATGGCTATCGTGTCTACACGACCTTGGACGTCGACATGCAGCGGGCGGCCAGGCAGGCGATGGACGAAGGGTGGCGCGAGATCGAGGCCGATTCCGTGAACTTCCGGCATCCCCGCTATGCCGACTTCGATACCGTCCAGTCGTTCCCGGGCTCCACGCCGTACCTCCAGGGGGCGTTCGTGGCGCTCGATCCGGAGACGGGTCACGTGCGGGCGCTGATCGGCGGAAGGGACTACCAGCAGTCCCGCTTCGATCGAGCCCGTCAGGCCGAGCGGCAGGCCGGCTCGGCGTTCAAGCCGTTCGTGTACACCGCGGCGATCGCGACGGGGATTCCGGCGTCGCACATCGTCGTCGACGCGCCGGTCGTGTACCCACAGGTGAACGACGAAGACTGGCGCCCCTCGAACTTCACCAGGGAGTTCCAGGGCCCGATGACGATCCGCGAGGGGCTGTACAGTTCGATCAACATGATCGCCATCAAGCTCGGCTGGGAAGAGGTCGGCATCGAGACGGTCGCGCAGACGGCTCGTCGCATGGGAATCCAGACCGAGATCGGGCGCCTGCCTTCGACGACGATCGGCGCGTCATCCGTCATACCGCTCCAGATGACCGAAGCATACGCGTCCTTCCCCAACCTCGGTACGAAGGTCCGCCCCTTCCCCATCCTCAGGGTCGAGGACCAGAACGGGAACGTCGTCTGGGAACCGCAGCCCGAGCGGACCGAGGTGCTGGACAGCCTCTCGGCTCGCATCATGGTTTCGATGCTCGAGGACGTGGTCGTCCGTGGCACGGCCTACACCGCGGTGCGCCTTCGGGCCGGTCTACCCCGTGAAATTCCGGCCGCGGGTAAGACCGGAACGACCAACGACGGGACCAACGTCTGGTTCGCGGGCTTCACGCCCGACCTGGTGGCGACGGTCTGGTTCGGCATGGACACGCCCATCCCCATCTTCCGACGCGAAGGAGCGACCCGTCAGGCGACAGGCGGTGGGCTCGCCGCACCCGTCTGGGGATCGTTCATGCGGCGGGTGTACCTCGGCGCGGAGACGGACGCGGACGCCGGCATCGAGGGATTCGAGCCTATCCTGCCGACGCCGGAACTTTGGTCCATGCCCGACGGTTTGAACGCGGTGCTGGTGGACCGGGAGACGGGTCAACTCGCATCGCGCTGGTGCGCGGAAGAGGATCAGTACCTCGAGTACTACGTGCCCGGGACCGAGCCGACCGAGTTCTGCGACCGTTCGAATCGGCGGTTCCGCATCCCGCGAGTGCCGGGGCGCTAGTCGACCCGTTCGATCACGAGGGGGAGTGACGGCGGCGCGTCACCGTCCCCGATCACCACGCTCTCGCGCAACGCGCGCTCTCCCAGCATGAGTCCGTCGTCGTCGCGGGCGTGGACACGGCCGATCGGGGTCCTCGGGTCGACCCTCTCGCCCGTACGCACGAGCACCTCGAAACCCACACCGGGGTCGATGGCGTCCTCGACGCGGACACGTCCGCCCCCAAGCCCCACCACGGCTTCTCCGAGCACCCGGGGGCGCACCCTGTGCACGGTCCCCGCACGGTTCGCGGCGACCTCCCTGACCTCTGGAGCTGTATGGAGGCGCTCCGGCGCGTCGAGCACCGATGGGTCGCCTCCCTGCGCGTCGACCAGGCGCCGGAATCGCTCGAGCGCGGCTCCGGACGCCAGCCTCTCCTCGGCGCTCCGCTGCACCGAATCACGGTCCGAGCCGGGCGAGCCCTGGAGAACCATCTCCACGGCTAGCTGCACCACGAGCTCGCGAAGATCGTCGGGACCCTCGCCCCGAAGGCACCGGATGGCCTCGGCCGTCTCCAGCCCGTTGCCGACTGCCCGGCCGAGCGGGCGATCCATGGCGGTCAGGAGCGCGAGGGTCCTCAGCCCCCGAGCGTTGCCGATCTTCACCATCGAGCGTGCAAGAGACCGGGCGCGCTCGGGGTCGGCCAGGAACGCGCCCTCCCCGACCTTCACGTCCAGGACCAGACCGTCGAGTCCTTCCGCGAGCTTCTTGCTCATGATGCTCGCGGCGATCAACGGGAGGGAAGGAACCGTTCCGGTCACGTCCCGGAGGGCGTAGAGACGCCGGTCGAGCGGAGCGATCTCGCGCGTCTGCCCTGTCATGGCGCAGCCGACACGCTTCAGCACGTCCATGAAGAGGGCGAGCTCGAGATCGACCCTGAAGCCGGGGATCGCCTCGAGCTTGTCGAGCGTCCCCGTGGTGTGGCCGAGGCCACGGCCCGACATCATGGGCACATAGACACCCAGCTCCGCCACGAGCGGCGCCAGGACGAGCGATACCTTGTCGCCCACGCCACCGGTCGAGTGCTTGTCGACCCGGGGTCGGTCCAGTGCCGAGAGGTCCAGCGTGGCGCCCGACGCCAGCATCGTGTCGACGAGGACGTCGGTCTCGTCCTCCGTCAGCCCCTGGAGCACCACCGCCATGAGGAAGGCGGACATCTGGTAGTCCGGCACGTCCCCGTCGAGGTAGCCACCGAGGAACGCACGCAACTCGGCGGGCTCGAGGGGGAGGCCGTCCCTCTTCCGTTCCAGAACGCGGACGGGATTCACACCACCGCGGCCTGCGACGAAGTCAACGCCCGAGGCGGCCTCGCGCTCCCTTCAGGGCGTCATCGACGCGCCCGCGCACATCGTCGGCCACGTCTTCCCAGCGGTCGCCCGCCGTGTCCTTGAGGCTCGTCGCGGTGCGCTGCAGCCGTCGGCGAGTCCGCCGCCCGGGCTCGGGTGCGGTGAGTAGCGCCGCGCTGGCGCCGATGACCGCTCCCAGCAGCAGACCTGAAAGGAAGCTGATACGGGTATCGTTCTCGTAATCCATGGGTTCTCCGGTTCGAGAGGAAGTCCTCGAGTGTATATTTTAGCGGCACGCACGACGAACCACGAGATGGGGGGCGGTTTGAGCGCAACAATGGCGAGCACGAAGGAGGTCGTGGTACCGGTTCAGGTGTTCACCGTACTTCGGCGTGAGTTGGAGAAAGAGGTAGGCACGCTGCCGGCGGTCCGAGCGCTCCACCACGCCGGTTACGCGGCGGGGGGCGGCGCGGCCTCCTCCTTCGAGGCCAGCGGCACGGCCGAGTCCCTGCCGGATCTGGCTGCCGGGGATTTCTGGCGCCGGATCGAGCGCTTCTTCTCCAAGCGCGGATGGGGAACGCTCTCCCACGAGGACGTCCATCCGGGCGTCGGAGTGTTGAGGTCGCCGGATTGGCTGGAGGCCACCCCCGACGCGACCGATCCCGAAGGAAGCTGTTCCTTCACCACGGGATATCTGGCGGGCCTCCTTTCGGAGCTCTCCAGCCGGCCCGTCGCGGTCCTGGAGGTTACGTGCCGGAGCCGCGGCGACGACGCCTGTCGCTTCGCGTTCGGCTCGGAAGCCGTGATCCACGACCTCTACGGCCAGTTGCTCGAAGGCGCGGATTTCGACCGCGCCCTCGAGGCGCTGTAGCCGGACCGGAAGAGAACGGAACGTGCGCGTGCTCGGCGTCGACTTTGGCATGAAGCGCATCGGTCTCGCGGTGAGCGATCCTACGGGGACCATCGCCACACCGCTGGAAACGGTGAAGCGTCGGGCGGGCAAACGGCTGCCACTCAAGCAGATCGAGGAATCCGTCGAGGATTACGACATCGAGCACGTCGTCGTCGGGCTACCGCTCGCCCTCTCCGGCGACGAGAACGACTGGTGCAAGGAAGTGCGCGATATGGGCGCGAAGCTTGCAACCAGGCTCGGTGTCGACGCCTCGTTCGTGGATGAGCGTATGACGTCGGTTCGCGCCGAGCGCGCCGTTCGAGCCGTCGGGCTGTCGAGAAGCGCCCGGCGGGACAAAGGACGCGTGGACGCTGGCGCGGCGCAGTTGATTCTCCAATCCTGGCTCGATCGGAGCAAGCAGGCATGACGATTTCCAAGGTCGGAAAGACGGGCGCGCTGGCGCTCGCCCTCGTCCTGGCCGCGTGCGGCTCGGACGGACCTCCGGTGGAGGTTTCTATTCCAAGCGGATCGGGGTTCTCAGAGGTCGTCGACACGCTGAGCGCGCGCGGCATCGTCGGGCGCCCGGGGCTGTTCACTCTCTACGCCCGGTTGCGCGGAGCCGATCGAGAGGTCCGCGCCGGTCGTTACGCGCTGACTCCCGGCAGCTCGTGGAACAGAGTCATCCGGGTCCTCACCCAGGGCAACGTCATCACGGTGCCCGTGACCATCCCCGAGGGCTTCACCCTCACGCAGATGGCACCGCGCATCGCCGAGATCTCGGGTGTGACGGCAGGCTCGGTTCTGGCGTACCTCTCCCGAGACGAGGTGGTCCACAAACTCGGCATCCCCGGCCCCACGCCCGAGGGATACCTCTTCCCCGACACCTACAGGTTCACGCCGGGGACCCGGGTATCGACCGTGGTCGAAACCATGGTCGATCGGTATCGCGCGGTATGGACGCCGGAACGGAGGGCCAGCCTGGCGGAGGTCGACATGACGGAGCGCGAGCTCGTCACGCTGGCGTCGATCATCCAGGCCGAAGCCCGCCAGGTTCAGGAGATGCCGCTCATCTCGGGCGTGTACCATCGACGCCTCGACCTGGGGTGGCTCCTCCAAGCCGACCCGACCGTGCTCTACGCGCTCGGCGGGCCCCGGGAGCGTCTGCTTTACGCTGCCATCGACTCGGTCGCGGACAATCCCTACAACACCTATCGGCAGGGGGGACTCCCTCCCGGTCCCATCGGGGCCCCCGGTGAGCTCGCGATCGATGCGGCGCTGGCTCCGGAGGGCGACTACCTGTTCTTCGTGGCCCGCCCCGACGGATCGCACGTCTTTACGCGGTCCCTCGCGGATCACAACCGGGCCAAAGCAGAGTCGCAGCGTATGAGGGAAGCCGATTCCGGGCTTCGCTGAGCCGGCCATCGACGGCGAAGCTTCTCGGGCCCTGGCGTCCCGGCTCCGGCTCATCGTCGTGACGGACGCCGCCCTCGCGGCTCCCCGTTCCGTCGTGGAGGTCGTGGAGGCTGCGCTCGGGGCCGGCGCCCCGGCGATCCAGCTGCGGAACAAGGGGGAAAGCGCGCGCGCACTCCACGAGATCGGCGGTGTCATCCGGGCACTCACGGACCGCTCCGGCGCCCTCTTCTTCGTGAACGACCGTCTCGACGTCGCCCTGAGCCTGGGAGCGGACGGCGTGCATCTCGGACCCGACGACGTCCCGGTCCCTGCCGCGCGCGCGGTGACGCCAGAGGGCTTCTTGATCGGCTACTCCACCGACGATCCGGTAGAGGCGACCCGGGCCATCGGCGAGGGGGCGGACTACATCGGGTGCGGCGCGGTCTACCGGACGTCGACGAAAGGAGACGCGGGCGCGGCCATCGGCGCCGAAGGACTCGCCCGTGTGGCGCGGGCGGTCGAGGCTCCGGTCGTCGGTATCGGTGGCATCGACGAGGGTCGGGTCACCGAGGTGGCGGCGTGCGGTGCGGCGGGTGTCGCCGTCGTGGGAGCCGTCATGCGGGCGTCCGACGTCGCGACCAGCGTGCGGCGTCTCCTGGCACCCTGGAGCAGCTCGGAGAGGTGAGGGTCTCGGCCTAGTGTCCCGACACTAGAGTCCGCCGGCGTCCAGGAACGTCGCCACCTCCTCGCTCGTGACGAAGAAGTCCCCGAGTTGGGCGCCGCCGTCGGGGCTGTGCCAGTCCGAGCCGCCGGTCGGGAAGAGTCCCCTGGAGCGACAGATATTTTCCAGGCGTAGCATCTGGTCCCTCCGGTTCCGCGGCCGATAGACCTCCATCCCGCGCAACCCGGCCTCGACCATGGGGTCGATGAGGTCCTGCACCATCTCACCGGGTGGATGGGCCCATACGGCGAGTCCTCCCGCCGCCTCGATGATGCCGATGGCGTCCATGGGCGTGAGCATGTGGGTCGACACGAAGGCGGGACCATTGTCTGCGATAAGCGTGTCGAACGCCTCCGAGATGCTCGCGACATGTCCCCCCTCCACGAGGGCCTGCGCCAGGTGCGGACGCCCGAGCACGACCCGGTCCGGGCCTGCCGCCCGCTCCACCGCCTCGAAGGGTACTTCGATCCCCAGGCCGTCGAGCTTGGCCAGCATCTCGCGCATGCGCTCCTCCCGGCGGTTCCGGGCGATGCGCTCGTGCTCGCGCAACTCGGTCGCAGCCGGGTCTACGAAGTAGCCGAGCACATGGATGTCGCGGCCCGCATGGCTCGAGCTCACCTCGATTCCGGGGATGACCTGAAGGTTCAGGTCGGCTCCGAGCGCGATCGCCGCGGCGCAACCGGCGGTCGTGTCGTGATCCGTCACCGCGAGCGCATCGAGTCCCCGCTCGGCGGCCGTCCGTGTCACATCCTCGGGCGACCAGGCCCCGTCCGACGCGGTGGTGTGTACGTGCAGGTCCAGCTTCATGGTCTATCTCGTTTCCAAAGCGAAAGGGCGGGCGGGCGCCGAAGCGCCCGCCCCCCCCCCCCCCCCCCCCCCCCCGCCCGTGTTCGGTGCACCGGCAGCGACCGCCGTCACTGCTCCAGCACATCCTCCGGATCCAGCATCAAGCCTTCGGGGATCTCCCGCAACGGCTCAGTTCCGGCATACTCGGTGAGGAGCGTCACGACATCGCGCTCGACCTTCATCACGCCACCCGCCACGTGGAAGATGTCGCTTCCACCACCGGGACGCTCCAGGGTCAGCGGTCCGATACCCAGCAACGTCAGGAGCGGCGCGTGGCCCGGAAGTACTCCGAGCTGGCCGTCCCACGACGGGGCGATGAGCGCCGCAGCGGGGCCCTCGAACACGACCTTGCTGGGAGACACCACCTGCACCTGGAGCGAAGCGGCCACGATCAGCCCTCGGCCTGCAGTTTCTCGGCCGCGGCGATCACGTCGTCGATGCCACCCTGCATGTAGAACGCCTGCTCGGGCAGGTGATCGAACTCACCGGCCGCGACGCGCTCGAACGAATCGATGGTCTCCTCGAGCTTCACGTACTTGCCGGGGAGGCCGGTGAACTGCTCGGCCACGAAGAACGGCTGCGACAGGAAGCGCGCGATCCGGCGTGCACGGCCCACGATCACCTTGTCTTCCTCGGTCAACTCGTCCATGCCGAGAATCGCGATGATGTCCTGCAGATCCTTGTAGCGCTGCAGGATGGCCTGGACGTCTGTGGCGACCTTGTAGTGGCGCTCACCCACGAACTGCGGATCCATGATGCGCGACGTCGAGTCGAGCGGATCCACGGCCGGGTAGATGCCCTGCTCCGAGATGGAACGAGACAGCGTCGTCGTGGCGTCGAGGTGCGTGAACGCCGTGGCGGGCGCCGGGTCGGTGAGGTCGTCGGCAGGAACGTAAATCGCCTGCACCGAAGTGATGGACCCCTTCGACGTTGACGTGATGCGCTCCTGGAGTTCTCCCATCTCCGTGCCCAACGTCGGCTGGTATCCCACGGCGGACGGCATACGGCCGAGCAGCGCGGACACCTCGGAGCCTGCCTGCGTGAACCGGAAGATGTTGTCGATGAACAGGAGCACGTCCTGGCCTTCGACGTCACGGAAGTACTCCGCCATGGTCAGCCCGGTCAGGCCGACCCGGAGTCGCGCGCCCGGAGGCTCGTTCATCTGGCCGTAGACGAGCGCCGTGGAGCCCAGCACCCCGGCCTCTTTGAACTCGAGCCAGAGGTCGTTGCCCTCACGGGTCCGCTCACCCACGCCGCAGAACACCGAGCGACCGCCGTGCTCCAAGCCGATGTTGTTGATCAGCTCCTGGATGATGACGGTCTTGCCCACGCCGGCGCCGCCGAAGAGGCCGGTCTTACCGCCCTTCACGTACGGCGCGAGCAGATCCACGACCTTGATGCCCGTCTCGAAGAGCTCGGTCTTCGGGTCGAGCTGGTCGAAGGTGGGCGCCAGCCGGTGGATCGGCCACCGCTCGACACTCGCCGCGTCGTCTCCACCCACCGGACCCATCTCGTCCACGGGCTCGCCCAGGACGTTCAGGATGCGTCCGAGCGCGAGCTCCCCGACCGGAACCGTGATCGCGGACCCCGTGTCGACGGCGGCCATACCGCGCGTGACGCCGTCGGTGGACGACATCGACACCGCGCGGACCTGCCCGCGGCCGATGTGCTGCTGCACCTCGGCGACCAGGGAGATCTCCAGCCCGGCCTCGTTGGTGCCCGACAGCTTGAGGGCGTTGTAGATGTCCGGGAGGTGCTCGGTCTCGAACTCAACGTCGAGAACCGGGCCGATGACCTGGACGACTCTTCCGATATTCTGATCAGCCATGATGATTACCTGTGCGCCTACTCTAGGGCGGCGGAGCCACCGACGATCTCGGCGATCTCCTGCGTGATCTGGGCCTGACGGGCCCGGTTGTACGAGCGAGTGAGATTCTCGAGCATCTCGCCGGCGTTGTCTGTGGCGCTCTTCATGGCGCTCCGCCGGGCTCCCTGCTCCGCAGCCGCGTTCTCCACCAAAGCGGTGAAGACCGCGTTCCGGATGAAAGCGGGCAGGATCCGCTCGAGAATGACGTCTCCGTCCGGCGACAGCATGTAGAGATCAGCCGCCGGAGCCCCTTCCTCTGGCCGAATCGGCAAGAGCTCCACCGCCTGCGGCGGCGTGGACATCGCGGAGCGGAACTCCGAGCTGACCAGGTACACCTGGTCGAGCTCTCCAGCCTCGAAGCGGGCCCTGACGGGCCCGATGAGAGACTCGGCGTCCTCCGGCGTCGGGTGGTCGCCGATGTCCGTGCGCTGAGTGACCATCTTCTCGCCGCGGAACTTGAAGTAGGCGATGCCCTTCTTGCCCGCGACGTGCAGCTCCGTCTCGATGCCCCGCCCACGCAACTCCTCGAGGAGGAGACGCGCCTGCTTGATGAGGTTCGCGTTGAACGCGCCGGCGAGGCCGCGGTTCGCGGTGAGCAGGAACACGGCCGCGCGTCCGACCTCCTCCGGCTGACGCAGGATCGGGTACCGCTCGGAAAGCTCGGGGCTGTAGAGACCGCTCACGATCTCGCGGAGCGCATCCGCATAGGGACGCGCCGCGTATACGCGATCGGTCGCCCGCTTGAGCTTCGACGTCGCGACGAGCTCCATCGTGCGGGTGATCTGCCGCGTGTTGTCGACGGACTTGATCCGTCGCTTTACCTCTCGTGCGCCTGCCACGTGTCGTCCCCCGCCTTACGCGGTCACGGGTTGGGCGGCCGCTGTCCGCGACAGCTCGGCCTTGAACCCGGTGGTGTACCCTTCGATGGCTGCCCCCAGCTTCTTCTCGATCTCTTCGGTGAGCTGCTTGCCCTCGCGGATCCCCGTGAGAATGTCGGTGTGCTTGGCGCCGAGCTCCTGGTGGAAGCCCCGCTCCCACTGACGCATCCGCTCCACGGGCACGTCATCGACGAAGCCGTTGGTCACCGCATAGATGACCGCGACCTGATTTTCGACGGCCACCGGCTGGTACTGCGGCTGCTTCAGCAGCTCGACCGTCCGGGCGCCTCGCGCCAGCTGTCGCTGGGTGGCGGCGTCCAGGTCGGAGCCGAACTGCGCGAACGCCTCGAGCTCACGGTACTGAGCGAGGTCGAGACGGAGGCGGCCGGCAACCTTCTTCATCGCCTTGATCTGCGCCGAGCCACCTACGCGGGATACGGAGATACCGACGTTCACCGCCGGCCGCACGCCCGAGTAGAAGAGGTCCGGCTCCAGGAAGATCTGGCCGTCCGTGATCGAGATCACGTTCGTCGGGATGTAGGCCGAAACGTCGCCGGCCTGCGTCTCGATGATCGGGAGCGCGGTCATGGATCCGCCACCATGCTCATCGGAAAGCTTCGCGGCCCGCTCGAGCAGACGAGAGTGCAGGTAGAACACGTCACCCGGGTAGGCCTCACGCCCGGGAGGCCGCCGGAGAATCAGCGACAGCTGGCGGTACGCCTGGGCCTGCTTGGATAGGTCGTCATAGACGACCAGCGTGTGCTTGCCCTGCCACATGAAGTGCTCGGCCAACGCGGTCGCCGAGTAGGGCGCGATGTACTGCATCGGCGCCGGATCGGAGGCGCTCGACGTGACGACGATCGTGTAGTCGAGCGCATCGTGCTCCCGGAGCGTCTCCACGACACTCCGCACCTTGCCGGCCCGCTGGCCGACGGCGCAGTAGACGCAGATGACGTCCTGCCCCTTCTGGTTGATGATCGTGTCGATGGCCACGGCGGTCTTTCCCGTGCCGCGGTCGCCGATGATCAGCTCGCGCTGACCCCGACCGATCGGAATCATCGCGTCGATGGCCTTGATGCCGGTCTGCATCGGCTCGCTCACGGGCTGCCGCAGCACGATGCCGGGCGCCACGATGTCGATCTGGCGCTTCCCCTCGATCCCGTCGATGGGGCCGAGCCCGTCGACCGGATTTCCGAGCGGATCGACGACCCGCCCGAGGTAGCCCGGACCGACGTCGATGTCGAGCACGCGACCGGTGCGGCGCACCTGGTCTCCCTCGTGCAGGGACGTCCACTCCCCCATCACGACCGCGCCGATGTTGTCCTCTTCGAGGTTCAGCGCGAGCGCCGTGACCGTCTCTCCGGTCTCGGAGGACGTGATCTCGAGCATCTCGGAGGCCATCGCCTTCATGAGCCCGTAAATGCGAGCGATGCCGTCCCTTACTTCGAGGACTTCACCGATCTCCTCGGCCCGCAGGTCTTCGTCGTAGTGCTCGATTTCCTTGAGCAGCACGTCTTTGATCTCGCCGGCGCGGAGTTGCGAATCGTTGGCCATCTCTATTGGATCCTGAGTTCAGGGATCGTGCGGTTCATGGGCTACCCACCGCTCCGGCGGGCAGCTCGGCGTTCAGCATGCGACTCCGCATGCCTTCCAGCCTCCTCCGTACCGATCCGTCGTAGATCGTATCACCAGTTCTTACGATGATCCCCCCGATGATCGCCGGCTTCACCCGGACGTGGGGAATCGCTTTCTTGCCGAGCGCCGTCGAGAGACGCTCGCCGATGATGCTGCTGGTCTCCTCGTCCGGCGTTCGCGCGACGGTCACCTCGACGTGCTCCCTGCCGAGATGCTCGTCGACCAGCATCGAGTACTCCCACGCGATCCGCCCGAGCAGCCTCTGGCGGCGCTTGTCGATGGTGACCAGCACGAAGTTCAGCACGTGCTTGGGGACCTCGTCTCCGAAGACCTTCCGCACGAGCGCCTTCTTGTCCTCGTCGTCGATCCGCGGCGTCTCCAGGAAGAGCCGGAACTTCGGCTCCGCGTCGAGCTGCCCGGCCACGGTGCGCAGCGCATGCCCGTACTCCTCGGCCTGCTGCTCCCGTACCGCGAGCTCGAAGAGCGTCTCGGCGTATTTCCGGGCGACGGTCCCGTCCCTCACGACGACACGCTCCGTTCCGAGGCCAACTCGGCCAGGTACCGCTCCACCATCTCACGGTCGTTCTGGCCGTCGAGCTTCTCACGCAGCAGGTGCGAAGCCGCCGCCAGGGCGAGCTCCACGGACTCCCTGCGCAGCATGTCGATCGCCTCGTCCCTCTCGCGCTCGATCTCGGCCCGGGCGCGCTGGATGAGCACCTGCCCCTCCTCACGCGCCTTCTCCTCGATCTCCCTGCGAAGGCGCTCGCCGGCGGCCTTGCCCTCGGCGATCATCTCATTGGCCTGCCTGCGTGCGTCGGCCAGCTGATCGCGATGCTCCTGGAGCAGCCGCTCGGCCTCGGCGTTGCGGGCCACGGCCTCGTCGATCGCCGACTGGATCCCCTTCTCTCGCGACTCTACGGCGGAGAGGATGGGCCCCCAGGCGAACTTCCAAAGGATGCCGAGCAAGGCCAGGAAGACGATGGTCGTCCAGACCGTCGTCCCCAGATTCACGGTGAAGAGCGGCGTCGTGCCCTCCCCACCCTGAGCGGCCAGCACCGCTCCCGGGAATCCTGCGAGCAGGACCCCGAGCACGACAGCCACACGGCTCGTCCTCATTGCGTTCTCCATTGCGGTTCTCGTCTCGTCCGACACGCCTCCCGAGGAGGCGAACGAAAGATCTAGAACTTCAGGAACGCGAGGCCGAGACCGAAGAGCGCCGCGCCCTCGATGAGCGCCGCGAGAATGATGGACGCCGTCTGGATGTTGTTGGCGGCTTCGGGCTGGCGCGCGATGCCGGACGCCATCTGGGCGCCGATCTGACCGATTCCGATACCGGCGCCGATCACCGTGAGGCCGATAGCGAGTCCGGCGCCCACGAGGCCGAGCCCACTCTGGGCGATTCCTTCTTGAGCAGCCTGGAACATGAGGTACATAATCTAATCCTCGAACGTTGTTGAGGGTGTTGCGTCCGCCTGGCGGACACGGTGGAGAATAAACTCCCGATGACTTCGCGGGCTCAGTGGGCGTGCCGAATGAGACCGATGAACACCGATGTGAGCATCGCGAAGATGTATGCCTGGAGACATGCTACGAAGAGCTCCAGGATCATGATGAGGCTCATCACGAGTACCGATGCGCCTCCAACCACGAAGTTCTGGGTGACCAGGATGAGGCCGACGATGGCCAGAATCAAAATGTGACCGGCCATCATGTTCGCGAACAGACGCACGGCCAGCGCGAACGGCTTGGTCAGCTTCCCTAGGAACTCGACCGGGGTCATGATCGCCAGGATGATCGGCTTCATGGGACCCGGAAGTCCCTCGGGCACATAGAAGATGGTCTTGGCGTACCCGGCCGGCCCGAGCGCCCGCCACCCCGCGACCTCGGTCGCGATGAAGGCGATTCCGGCGAGCGCGGCCGTGACGGACAGATTCGCCGTCGCAGTGATCCCGAACGGCGTGAGGCCGAGCAGGTTCATGAACAGGATGAAGAAGAAGATCGTGAGGATGAAAGGCGTGTAGCCGTCACCATCCTTCCCGATGTTCGCCCGAACGATCTCGTCCCGGAAGTACAGGATGAGAGCTTCAGCACCGTTCACGAATCCACTGGGAGCGCTCCCCGATCCCCGGCGCGCGAGTGAGCGGGCCACGGGTACGAAGAGCGCGATGCAGAGGATCGCCGACAGGAAGATGAAGATCAGCTGGCGCGTGGGAGACAGATCGAGCGCAAGGCCACCGATGTGGATGGGCTCGAACGCGAAGGCTCCGAGGTCGAGGTGCATCCCGAGGAACTCGAAGGCGCGGGAGTCCTCGAGGTGGTGCGAGATGTAGTCCGGGATCTCGTCGATGGCGTCGAGCCCGTACGCCCCGCCCGTGCTCTGGGCCGCCGCTTCGGCGGCGTAATCCTGTGCCGAACCCTGCATGGTCACCTGGCGTATTCGGTAGCCTGCTCATCCCGGTTCAGGAACACCGGCTCGAGCAGGAGGAATATGAAGAAAAGCCCGACGGTCGACATGATGGTCACCGTGGGATCTACGGTATCGAAAAAGCGGATCGAAAACCCGACGACCGCGAGCACCGCCATCCGTCCGAGCATCCCGAGTCCCCAAAAAGTCATGAAGCGGTTCGAGCCACCCCGGGCACCCACCAACAGCGCGAAGAGTCCGATCTGGAGCGGAAGCGTGACACCAGCGGCCAACAACAGCCCGGCCTTCCCGGACGGGTCCAGGAAAGGAAGCGCAACCAGGACCAGAAGGGCCGCGATCAGGCTCGAGACGACGGTGTAGCGCGGTAGCGCTTTCATCCGGACTTCTTCTTCTCTCGGTCTTTGGGGCGCGTCGTCAGGTGCATGTACAGACTGTAGAAGCCTGCCGCCGCGCCGATGAAACCACCCAGGAGCGTCAGGTATTCCTGGCCCCCGACCTTTGAACCGACCCATCGCCCGAGGAAGCCGAACAGAAATGCCGAGGCGACAACGTTGAGCGCGAGCCCGAGCGCCTCTCCGGGCAAGCGACCGAGCGCTGGATCCGGCTCACTCTTCTTGGATCCGCCGTCTGACGACATCTTTTGTGGCTCCTCAGGTCCCGAGCCCGCGAAGGATACAAGCTTGTGAAAAAAAGCGCAAGCGGCCCCGGACGGCCCCGATCGACGCCGGGCGGCCGCTTGACGGAGACCCCTGCAGCGCCGTCTATTCGGTCAGAGTCCGCGACCCGCCTCGCCATGTGTTCGAGGCCGGCACGCGCGCTCTCGCACGCTGGAAGGACGGGCCCCGCAGCTGGCTTCGGACCCGCTTCCACACCATGAGTGTACGGCGAGCGGACGCGTATCCCAATTCTGTATCTGTCTCGCCATAACCTTCCCGGATGAATACACCCACCGACACGATCGCCGCGCATGACGAAGACATCGAGCTCCTCGAACGTGTAGCCGAGGTGTCCGACCTCATGCGGCACGAGGTCGGCAAGAAGATCGTCGGTCAGCACGAGGTCGTCGACGAGCTCCTGACCGCGCTGCTCGCCAACGGCCACGCACTGCTCGTCGGTGTCCCGGGTCTGGCCAAGACGCTCCTCGTCCAGTCTCTGGCCCAGGCGCTCGACCTGGACTTCAGCCGCATTCAATTCACCCCGGATCTCATGCCGACCGACATCACCGGCACCGAGGTCATCGAGGAGGACCGGACCACCGGCCGCCGGGTGTTCCGCTTCGTCAAGGGACCGATCTTCGCCAACATCGTGCTCGCCGACGAGATCAACCGGACGCCTCCGAAGACCCAGGCCGCGCTTCTGGAGGCGATGCAGGAGCGTTCGGTGACGGCCGCGGGCCAGCGCTACGAGCTTGCACCGCCGTTCTTCGTCCTGGCCACGCAGAATCCCATCGAGCAGGAGGGAACCTATCCACTGCCGGAGGCGCAGCTCGACCGTTTCATGCTCGAGCTGCCCATCTACTACCCGTCGAAGGACGAGGAAGAAGAGGTCGCGATGCGGACCACCGGCGCGAGTGAGACGTCGATCTCCCCGGTCGTCGCGGCCGACGAGCTTATCGCGCTGCAGGGGCTGGTCCGACGTGTTCCGGCACCCCCTTCCCTGGTCCGCTTCGCCGTGCGGCTGGCCCGGTCTACGAGGCCGGGGGACGAGGCGGCCGGCGTGACCGGTCGCTACGTGTCCTGGGGCGCCGGTCCCCGAGCTTCCCAGTTTCTGGTGCTCGGTGCCAAAGCCCGGGCGGCGTCCCGCGGCTCGGCGATCCCGTCCATCGACGACGTTCGGAGCATCGCGCCGGCCGTGCTGGCGCACCGATTGGTGCTCAACTTCGAGGCCGAAGCCGACGGACGGACGACCCGCGACGTCATCGCGGAGCTCCTCAAGGAGAGTGAGGGTTGGACGTAGACCACCCTCCCAGTAGTCGGCGCGACGGAGAGCTCCCATGATCTGGGGCACCGTCGCCGTCGTCGCCACGCTCCTGCTCCTCTCCGGCATTCTGACGGCCGGCGAGGTCGCGGCGTTCCAGGTCGGCACGTCGCGGCTCCGGACGCTCGACTCGGAAGGCTTCAAGGGCTCGGACGCTCTGAATCAGGTTCGCGCGCGAGAGCCGGGCGTGAGGGCCGGCGTGCGCCTCGCGACGCGCGTCCTGAACCTGTCCGCGGTCGCCTTGGCCACCGTGGGGGGCACGAGCATCGGCTCGGTGGCCTGGTCCGCGGGGAGCATCGTGGTGGGCATCTTGCTGGTCGTGCTCATCGCCGACCTGGTGCCCCACATGCTCGCTGCCCGGTACCCTGTCCGGTTCGCCCTGTCCCTCGCGCCGTTGCTCCTGTTCGTGGCGCAGAACACGCGCCTACTGACCGCCCCGTTGGAGCGGATCGAGCAACGCGTGCGGTCCGGCAACGGTCCGTCGCTGACCAGCGAGCAGCGCGAGCTCCGCGAGATCCAGGAGATCGGGCGGGAGGAAGGCGTGCTCGAGGCCTCGGAGAATCTCCTCGTAGAGCGGGCCTTTCGGCTCGACGAGCTCACCGCGTGGGACGTCATGGTGCCTCGGGTGGACGTCTTCGCCTGGCGCGAAAGCACCCCCATCAGCGAGATCATCGACGATCTTCCCGACGTTCCCTACAGCCGGGTGCCCGTCTACGGCGACTCGGTCGACGACGTGACCGGCATCGTGTACGTGCGCGAAGCGTATCAGCGCTATGCGAGGGGTGAGCACGACCTCCTGCTCCGCGATCTCGCGCGACCGCCCTTCTTCGTGCCGGGCTCGCTCCCGCTGACGCAGCTCCTGACCGCATTCCAGGCGCGGCGGATCCACATGGGCATCGTGGCCGACGAGTTCGGCGGGACCGACGGGCTCGTGACCCTCGAGGACGTCCTCGAGGAGCTGGTCGGCGAGATCCACGACGAGACGGACGTGGAAGAGGCGGGCATCGACCGGGTCTCCGCCGACGCGATCGAATGCGACGGCGGCGTGGACATCCGCGACCTCAACGCGCTGCTCGACGTCGAGCTCCCCAGCATCGAACACCGCTCAGTCAACGGCTTCATCCTGGAAGAGCTCGGCCACGTGCCATCCACGGGCGACCGCCTCGAGCGCGGCGGCGTCCTCATCGAGATCCTCGGGGCGACCGAGACGCAGGTGCTCCGGGCGCGACTGACGAGACTCGACGGGAACGGCTCAGAGCGCGAAGGTTCCTAGCAGCCCGTGGTAGAAGTCCCCCGGAACCCGTCGAAAAACATGGCCGTGCTGATCCCCTTCCGAGGCAAGACGCCGAACGTCCACCCGTCCGCCTTTCTCGCACCGACCGCCGTACTCATCGGCGACGTCACCATCGGGGCGGAGAGCAGCGTCTGGTTCGGCGCCGTCCTCCGGGGCGACGACCCGGACCACGGCATCGTCGTCGGTCCGCGCACCAGCGTGCAGGACAACTGCGTGGTGCACGTCGGAGCGTGGGGCCCCACCGTCATCGGGACCGACGTCACGGTCGGGCACGGCGCCAAGTTCGAGAGCTGCGTCATCGGCGACCGGACCGTGGTCGGCATGAACGCCATCATCCTCCAGAACGCCGTGATCGGGGAAGAATGCCTCCTGGCCGCCAATACGGTGGTCCTCGAGGGGAAGGAGATCCCCGCGCGAAGCCTCGTGGCCGGCGTCCCGGGCGTCATCAAAAAGACGTTGCAGGGGAATGCCGCCCGCTGGATCGAGGGGGGCGGCAGTCACTATGTGGAGCTCAGCCGGGAATATCTCCGGGAGGGCATCGGGTCTCTGGAATGAGCGACCACGCCTCGGAACGCCGCCACGTGGATGCCGAACGGAGCGAGCGGCCGCGTGACATCCCAGACGTTGCTCCAACGGATCGCGCGGGCCCGGTCTGCGACCTCTGCGGCGCGCCCATGATCGACCGACACTGCAAGCTCGCCTGCCCCACCTGCGGATATCAGCGTGACTGCTCCGACCCCTGAGGGCTCCCTGATCGGCTCGGCGCCACGCGCCACCGCCGAGCAGCTGGAGGACGCCTACCGTGCGGGCACCCGCGCCACGATCACCGCGCTCTCCGTCAGCGGGGTGCTCGCGGTGGTGAAGATCACGGCGGGGTTCGCCGGAAACTCTTTCGCCCTGGTCGCCGACGGGGTGGAATCGGTGCTCGACCTGCTCGGGTCGGTGCTGGTGTGGAGCGGCCTGCGGATGAGCTCCGAGCCGCAGACGCCGGAGTTCCCCTACGGTCGCGGCAAGGCCGAGCCCCTCGCCGCCCTGGTGATCGCGACCATCCTGTTGGCCGCCGCCGCGGGCATCGCGTACGGCGCGATCCACGAGATCGTGACCCCACACACCCCTCCCGCCGCATTCACGCTCTGGGTGCTGATCGGGGTCGTGGCGACCAAGGAGATGGTCTTCCGCTACCTCATGCGGAAGGGCGCCGCACTGGGGAGTCGGGCGATGCTTGCCGACGCCTGGCATCACCGCTCCGATGCGCTGACCTCGATTGCGGCCTTCGTCGGGATCTCGCTCGCGCTCGTGCTCGGCGACGGCTGGGCGTCCGCGGACGACTGGGCCGCGCTCGCGGCATGCCTGGTGATCGCGTGGAACGGGGTGCAGCTCCTACGGAGTGGGCTACGCGACGTCCTCGACGCAGCCGCGCCGGATGAGGTGATCGACCGGGTCCGCGCCATCGCCGTTGCCGTGACAGACGTCCACGACATCGACGAGATCCGGGTTCGCCGGAGCGGACTCGTCTACCTGGTGGACATCCACGTCGAGGTCGACGGAGACCTCACGGTACGCCGGGGCCACGAGATCGGACACGAGGTGAAGGACCGCCTGATCGCCTCCGAGCTGCCGATCCTCGACGCGCTCGTTCACATCGAGCCACCGTATCCGGCGGCGGCCGATGAAGGATCGGACGATCCGGCAGCACCGCGCTGAGGGTCAGCCCAGCCCCACCACGCGGCCGAGGTACCACTCGATCATCCCGTCGCCCCACGCGTAGGCGATTGCCCCAGCGGCCGCGAGGAAGACGCCCAGGGGTACCAGACGCTTCGACATCGACGCAATCGGCCCGAAGACGACGAGCGCCAGCAGCGAGCCGATGAAAAGCGTGATGACCACGCCCCATGTGCCCAGGAAGGCGCCGACCATCATCATCATCTTGATGTCACCGCCCCCCATCGCCTGATCGACACCCGCCTCCTCCAGCCTGCCGGGCGTGATCTTCCGGATGATCCAGGTGCCGGCCACCCCGACGAGCCACAGCACCCCGAAGCCGATCGCCGCGCCGATCAGCGACTCGACGAAGTCGATCCCACCCGGGAGGAACGCAAGGAGCACGCCCAGGGCCGCGCCCCCCAGCGAGAACTGATCGGGGATGATGTAGAAGCGGGCATCGGACATCGCGATGCCGAAGAGGATCGTCAGGAAGATCGCCCCTCGGGCGGCCTCCCACGTGGGCCCGTACGCGGCGAACACCCCGGCCCACATGAGCGCCGTGGCGAGCTCGGCCAGTGGGTACTGGACGGAGATGCGCTCGTCGCACCAGCGGCACCGTCCGCGCAGGATCACCCAGCTCAGCACCGGAACGTTGTCGTACCAACGGACACGCTCGTCGCAGCTCGGACAGTGTGACGGCGGAGATACGACCGACTCGTCCACCGGCCAGCGTAGCGAGCAGACGTTCAGGAACGAGCCGAGTGTGAGCCCGAACAGCCCCGCGACGACAGGAGCGAACCATGCTTCAACCAAGTCTCATCACCTGTACTCCGAAATGGCGTAGAGGAGGATCGAGCCCGCGACCCCCACGTTGAGCGACTCCACCGA
>JBBDSM010000134.1:68973-94274 GCA_040904945.1 Gemmatimonadota bacterium
AAATGGCGTAGAGGAGGATCGAGCCCGCGACCCCCACGTTGAGCGACTCCACCGACCCCTGCATCGGAACGGACACCCGCCGTCCGGCGGCTCGGACCAACTCGTCCCGCACGCCGGCCCCTTCGTTGCCGACGACGAGCGCAACCCTCTCGGCCGCGCCCAGCCCGGCGACGTCCTCGCCGGACGCGTCGGCGACGAGGATCTCGACCCCCTCGGAGCCGCAGCGCTGGACCAGCGCCCCGACGTCGGCGCGCACGATCGGCACCCGGTACACGAGACCGGCCGACGCGCGTACCGCTTTCGGTCCCCAGAGGTCCACCGTCCCGTCGAGTGACACGACGCCGTCCACCCCGAACGCCGTGGCGGCGCGGACGAGTGTGCCGGCGTTGCCCGGGTCCTGAACGGCGTCGAGGACGAGCCAGCACCCGGGGCGAAGGTCAGTCAGCTCTGTCCGGGGCTCTTCGGCCACCGCCAGCACGCCCTGCGGTGCCTCGGTGTCCGCGAGCTCGGCGAGCTCGTCGTCGTCGACGGCCCTGATGTCGACGTGGGCGGCGCCGAGACGCTCGATCAGCGTCGCGCCCTCGGGACGGTCCTCCAGCGACGGGGCCACGACCGCGAAGCGGATCGGTGCACCGGCATCGAGGGCGGCACCCACGCAACGAACGCCCTCGACCAGCACCAACGCCTCGCGGACCCTCCCCTTTCGTGTCTTGAGCCGCTCGACGAGTCGCGTCGCACGCTGGCTCAACGCGCCCGCGCCCTTCACGTTATGGTAGCCGCTCATTCGAGCCTCCGACCCACCAGAGCGAAGCATGTCCACGCCGACCACCACGCCGATCGCGCTCACCATCGCCGGAAGCGACTCCGGCGGAGGTGCGGGCATCCAGGCCGACCTCAAGACCTTCCATCGCTTCGGCGTCTTCGGGACCAGCGTCGTCACGGCCGTCACCGCGCAGAACACGCTCGGCGTGGCGGCCGTGCACGCGGTCCCCCTCGACATCGTGCGCGCCCAGCTCGACCAGGTCGCTTCCGACCTGCCGCCCGCGGCCTGCAAGAGCGGTATGCTCGCGACGGCCGCCCTCGTCCGCGAGGTAGCCCAGGGACTCGATCGTCACGAGATCCGTCGCTACGTACTCGATCCCGTCATGGTCGCCACCAGCGGCGACCGTCTCCTCGACGAAGAAGCGGAGACGGAGCTCCGTGACAGCCTGATCCCCCGCTCCGCCCTGGTCACGCCGAATCTCCACGAAGCCGGGATTCTGACCGGACGTCCGGTGCGCGACGAGGACGACATGCGCGAAGCGGCTCGGGCGCTTGTGGACCTCGGCGCGGGAGCGGCGCTGGTCAAAGGCGGTCACCTCGAAGGGTCGGCGGTCGACCTGCTGTGGGACGGATCCGAAGAACGTGTTTGGCGAAGGGAGCGCATTCGCACCCGCCATACGCATGGAACCGGGTGCACGCTGTCCGCCGCCGTCGCCGCGGAGCTGGCCAGGGGCACCTCCCTGCCGGACGCGGTCGATCGAGCCCTCCGCTTCGTCGCCCGCGCCATCGAGACGGCTCCGGGGCTCGGCGCGGGCCATGGGCCGGTGAATCACTTCGCGTCCGTCGACTGAGCCGCGGCCAGACGCTCCAGCGACGCTTCGAGGACACGGGCGAGGCGGACGCCGGCCCGCTCGCCGACCTCGAGCACCTCTTCGTGGCTGAGCGGCGCCCCCCCTAGTCCCGCGGCACGGTTCGTGACCATCGATACGGCCACGCATCGCATGCCGCGCGCCCGCGCCGCGATCACCTCCGGCACGGTGGACATACCGACCATGTCGACGCCCAGGGTTCGGAGCATGCGGACTTCGGCGGGCGTCTCGTACGACGGTCCGAGCACGGCGCCGTACACCCCGGACCGGAGGGGCTCCCCCAAGCGCTCACCGGAGGCCCTGACGATCTCCCCTAGCTCCGCGTCGTAGGCTTCCGTCAGGTCCGGAAAGCGCGTCTCCCCGTCGTGGACCGGACCCACCAGTGGATTCCGGCCCGTCAGGTTCACGTGGTCCTCGATCAGAACGAGGGCCCCCGGCTCCAGATCGTCCCGGATGCCGCCGGCCGCATTCGTCGCCACGAGGACCGAAGCTCCGAGTTCGGCCGCGACCCGGACGCCGAGGGCCAGGACGTCCGACGGATGTCCTTCGTAGGCGTGGAAGCGGCCCGACTGGAGAAGCACGGGGAGCCCACCGAGGAGCCCGAGCACGAAGCGCCCGGCGTGGCCCACGACGGACGTCCCGGGCATACCGGCGATCTCCCGGAACGGGACGGCCACGGCATCCGTCGCGCGGGTCTCGATCACGCCGAGCCCGGAGCCGAGCACGATCAACGCCGCCGGCTGGACGTCGCTTCGCGCCCGGAGCGCCCGGGCGACGGCCTTCGGCGTCCCGGGGGAAGCCGCCTCCTCGCCGCTCGTCACCACCGTCCTCATGTGGCCCCGGCTCGCCGCCGGGCGGAGCGTCCGGCCCGAAACGGCCAGACCAACAGGACCCCGGCCGCGAAGCCACCGACGTGGGCCATGTAGGCCACGCCGCCCGCCCCGGAGGGGGTCAGGGTGGAGGCGAGAAGCTGAAGCAGCATCCAATACCCTAGCATGATCCAAGCGGGAAGAGGCACGATCCGCAGAAAGACGAAGAAAAAGAAAAGCGTGTCGACGCGGGCCTTCGGAAAGAGCACGAGATACGCCCCCATGACCGCGCTCACCGCGCCGGATGCCCCGACCATCGGGACCGCGGAGCCGGGGGAAGCGGCAATCTGAGCCGCTGCCGCGACACATCCCGTAAGCAGATAGAAGACCAGGAAACGTCCGTGCCCTACCTCGTCTTCGACGTTATTACCGAAGACCCACAAGAACCACATGTTCCCGATCAGGTGCATCCAACTCCCGTGCAGGAACATGGACGTGAGCCCGGCCTCCCAGGTCTCGCCCCCTAGGGGGCACGGTCCCTCCACGCCGGAACCCACCCGTCCGGTGATCTCGACGGGGATGACCCCGAACCGGCAGATCGACCCGGTCAACGCCTCCTGGGAGAGGCCTCCACCCTGAAGGCGCCACCATACGACCGCCGTCACGCCGATGAGGAGCACGGTGGTGATGGGCAGGCCCTTCGTGGGATTGTGGTCGCGAAGCGGAAACAAGCGGGTACTCTCCGGCTGGACCCCTTCCGAGGTTCGACGGTGGAAGTTAGCTGGTCGCTGCCATAATGGCGGCGGAAAGGGCAGGACCCCGCCAATCCGGCGCGAAGACGGCTCCTTCATACCGGCACGTGGCTTGCAACTCCGTACCCCTGGATCGGCGGGCTCCGTTCCGTCCAGCGGCCGGTGTTCGCCGGCCTTTCCATCAATCGAACGAGAACGATCGTCGCTCGAGGGTGCCCGTGAGGACCCTTTCGGGCCCCAACAACGTGAGGAAGCACATGGGCAAAGTCATCGGAATCGACCTCGGAACCACGAACTCGGTGGTCGCGGTCATGGAGGGCGGTGAGCCCGTCGTGATCCCCAATGCCGAAGGCGGACGGACGACCCCGTCGGTCGTGGCGTTCACCAAGGACGGGGAGCGGCTCGTCGGGCAGGTCGCCCGCCGCCAGGCCATCACCAACCCCGAGAACACGATCTTCTCCATCAAGCGCTTCATGGGCCGGAAGCACAGCGAGGTGAAGGAGGAGGAGAAGCTCGTTCCGTACGAAGTCGGTCCGGACGGCTCGGGTCGCGTCCAGGTGACGGTGAAGAACGCCGACAAGACGTTCAACCCGCCCGAAATCAGCGCGATGATCCTCCAGAAGATGAAGCAGACCGCGGAGGACTACCTGGGCTCGAAGGTGGCGCAGGCCGTCATCACCGTCCCGGCATACTTCAACGACGCGCAGCGCCAGGCCACCAAGGACGCCGGCAAGATCGCCGGCCTCGAGGTGCTCCGCATCATCAACGAGCCGACCGCGGCCGCGCTCGCGTACGGGCTCGACAAGAAGAAGGACGAGAAGATCGCCGTCTTCGACCTCGGCGGCGGCACGTACGACATCTCGATCCTCGAGCTCGGCGACGGTGTCTTCGAGGTGAAGTCCACCAACGGTGACACCCACCTCGGTGGTGACGACTTCGACCAGCGCATCATCAACTGGCTCGTCGAGGAGTTCAAGAAGGACCAGGGCATCGACCTGAAGAAGGACTCCATGGCGCTGCAGCGGCTCAAGGAAGCGGCCGAGAAGGCGAAGATGGAGCTGTCGACGACGATGACCACGGACATCAACCTGCCGTTCATCACCGCGACGCAGGAAGGTCCGAAGCACATGAACTATACGCTCACCCGGGCGAAGTTCGAGCAGCTGGTCGACGACCTCATCACCCGAACCATTCCTCCGATGAAGAAGGCCCTGGAGGATGCCGGGCTGAAGACCGAGGATATCGACGAGGTCATCCTGGTCGGTGGCTCGACGCGGATTCCGAAGATCCAGCAGGTCGTCAACGAGTTCTTCGGCAAGGAGCCCCACAAGGGCGTCAACCCGGACGAGGTGGTCGCCATCGGTGCCGCCATCCAGGGCGGCGTGCTCGCGGGCGACGTCTCGGACGTGCTCCTGCTCGACGTGACGCCCCTGTCACTCGGCATCGAGACGCTCGGCGGTGTCATGACGCCGCTCATCGAGCGGAACACGACCATCCCCACCAAGAAGGCCGAGGTGTTCTCCACGGCGGAGGACAACCAGACGACGGTGGAGATCCACGTGCTCCAGGGCGAGCGGAAGATGGCGGTCGACAACAAGACGATCGGCAAGTTCCAGCTCACCGGCATTCCGCCGGCCCAGCGTGGTCAGCCGCAGGTCGAGGTCACGTTCGACATCGACGCGAACGGCATCCTCCACGTCTCGGCGAAGGACCGCGCGACCGGGAAGGAGCAGAAGATCCGCATCGAGGCGTCGAGCGGTCTGTCCGAGGGCGAGATCGACAAGATGGTCAAGGACGCCGAGGCGCATGCTTCGGAGGACGAAGAGCGCCGCGGCAAGGTCGAGGCGCGCAACCAGCTCGACTCGTTGGTCTACCAGGTCGAGCGCGACCTGGGCGAATGGGGCGACGACCTCGGCGGCGCGACCAAGGAGCGCGTGGAGGGGGCTCTGACCCAGGCCAAGGAAGCGCTCAAGGGCGACGACCTCGGCGACCTCAACTCGGCGCGCGACGAGCTCATGCAGGCGTTCAGCGCCGCCGGCCAGGAGATGTACCAGGCCCAGGCCCAGGAGGGCGAAGGAGCCCCCGAGAGCGCGCAGGCCGAAGGTGAGGCCACGGCCGGCGCCGCCGGTGGTGAGCAGGCCGAGGAAGACGTGGTCGAAGCCGACTACGAGATCGTCGACGAAGAGAAGTAGAGCGGGCTCGGATCGATGCATGGGAGGCGCCGGGGCAACCCCCGACGCCTCCCATGCATCGAATTCCGTTGAAGCCCGAGACCGCACCGAACCGAGGGAGATAGATAGATGTACGATCCGCTCAGAGCGAAGACGAAGGTGGTCCTGCTGACCGGGACCGCGTTCCTGTTCGGCGTGGGGATTGCGGGAAGCCTGGGTTGGACCGCAGCGTCCCACGCGATGCCCGCAGTGTCGGAGGCGCCGCAGGTGTCGGCCGACGCCGTGCGGCCCGCTCAGGATCTGAGCGACGCCTTCATCAACCTCGCCGACGCGGTGACGCCCGCCGTCGTCCGGATCGAGAGCCGACGCACGGTCACCCGCACCTCGCAACAGCAGCAGGTCCCGGACGCGTTCCGCCGCTTCTTCGACATTCCGGAGGGCCAGGAACCACAGCCGCCGCAGGGCGCGATCTCCGGCGGTAGCGGCTTCGTGGTGTCCGAGGACGGCTACATCCTGACCAACAATCACGTGGTCGAGGGTGCCGACGAGGTCCGCGTGTACTTCCCGGACCGGCGTTATTTCGACGCGGAAGTAATCGGCACCGATCCGTTCACCGACGTCGCGGTGATCAAGGTCTCGGCCGGTGAGCCCCTACCCTACATGTCGTTCGGCAACTCCAACGGCCTCCGGGTCGGGGAGTGGGTCCTTGCCATCGGCAACCCCGGCTTCGGAGCGTCGACCCAGCTCGACTTCACCGTGACCGCGGGCATCGTGAGCGCGCGGGGTCGCGGACTTCAGCTCCTGCAGCGCGACCTCTTCCAGAATCCCGAGTTCGGGCCGGAGCAGTCGCGCTGGGCGATCGAGGACTTCATCCAGACGGACGCCGTCATCAACCCCGGTAACTCCGGCGGCCCGATGGTGAACCTCCAGGGCCAGGTCGTTGGCATCAACTCGGCCATCGCGTCGACGACGGGCGTCTATCAGGGATACGGCTTCGCCATCCCGATCAACCTGGCGCGCCGGGTCATGGAAGACCTCATCGAGTACGGCAACGTGCGCAGGCCCCGTATCGGGGTTTCGATCCAGGACGTGGCCGCGGAAGACGCGGCCGTCTACGACCTCCCGTCCGTCTCGGGCGTGCTGGTCCAGACGGTGGATCCCGAGGGGCCGTCCGCCGGACAGCTCCAGTCCGAAGACGTCATCGTCGCGCTCGACGGAAACCTGGTCGGATACGTGGCCGAGCTCCAGGCGAAGATCGCGGAGCGGCGGCCCGGCGACCGAGTCGAAGTTACGGTCTACCGTGACGGCCGGCCCATCGACGTGACCATTCGCCTCGACGAGGCGCCCATCGCGGCGCAGCCGACCCTGACCGCGAGCCGTGAGACATTGGCGGCCGAGCGGCTGGGGATTCGGGTCGAGTCCATCGACGCGGATCTCGCGGAGGCCACCGGACTCGAAGTCGGGAGCGGCGTGGTGCTCACTGAAGTGGCGCGTGGCAGCGCGGCCGCCCGACGCAACGTGGACGCGTTCCGCGGGATGCGCCTGGTCGGGATCAACGACCAGACGATCGCTACACCCGAGGACGTCCGCTCGACGCTCGAGGGCGTCGACACCGGCGAGGTCGTCTCGCTGCAGTTCGAGGACGCCGCGGGTGACCGTAGGGTCGTGAACGTCCGCATGCCCTGACGACGGAGCTCGGTGCGGTGGCGGGCGAATCCGCCGCCCGCACCGGGCCGTCGACGGCGCGGGGCCCCGGGGCTCCGCGCCGTTTTCGTTGCCCCGGTACACACCCACCGTGCTTGGGGCGAGATTGAATGGGGCTTCACCCCGGTTTTATCTTTTTCTCGGCGCGCGAAAGTGGCGGAATTGGTAGACGCGCGGGACTTAGGATCCCGTGGCCCTGTGCCGTGGGGGTTCGAGTCCCCCCTTTCGCACTCGACTCCCGAGCCATGACACCCGAACACCGAAGCAGATGACCCTCGACGTATCACGCCTGGAAATCACCGTCGACGAGCAGGATCGTTGGCGTCGCCGGATCAACGTGACGGTTCCCGCGGACTTCGTCCGCGACGAGGAGCTTCGCGCTGCCCGCAACCTTGCCTCTCGCGCCAATCTCAAGGGCTTCCGCAAGGGTCGCGTGCCGGCGCGCATGATCGAGGGGCGCTTCAAGGGCGCGCTTCGTCAGGAGGCGCTCGACCGGCTCATCGGCGACGCCTACCGGCAGGCGCTGCAGGCCCGGGAGCTACGCCCGATCAGCGAGGGCCAGATCGAGGACGTGAAGTACGAGCCCGAGGCCGACCTCAGCTTCTCGGTCGCGTTCGACGTGGAGCCAACGGTCGAGCTCGAGAAGCTCGGCGGCTTCGTGATCGAGCGGCCTGCCCCAAAGGTGGAAGACCAGCACGTCGACGACGTCCTGGACCGCATCCGGGAGCAGGCCGGTGTCTGGAAGCCCGCCGAGGAAGGCGCGCCGACCGACAAAGACATGGTATCGGTCCACATCGTCCGTCTCGCCGATGTCGACGAAGGCGACGAAGAGGGCCGTGACTACGACTTCGTCCTCGGCCAGGGTGACGCCATCCCGGATATCGAAGACGCGATCCGCACGCTCGAACCCGGCCAGACGGGCGACTTCGACGTCGCGTTTCCGGACGACTTCCCGGACGAGTCCCGTCGCGGCCATTCCGAGCGAATCCGGATCACCCTGAACGCCCGCAAGGAGATGGAGCTCCCGGAGCTCGACGACGATCTCGCCAAGCAGGTCGGTGACTTCGAGACGCTGGACCAGCTCAAGGCGGAAGTCAGGGCGGACCTCGAGAAGGACGGCGAGCAGCAGGCGGAGTCGGTCGTACGCGGCCGCATCCTCGATGCGCTGCTCGAGGCGAACCCGTTCGAAGTTCCCGGGTCGATGATCGATCGCTACGCGGACTCGCTCATCGGCGAGCAGAAGGAAGGCATCGACCCCGAGCGGCTGCGTGAGGTGCGGGAACGGATCCGCCCCGAGGCGGAGCGCGTGGTGCAGCGCATCCTGCTCATCGAGCGGGTTGCGGAGTTGCAGGGACTCGCCGCCACCGAAGACGACCTGGACGCCCGCATCGAGGAGATCGCCGGGCAGAACGACACCGAGCCGGCGAAGGTATATGCCCAGCTGCAGAAGTCCGGGCGCCTCGAGGCGCTCGAGCGGGAGTTGACCGAGCGCAAGGTCTTCGACTTCCTCAAGTCACAGTCCGAGATCATCGAGGCCCCGAAGGCCTGAGGGCCGACGGCCACCTCTCACACGAGATACCATGTCGATATACCCTCCGTACGTCATCGAGCGCACCAGCCGCGGCGAGCGCAGCTACGACATCTTCAGCCGGCTCCTCATGGACCGGATCGTGTTCCTCGGCAGCGGCATCGACGACAACGTGGCGAACATCATCGTGGCGCAGCTCCTCTTCCTGGACGCCGACGACCCGGAGCGCGACATCTTCATGTACATCAACTCCCCTGGCGGGAGCGTGTACGCCGGAATGGCGATCTACGACACGATGCAGCATCTGCGTGCGCCGGTATCGACGTTCTGCGTGGGCATGGCGGCGTCCATGGGTGCCCTGCTGCTGACGGCCGGCGACAAGGGCAAGCGGCACGCGCTCCCGAACTCCCGGATCATGATCCATCAGCCGTCAGGCGGATCACGAGGGACGGCCGCGGACATCGAGATCGCGGCGAAAGAGGTTCTCTACATCCGCGAGAGCCTGAACAAGATCATCGCGAAGCACACCGGTCAGACGGCCGAGCGCATCATGGAGGACGTGGACCGGGACCGGTTCATGAGCCCGGTCGAGGCGGTCGAGTACGGCCTGATCGACCGCGTGCTGGAAGGACCGGTCCAGACCCCCGAAGGCCGACCGGCGGATTCCGACCATGCGGAACCGGACCTAGTAGATTAGTAGATTAGACACTTGCTCGAGGGGTACGCTCGCGGTCGAGCCTCCCCGTCGCGCACGGAGCGAGAGACGAATATGACCAGTGACAAACACCTTCGGTGCAGCTTCTGCGGCAAGTCCAAGGAGAGCGTCAAGAAGTTCATCTCCGGACCCAACGTCTACATCTGCAACGAGTGCATCTCGCTCTGCAACGAGATCCTGGCGGAGGAAGAGGAGCGCGAAGCTCAGGAACAAGTCGTTCCGAGTCCGACGCCCGAGGAGATCAAGGCCACGCTCGACCAGTACGTCATCGGGCAGGAGGCCGCGAAGCGCGCGCTGTCGGTATCGGTCTACAACCACTACAAGCGCGTCAATCATCACGGCGTGCTCGACGACGTCGAGATCGACAAGGCGAACATCCTGCTCATCGGCTCGACCGGGGTCGGGAAGACGCTGCTCGCTCAGACGTTGGCGCGTACGCTGAACGTCCCGTTCACCATCGCCGACGCGACGACACTGACCGAGGCGGGATACGTCGGTGAGGACGTCGAGAACATCCTGGTCCGGCTGCTCCAGGCCGCCGATTTCAACGTCGCCGACTGCGAGCGCGGCATCGTGTACATCGACGAGATGGACAAGATCGCTCGCAAGTCCGAGAACCCGTCGATCACGCGGGACGTCTCGGGCGAAGGTGTGCAGCAGGCGCTCCTGAAGATCCTCGAGGGCACGGTCGCCAGCGTTCCCCCGCAGGGTGGGCGAAAGCACCCGCAGCAGGAATACATCCAGATCAACACCCGCAACATCCTGTTCATCTGCGGCGGCGCCTTCGACGGACTCGAGAAGATCGTCGAGAGCCGGATCGGCCGTCGTAAGATCGGCTTTGGCGACGAGCGCGCCGGCGAGGATCTCGAAACGCTCCTCGAGGCAGTCGAGCCGGAAGACCTTCAGCGCTTCGGATTAATTCCGGAGCTCGTGGGTCGGCTGCCGGTCACAGTGCACCTCGACGACCTGGACGAAGAGGCGCTGGTGCGCATCCTCCAGGAGCCGAAGAACGCCCTGGTGAAGCAGTACCAGAAGATGTTCGAGCTCGAGGGCATCGGGCTCACCTTCGATCCCGCCGCCATCCAGGCGATCGCTCACAAGACGCTTGATTGCGGCACCGGAGCGCGGGGACTGCGCTCGATCATCGAGAGCGTCATGCGAGACGTGATGTTCGAGATTCCATCCCGAACGGACGTGCGCGAGGTTGTCATCACGCCCGAATCGATCGACCACGGCGTGCCGCCGCTCCTCGTGCTCGACCCCGAGGAGCGCAAGAAGGAGGCGTGAGCGGAGGCATCGGATGCGCGAGCTGATCAGGGTCGACGGGCGGATCACCCTGCCCGAGCGGCTCCCGGTCGTCGCGCTCCGTGACCTCGTCTTCTTCCCCTACGTCGCCCTCCCCATCCTCGTCGGCCGCCAACGGTCCCTCGCCGCGCTGGAGGAAGCTCGAGACCAGCACGATGGGATGGTGGTCCTCGTGGCCCAGAAGGACCCCGCCGTCGACGACCCCACGGCCAACGATCTCTTCAAGGTGGGGACCGTCGCGCGTGTGACCCAGCTGTCCACGCTCCCGGACCGGACGTGCCGGGTCACGCTCGAAGGGCTCGGCAGGGTGCGCATTCAGCGGCTGGCGGCTTCGGCCGCCCCGCTCCGGGCCTCGGTCGAGCCGCTCGCGCCGGAGGCCGAGGACGATCGGCACGCCGGCGATGAGAACATCGAGCGCCTCGCCACCGAGGTCATGCGCCTCTACCGCGAGTACGCCACGATCCACGAGCGGATTCCCGACGATCTGCCCGATACGCTGGGGGCGTCGGAAGACCGTGTCCGACTCGCCCACCTGGTCGCCGGGCACGTCATCGTGCCGTCGCTGGAAAAGCAGGAACTCCTGGAAGCGGAGGAGCTCGAATCCGGGCTCGAGATGCTTCGGGAGCTCCTGACCCGTGAGCTCGAGATTCTCCGTATCGAGCGCAAGCTCGACCGCCAGATCCAGATGAGGCTCGGAGGCGACGAGCTCATGGACCTCACGACGGAGTTCCGCACAGCCCGCCGCGACGAGCGCGACGCCCCCGACGACTGGACCGAGCTGGAGGAGCGCATCCGGGGGACGCCACTTCCGGACGCGGTGCGCGAGCGCGCGGACAAGGAACTTGCGCGCCTCCGGAAGCTCAACCCGGTGGCGCCCGAAGCCGCGGTCATCCGCAACCATCTCGACTGGATCGTGGCGCTCCCGTGGTCGGAGCGTTCCGTCGACAACCTCGATGTCCGTCATGCGGCCGGGATCCTGGACGCAGACCACTTCGGGCTCGACGAGGTGAAAGACCGGATCCTCGACCACGTGGCGGTGCTTTCCATGGTACGAGAGATGCGCGGCCCGATCCTCTGCCTCGCGGGGCCACCGGGGGTCGGCAAGACGTCGCTCGGGCGGAGCATTGCGAACGCGCTCGGGCGCGAGTTCGTGCGTGTCAGCCTGGGCGGCGTCCGGGACGAGGCGGAGATCCGCGGCCATCGGCGCACGTACGTCGGTGCGCTACCCGGTCGCATCATCCAGGGGATGCGCCGAAGCGGGACGAAGAACCCCGTGTTCCTGCTCGACGAGGTGGACAAGCTCGCGCGCGACTTCCACGGCGACCCCGGGGCGGCGCTGCTCGAGGTGCTCGACCCGGAGCAGAACCGCACCTTCACCGACCATTACCTGGAGGTCGAGTTCGACCTCTCGGACGTCCTCTTCGTCGCCACGGCGAATACGCTCCAGGACATTCCGGAGCCGCTCCGCGACCGGATGGAAATCATCCGTCTGCCCGGATACCTGGTCACCGAGAAGCGCCAGATCGCGACCCGCTACCTGTGGCCGCGCCAGCTCGAGGGGCATGGACTCGACCCCGAGGACGTGTCGGTCGCGCCCGAGGCGGTGGGTGAGGTCATCGAGCGGTACACGCGCGAAGCAGGCGTCCGTGAGCTCGAGCGCCGCTTCTCCCGCATCGCGCGAAAGCTGGCTCGGGCACACGCGGACGACGGTCCCACCCGGTCCGTCGTCCGCCGCGAGGACCTGAGGGAGCTCTTGGGGCCGCCGCCCTACCATCCCCCGGACCGGGATCAGGACGGCGACCGGGTCGGGATCGCAAACGGCCTCGCCTGGACGGCCACCGGAGGTGAGATCCTCGACGTCGAAGTGGCGGTCGTTCCCGGGAAGGGGCAACTGCGCCTCACCGGCACGCTCGGCGACGTCATGAAAGAATCGGCGCAGGCCGCCGTCACCTATGCGCGATCGCGGTCGGCCATGCTCGGCCTCGACGCGGACTTCCACGAGCGTATCGACGTGCACATCCATCTGCCCGAAGGCGCGACCCCCAAAGACGGGCCCTCCGCCGGGATCACAATTGCGACGGCGCTGATCTCCGCGCTCACCGACCGTCCGACCCGCTCGGAAGTCGCCATGACCGGCGAGATCACCCTCAGAGGGCGTGTCCTCGCCGTCGGCGGCATCAAGGAAAAGGCCGTGGCCGCCCTCCGGAACGGCGTGAGGACGGTCGTCCTCCCCGCCGCGAACGCGACCGATCTGGAGCTCCTCCCCGACGAGGTCACGGACACGGTCCACTTCAAGCTCGTGCGCACGATGGACGAGGTGCTCGAGGCGGTCCTGTCCGTACCCATGGGCGGCCGCGCCGCCTCGCGCACGGCGAATGACGCCGGCCTCGCCCTGCCCCGCTCATGAAGATCGGGACCGTCGAGTACGCGGGCACGGTCGTCGACCCGGCCGCGCCGCCACCGGGGCCGCTGCCGCAGGTAGCGTTCTCCGGGCGCTCGAACGTCGGGAAGTCGTCGCTGATCAACACCCTGCTCCGTCGGACGCGCGCAAAGATCGCCCGGGTCTCCGCGACGCCGGGGAAGACGCAGGCGCTCAACTTCTACCGGGTGAACGACCGCTTCTTCCTCGTCGACCTTCCCGGCTACGGCTTCGCGCGCGTTCCGCAGGGAACGAGGGATGCCTGGGCGGGGCTCATCGAGGGGTATCTGGCCGGCTCTCGCCATCTGCGGGGCGTCGTGCACCTCGTCGACGCCCGTCACACGCCCACGAAGCACGACCGGCAGATGGTCGCCTACCTGGCGGGAGTCGGCGTCCCGGCGCTGATCGTGATGAACAAAATGGACAAGCTGTCGCGGAGCGAGCGCCGCAAGGCGCTGGACCGGGCCGCCGAGACCCTCGATGTCGAAGAGGCGCAGCTCCTCGCCTTCTCCTCGAAGACCGGGGAGGGCCGAGACGAGCTTCTCGAGGCCATCGAGTCGCTGATCGACACCGAGGCGGAGGTCGCTACCGACGGAGGTCAGGGGGCGTGAGGACGGGCCTGGTGGCCCTGTGCCTGGCGCTGACCGCTGGCTGCGCTCTGTCCTCGGGCCCGGCCCCCGGGAGCCAGGAAGGTGCCTCCACGCTCACCGACGGGCCACTGCCGCCGCCCGGGCACGGTACTCTGTCGCAAAGGGACGTCTCGATCACCCTACGGAGCGGCGATCTCCAACTCATGGTCACGCCGCTCGCGCCGTCCGTACTCGTGGCCACGGCTCCGGACACCTACCGACGCCTCGACGCGCTGGCGGCAGCCCATCGTGCCCGGCCGGAAGCTCCGTCGCTCTTCCTCGTCTCGTTCTTCTCGGATCGGCCGGAGGTCCGTTTCGTGCCGGAGGAGGTCCAGCTCGTGTCCCGGGGGATGCGCGCGCGCCCGATCGACATCCTGCCGATCACGCCCGGGTGGGGGGCCGGGCGGGTGGCCCAGCGCGACACGGAGACGGCGATCTACATGTTCGATCGATCGGTCGATCTGGAGTCGGATCTCGTGCTCCACTACGGGCTGGAGCAGGTCTCGACCTGGGCGGTGACGCTCACGAGGATCCAGGCGGAGCGGGCGCGGGCGCGGGCCCGTGCGACCGGGGCCACCCCCGGTCACTCTTCCAGTTCGTACTTCGAGATCTTGCGGTAGAGCGTCCGCTCTCCGATGCCGAGGAGCTCGGCGGCCTTTCGCCGATTCCCGTCGACCTCGGCCAGGGCCGCCTCGATGGCGCGCCGCTCCATCTCCTCGATCGTCATCCCGGGACGGTAGACCACCTCTCGTCCATTCGCCTTCGAAGCGCCGTCCTCGTCCTCGGGCGTCTCGTCACCCGCCTCGCCTCGGCCGCGCGCGTACGCGACTTCCTCCTCCTCCAGCGCTTCCTCCTCGGCCGGCCGACCGCGCGAGTAGGGACCGAGCTCCAGACCGCGGCGCCCCTCCGCGGACAGGTGATCATCCTGGCGGCGGCCGCCACCGAGCCGACCGAGGACGGCCTCCCCGACCTCACCCAGGTCCGGATGCTCGCTCCGGTACGCTTCGAACTCCCGTCGCAAGTCGTCGACGTCGACCCGGAGCTCCACCAGCGTGCGGAACACGAACTCGAGCTCTGGGCGCACATCCGCGGAACCTCGGGTGTCCTCGGACCGGCCGCTCCCCGCCCGGGGAATGCGCGCCGGTAGCAGCGATGCGCCCCTGCCCTCCCGGACCTCGTTCGGGATGTCCTCGGGGCGGATGACCTGGCCATGCGCGAGCACGACCATCGACTCGACGAGATTCCGGAGCTCCCGCACGTTTCCCGGCCACGTGTAGACCCGGAGAATCTCCATGGCCTCCGCGTTGATCCCTGGGAAGTCGAGGTCGTGGGTCTCCGACACCTCGCGCACGAAGGCCTCGATCAGGAGCGGGATGTCGTCCCGCCGCTCGCGGAGGGGTGGAAGCTCGATGCTGAGCACGTTCAGCCGGAAGAAGAGATCGCGCCGGAACTCTCCGATGGCGACGAGCTGGCGGAGCTCCTGGTTCGTAGCGGCCACGATGCGGACGTCTACCTTGGTGGACTTTTCCCCTCCCACCCGGTAGAACTCGCGCTGTTCCAGAACCCTCAGCAGCTTGGTCTGCGTCGCCAGCGGCATCTCCCCGATCTCGTCGAGGAAGATGGTCCCATTGCTGGCCAGCTCGAACAGACCCCGCCTGGAATCGATGGCGCCGGTGAACGCGCCCTTCTCGTGTCCGAAGAGCTCGGACTCGAGGAGCGTCTCGGACAGCGCCGCGACGTTGACGGCGATGAACGGCTTGTGGCGCCGCGGAGAAAGGGCGTGTATGCCACGCGCGACCAACTCCTTGCCCGTGCCCGACTCACCGGTGACGAGCACCGTCGAGCCCACGGGCGCGATCTGGACGACGCGCTCCAGCACCTGGTGCATGGCGTCGGTCTGGCCGACGATGCCGGTGACCCGTCGGAGCCGGCGCCTCTCGACGACGCCCCGACCGACCAGCACGATGTCGGCCACGGGGGTCGACCGGGCGAAGACTTCGTCGAAGCCGGGCCGCTGGGCAGGCGGCAGCCGATCCTTGTCGGCCACCACGAATACCGGGATGTGGAGACGGTCCCGCGCGTACGCGGTGAGGCCTTCTCTCCCCTCCTCCGGCATGTCCGTCAGGATGAGGAGCTCGGCCCCCTCGACGCCGTCCACATCCTCGGAAGGCGTGACCAGCTCGACGGGATACCCCGCGTCGCGGAAGCCGTCGCGCAGCTTTCCCGCAAGCGGGAGGTCGTGTGTGGAGATGAGAACCCGCTCCTGCCGCTTCACCGGTCCTTCTCCGAACCGTCGTGCGCGGTGTCCTCGCCCCGCAGCATCCTGACGACATGCGGCAGGATCCGTCCGAGCACCTCGAGCCCGTCTTCCACTCCGGAAGTGCTCCCGGGAAGGTTCACGATCAGGGTACGGCCGCGCGTGCCGGCCACGCCGCGCGACAACGCGGCGAACGGTGTCGAGCCGAGACCGTGCACGCGAAGCGCTTCGGCGATCCCGGGCGCCTCGCGCTCGAGCACGGCGCGGGTGGCCTCGGGCGTGACGTCGCGCGGCGTGAGTCCCGTGCCCCCGGTCGTCAGGACGAGGTCCGGGGCCAGGCCGTCGGCCCACGCCGAGAGCACACCCGCGATCCTGCCCGTCTCGTCCGGCACGACGTCCCGCGCGACGACCTCGGCCTCGCTCTCCCGACACCACGCGACGATGCGCTCCCCGCTCAGGTCCTCGCGGGTCCCGTGCGCGCAGCCGTCGCTGACGGTCAGAATGCCTACCCTCGTACTCACCGCCCGATCGACCCCTCCCGGTAGAAGGGAGGCCGGGTCACGGTGGCCGCCAGCAGGCGTCCGCGCGCGTCGACCTGGAGCGAGGTGCCCTCCGCCGCCAGCGCCACGGGCACGTATCCGAGCGCGATCCCGTAGCCCAGCGACGGGCTGACGGTGCCGCTCGTCAGGACACCCACCTCCTCGCCGTCGGACGCGACCGGGTATCCCGGACGCGGGAAGCCCCGTTCCTCGAGCTTCAGCCCGACCAGCTTCCGCTCCAGCCCCGCTTCCTTCTGCCGGCGGAGCGCGTCGCGGCCGACGAAGTCACCCTTGTCGAGCTTCGTGAGCCATCCGAGACCCGACTCGAGCGTGGTATGCTCGTCGTCGAGATCGTTGCCGTAGAGAGGATATCCCACCTCGAGCCGCAGGGAATCGCGGGCGCCCAGCCCGGCCGGCACGACCTGGTCGCCGCCGGCGCTCAGAATCTTCCGCCACAGCTCGGGTGCGGCGGTGGCCGGCAGGTACAGCTCGAATCCGTCCTCCCCAGTGTAGCCGGTGCCGCTGATCACGGCCGACGCGCCGGCGACCGTGCCTTCGCCGAAGCGGTAATAGCGGATGTCGTCGAGATCGAGATCCACGAGCGGCCGCAGAACCTCGCGCGCGCCCGGCCCCTGGAGCGCGAGGAGCGCGGTCTCGTCCGAGGCGTCCTGAACGTCGACGTCGAGCCCTTCGGCATGCTCGCGAATCCAGGCGAGATCCTTGTCCAGGTTCGCCGCGTTGACCACCAGCATGTAGCGGTCCTCGAACCGGTACACGATGAGGTCGTCGACGACACACCCCGACTCGAAGCACATCGCGGAATACTGGGCCTGGCCCACCTCGATCTTTCCGGCGTCGTTCACCGACACCTTCTGGATGAGCGCCAGCGCGTCCGGGCCGGTCACCATGAACTCACCCATGTGCGACACGTCGAAGAGGCCGGCCCGCTCCCGCACGGCCTTGTGCTCGGCGGTGATCCCCGTCGGATACTGGACCGGCATCTCGAAGCCGGCGAACGGCACCAGCTTGGCGTCGAGTCGGACGTGCTCCTCGTGGAGCGGAGTGCGCTTCAGGGCTTCGGTCATTTCATCAACTCCAACAAAATGGCTTTCTGTACGTGCAGCCGATTCTCGGCTTCGTCGAAGATCCGCGACTGCGGCCCGTCGATCACGCTCGCGGAGACCTCCTCGCCCCGGTGGGCGGGGAGGCAGTGGAGGAAGATGGCCTCGGGACCGGCCCCGGCCATGAGGGCGTCGTTCACCATGAATCCCTCGAAGGCCGCGCGGCGCGCCTGGGCTTCCTCCTCCTGTCCCATGGACGCCCAGACGTCGGTCGTGACCACGTCGGCGCCGTCGACGGCCTCGTGGGGATCACGCGTGAGGGTCACACGCCCCTCGGTCGAAGCCCGCTCGAAGATGGCCGGGTTGGGGTCATACCCCTTGGGGCAAGCGAGCCGCAGCTCGAAGCCGAGCCGCTGGGCCGCGTTCAGCCACGAGTTGGCCATGTTGTTCCCGTCTCCGACCCAAGCGACGACACGACGGTCGTGCTCGTCGTCGAAGGCCTCGGTGACCGTCTGGAGGTCGGCCAGGACCTGGCACGGGTGGAGGAGGTCCGTCAGCGCATTCACCACAGGCACCTCGGCGTACTCGGCCAGCTCGACGACCTCTGCGTGCTCGAAGGTCCGGATGACGATCCCATCGACCATGCGGGACAGCACGCCCGCCGTGTCCCGGATCTCCTCGCCCCGTCCGATCTGGCTGTCCCGCTCGGACAAGAAAAGCGCGTGGCCCCCGAGTTGGGTCATGCCGACCTCGAACGAGACCCGGGTCCGGGTCGAGCTCTTCCGGAAGATCATCGCGAGGCTCTTCCCGGTGAGCATCGCCGGGTCTTCCCGCCGCTTGAGGCGCCGGGCACGGTCGAGCACCGCGGCCAACTCGTCCCGGCTGAAGTCCGTGATCGCCAGAAAGTCCCGATGGTCACCGCCCCTGGTGCCAGCCGTCACAGGATGTACCGGCTCAGGTCTTCATCCTCGGCGACCTTCGTCAGGCGATCCCGGACGAAGTCCCCGTCGACCACGTAGCGCTCGGAAGCCTTGTCGGGGAGGTCGAAGAGCACGTCCTCGAGGAGCGTGGTCATGACCGTCTGGAGCCGGCGGGCTCCGATGTTCTCCATGCGGTCGTTCAGCCGCATGGCGATGCGCGCGATCTCGTCGATCCCCTCTTCGGTGAACTCGATGTGCGCGCCTTCGGTCTCGATGAGCATCCGGTACTGCTCGAGGAGGGCGTTCTTCGGCTCCTTCAGGATGCGCACGAAGTCCTCTTCGTTCAGGCTCCGGAGCTCGACCCGGACCGGGAAGCGGCCCTGCAGCTCGGGAATGAGGTCCGACGGCTTCGAGACGTGGAAAGCGCCGGCGGCGATGAAGAGGATGTGGTCGGTGCGGACCAGTCCGTACTTCGTGGCGACGGTGGATCCCTCGACGATGGGAAGCAGGTCGCGTTGGACGCCCTGGCGGCTCACGTCGGGGCCGTGGCCTCCGCGTTCCCCCGCGATCTTGTCGATCTCGTCCAGGAATACGATCCCCATCTCCTCGACCCGGTAGAGCGCCTCGTTCACCACCTCGTCCATATCGACGAGCTTCTCCAGCTCGTCCTGCAGCAGGATGCGGCGTGCCTCGCCCACCGAGACCGTCCGCCGCTTCGTGCGCTTCGGAAGCATGTCCTGCAGCATCTCGGTGAAGTTGTGGTCGAGCCCCTCTCCGCCCATGGGGAGCATCATGCTGTCGATGGAGGGCGCCTGGGTGACCTCGATCTCGACCTCGCGGTCCTCGAGCTTCCCGTCGTCGAGCAGCTTCCGGAGCTTCTCGCGCGTGCGCTTGCGGCGCTCCTGGATCTCTTCCGTGCCCCGTTGGATCCCCTCCGGTCCCGCCACGTACACCTTGGGCCGCTCTTCATCGTCTTCCTTCGGCGGCTCGGGATCGGGGTTCGACGCCGGCAGGAGCAGGTCGAGGAGGCGCTCGACCACGCGAGCCTCCGCAATGTCCTGCACCTCGTACTCACGGTCCGCCCGAACCAGGTTGATGGCGATGTCGACCAGGTCCCGGATCATCGACTCCACGTCGCGCCCGACGTAGCCGACCTCGGTGAACTTGGAGGCCTCGACCTTCAGGAAGGGCGCACCCGCGAGCCGGGCGAGGCGGCGGGCGATCTCGGTCTTACCCACGCCCGTCGGGCCGATGAGGATCAGGTTGTTCGGGATGATTTCCTGCCGCATCTCCTCTTCGACGCGCTGCCTCCGCCACCGATTGCGGAGCACGATCGCCACGGCCTTCTTCGCCGCGCTCTGACCGACGATGTACTTGTCGAGCTCCGCGACGATCTGGCGCGGAGTCAGCTCGTCCAGCCACGCCTCCATCTCCTCCGGGTTCTCCGAGCCCTCGGCCGGCGGCTCCGGAGGGTTGTCCTTCTCCGCGATCTCTATGCTCATCCCGTTCCCTCCCCTTCATCGCCGAGTTCCATCACGACGATGTCCTTGTTCGTGTAGATGCAGATGTCCCCGGCGATCTCGAGCGCCTTGCGGACGATATCCCGCGACGGCAGGTCCGTGTTCTCCTTCAGCGCCCTCGCTGCAGCAAGCGCGTAGGAGCCGCCCGAGCCGATGGCGATGACGTCGTCGTCCGGCTCGATGACGTCACCGGTGCCGCTCACCAGGAACAGATGATCGTCGTCGGCGACGGCGAGCAGCGCGTCGAGCTTCCGCAGGTACCGGTCCAGACGCCAGTCCTTCGCCAACTCCACGACCGCGCGCGTCAGATTGCCCGGATAGCGCTCCAGCTTCTCCTCGAGCTTCTCGAAGAGCGTGAAGGCATCGGCCACCGCACCGGCGAAGCCCGCGATGATCCGGCCGTCTTTCAGCAGCCGGACCTTCCGGGCGGAGCCCTTCACCACGGTGTCTCCCATGGTGACCTGGCCGTCGCCGCCCATGGCGACCCGTCCGTGCTTTCGGACGGCGAGGACGGTGGTGGCTCGAACATCGGGCAGCGGCATGAGGCGATTCGCTCCTGGAGACTGAAGAGGTATGGAACGCGTTGAAACGCGGGGTCGGCCACGCGGAACGCGGGCTCCTTCGCGGGGGCTTCGAATCTAACGGGAGCGCTGCCGATATGGCAGATGACGTCCGGACTCGCCCCCCTCAGTCCGATCGGGGATGCGCGTCCCGGTAGACGCGCAGGAGACGCTCCTTCGTCGTATGCGTGTAGATCTGGGTCGTCGAGAGCGACACGTGTCCGAGCAGCTCCTTCACGGCGAGGAGGTCCGCACCCGCCTCCAGGAGGTGGGTAGCGAACGAATGCCGGAGGGAGTGCGTAGACAGGCCGTGCGCGGCGGACACGGTCTCCAACGCATCGTGGACCGACTGTTGGATGGACCGGCGTGAGAGCCGGCGCCCGGTGGGGTTCACCAGGAGCGCGTCCGACCCGGACTCGACCACTTCCGCCCGCCGCGGCAGGTAGCGATCGATGGCGCCCAGGGCGGCTTCGGTCACCGGGACGATCCGCTCCTTCCGCCCCTTCCCCAGAACCCGGACCTGTCTCCGCCCTCGCTCGATGTCCGAGAGGTCGATGCCGTGCAGCTCGGCGAGTCGCAGGCCACTCCCGTACAGGAGCTCCAGAACGACCAGGTCGCGCGTCCCCTTGAGGGTGTTCTCCGCCGCGCGGAGCTCCACGGCCTCGAGAACGGCGCGCGCGTCCGGCTCGGCCAGATGACCGGGCAGCCGCTTCTCGGTCTTCGGGGTTCGGACCGCACGGGTGGGATCTGCCGGGATGCGGTCCTCCAGGTGCAGGAAGCGGAAGAACGTGCGGGCCGCCGACAGCTTCCGCGCGGCCGTTCGGCGCGAAAGGCCCCGGCGCTCGCACCAGCCCAGGAAGCCCCGGACCGCGAGCCGGTCGATCTCCGGGTCGTCCCAGCGCCACTCCGATCCGCCGAGATAGTCGGACAGAAAGGTCTCGAGCTGACCGAGATCCCGCGCGTAGGCTTCGACGGTGTGAGGCGAGAGGCCCCGCTCGTCCTCGAGGTGGCTCAGAAAGTCGGCCAGCTCCGGACGCGGTGACGTGGCCATCCCGTGCGGCTACGCCCCGGGCGTCGCGATCGCGGCCACCGGAGCGCGGGTCTCCAGGCCGTGATCGGCCATCCAGGCGAGGAAGTCCGCCTGCGCCCGCTCGGCGAGCAGCTCCCGCCTGCGACGCTTGTCCTTCACCCGCCGATTGAGCGGCTCGACCAGGCCCCAGTTCGAGTTCATCGGCTGAAAGTGCCCCGGGCGGGCGTCCCGCAGATACCGGTAGAGCCCGCCCGTCATCGTGGTGGGCGGCGGCACTACGGGATCGAGCCCCTCGAGGATCCGGGCCAGATTGACGCCGGCCAGGATGCCGCTCGCCGCCGACTCCGTGTACCCCTCCACGCCCGTCAGCTGGCCCGCGAAGATCAGGTCGGGCCGGTCCTTCAATGCGCCGTGGGCGCTCAGGCGCTCCGGGAAGTTCAGGTAGCTGTTGCGGTGGATGGAGCCCCACCGCAGGAACTCGGCGTCGGCCAGGCCGGGAATCATCGTGAAGATCCGCTTCTGCTCTCCGGTCCGGAGTCGCGTCTGGAAGCCGACCATGTTCCACATCTGGCCGGCGCGGTCCTCGCGCCGGAGCTGCACCACGGCGTGTGGGCGCTCTCCCGTGCGGGGGTCCACCAGGCCGATGGGCTTCATCGGTCCGAAGCGCAAAGTATCAACCCCGCGCGACGCCATGACCTCGATGGGGAGGCATCCCTCGAAATATGGGACGGCGTCCCAGTCGTGGCCCGCGTGCGCTTCGCCCCCCACGACGGCCTCGATGAAGCGCGTGTACTCCTCTTCGGACATCGGGCAGTTGAGGTAGTCGGCGTCCTCGTCGAAGCGACCGGCCGCGAAGACGATGTCGTCGTCGAGGCTGTCCCGGTGCACGATGGGGGCGATGGCGTCGAAGAAGGCGAGCCCGCCGTCCCCCAACGCCTCTCCGATGTGGTCGCCGAGCGCATCGGACGTCAGAGGGCCCGTGGCAACGATGGTCGGTCCTTCGGGAAGTCGTGTGCACTCCTCACGCACGACCTCGATGGACGGCGACGACGTGACCGCCTCGGTCATGGCCTCGGCAAACAGGTGCCGATCGACGGCCAGCGCCGATCCGGCGGCGACCTTCGTGCGGTCCGCGGCGCGGAGGAGGAGCGAGCCGAGAGCGCGCATCTCCCGCTTGAGCTGTCCGTGCGCGTTCTCCGGCCCCTCGCTCTTGAACGAGTTCGTGCACACGAGCTCGCCGAGCCGGTCGGTCTGGTGTGCCGGGGTGGCACGCACGGGACGCATCTCGACGAGACGCACGGCATAGCCGCGGTCGGCCAGCTGGAGGGCGGCCTCACAACCGGCGAGGCCACCTCCTACGACGGTGACCCGGACCTCCGTGCCGGTCGCGCTCACGACTTCTTCTTCCCTCGCCCGCCCTTCTTCGCAGGCTTCTTGCCGCCCTTCTTCTTGCCCCGACGTCCCCGACCGCCGCCCTTGGCGGCTTTCTCGTCGATGAGCTGCGCAGCCGTCTCGAGATCGACCTCTTCGGGCTCGGTCCCCTTCGGCAGCGTCGCGTTGACGTCGCCGTCCGTGACATAGGGCCCGTACCGGCCCGAGTGGACGGTGAGCTCGGCCCCGGTCGTCGGGTGCTTGCCGAGCTCCTTGAGCGGGATCCGCTTACCGGATGCCTTCGCCTCGATGAGCTCGGACGCTTGCTCGATGCTCACCTCCCAGAGGGCGTCGTGGTTCGGCAGGCTCGCGAAGGTCTTCCCTCGCCGGACGAACGGCCCGAAACGGCCGATTCCCGCTACGATCTCCTCGCCGGTCTTGGGATCCTCCCCGACGGTCCTCGGCAGCTGAAGCAGCTTGACCGCATAGGGGAGCTCCACCTCCGACGGATCCATGCCGTCCGGGAGGCTCACCCGCTTCGGCTTGGCGTCTTCCTTCTCCGGATCCATCTCCACGTAGGGTCCGTAGGGGCCGACCTTGACCCGTACGTCGCGACCGGTGTCGGGGTGCTCGCCGAGATCCTCCCCTTCCGGGTTGATGCCGTCCAGAGAGCGCGTGCTCTTACACTCGGGATATGCGGAGCAACCGAGGAAGCGCCCGAACTTGTTCCACCGGACGAGCATCGGCTGGCCGCACTTATCGCAGACCTCTCCCTCGGCCGCGAGGATCTCCTTGATGATCTCGTCGGAGTTCGTCTCACCGGCCTCGATGCGCTCGAGGAAGCCCGGGTAGAACCCGCCGAGCAGGTTCCGCCACTCGACCTCGCCCTCCTCGACCCGGTCGAGCTCGCTCTCCATGCGGCTGGTGAACTCAACGTCGAAGATGTTCGGGAAGAGGCGCACCAGAAGCTTCGCCACGACCTCGCCGAGGTCCGTGGGCTGGAAGCGCCGCTTCTCGACCTCGACGTAGCCGCGGTCGACGATGACCGAGATGATGCTCGCGTAGGTGGACGGCCGTCCGATCCCCTGCTTCTCGAGCTCCTTGACCAGGCTCGCCTCGGAGAAGCGAGGCGGCGGCTGCGTGAAGTGCTGCCTGGGATCGATGGATTCGAGGTCGCTGGTCTCCCCCGCCTCGAGCTCGGGAAGCGGATCCATGTCGTCGAACTGCCGCGCGTCCCCTTCCTCCGTGGCCTCCTGATAGAGCTTGGTGAAGCCCGGAAACTTCAGGATCGAGCCGGTGGACCGGAAGAGGTAGCCGATTCCGGACTCCGCCTGCAGATCGAAGTCGATAGTCGTCGTATCGTAGACGGCCGGCGGCATCTGGCTGGCCACGAAGCGGAGCCAGATGAGCTCGTACAGCCGGGCCTGATCGGGCTCCAGGTAGCGCGACGCCTCGGTCGGATCGATGGTGACGTCGGTCGGTCGGATGGCCTCGTGGGCGTCCTGCGCGGCCGGAGTGTTGCCTCCGCCGTAGAGGTTCGGCGACTTCGGCACGTAGCTGCTGCCGAACTTCTTGCCGATCCAGTCGCGGGCCTGTCCGACGGCGGTCGGCGATACGCGGGTGGAGTCGGTACGCATGTACGTGATCAGACCGATCTGTCCACGGCCGCCGATCTCCTGACCCTCGTAGAGTCGTTGCGCGTTCGACATCGTGCGCCGCGCGGAGAACCGGAGGCGTTTCGCGGCTTCCTGCTGGAGCGTCGAGGTCGTGAACGGCGCAGAGGGGTTCTTGCGGCGCTCGCTCCGCTTGACCTCCGTGACCGCGAACGGCAGGGGCTCGACGTCGGCGAGCACCTTCTTGGCGGCGTCCTCGTCCTCCAGCGTGAAGGACTTCCCGTCGATCTGGTGGAGCTTCGCCGTGAAGCCGATCTCCTGAGCTCTCAGGTGCGCCGTGATCGACCAGTACTCTTCCTGCACGAACGCCCTGATCTCGTCTTCCCGCTCGCAGATGAGGCGCAGGGCCACGGTCTGGACACGCCCGGCCGACAGCCCGGGCCGGATCGGCTTCCAGAGCATGGGACTCACCTGGTAACCGACGAGCCGATCCAGGATGCGGCGGGCCTGTTGGGCCTCGATCTTCTTCAGGTCGAGGATGCCCGGATGCTTCAGCGCGTCCTGCACGGCGCCCTTCGTGATCTCCCGGAAGGTCACGCGTTCGAAGCGACTGCTGTCCTTCTCGTAGCCGAGCTGCTCCGCCACGTGGTAGGCGATGGCCTCGCCCTCGCGGTCCGGGTCGGTCGCGAGAATGATGCGGTCGGCCTTCTTCGCCTTCTTCTTGAGCTCCGTGATGATCTTTCCCTTGCCGCGGATCGTCACGTACT
>JBBDSM010000135.1:0-3751 GCA_040904945.1 Gemmatimonadota bacterium
TCTCCTGGGCAACTTGCAGAATCGCGGAGCGCAACTGAACCAGCGGCGGATCGGCATACACTACGTCGCCGTCGGCCGTACCTCGGTCCACATAGTCGCCAAGGATGAGCGCGGCGCCCCCTGCGATGACGATTAGCGCCTCTTGGGGAACCAGTTCGCCCAAGCGCCGAAGCGCCCCTATCAGTTCGTCCCTGGCCATGCCACACTATAGGGTTTTTCCGATACATGCGTCAAGTGGCGAGCGTGAGGCGAGTGTCCCGCTGCACGAGCATCTAGGTAGGATTATCTTTGTCCCAAGGAAACATAAACCTGTCCCGAAGCATGGTTCACCCTTGCCTACCTGTTCGCCACCTCTCTCGAGGAGGCCGTGCAACATGTACGAGCAGCGATTGCTGAACGACATCGGAACTCACGCTAGGCGAATGGCCGCGGACGCGAGTTGGGCCCAGTGGGTGGCACTCGGTTCCATGGCTTCGCCTTCCGCCTCTCGGGTCGCCGAATCGATGATCGACCCTGAGGCCCTCGTTCTCGCCAGCATCTTCTTCCGAGACCAGGAGCGCCGCTTGGGGGATCTGGTTTCGTGGTGGGCACGCGCTGGAGCCAACCTCACGAGCGTTCACAGACTCCGCGCCATCTCGGCCCACTTCCCTGCTCGCTCCGGACAAGACGCCTTCGAGCAATTCAGCCGCCTCGCCGCGGATGCTGGCGACAAGAGGTGGGAAGATCATGCGAAGGCATCTCTTTCCTGGGTGTCCCGCGGTGAAAAGGGCCCGAGCGAACTCTCCCTCCTGCATCCGAGCACCCTTTGGCTACGCCTTCGCGCGGGGTTCGGAGTTGGCGCCAAGTCTGACGCATTTGCCTTCTTACTGGGGTTACGCGGAGCTCGGGCCAGTGTGAAGGCTATCTCGATGGCTACGGGGTACAGTGACGTATCCATCCGGAAGGCTGTCAGCGAAATGGCGCTCGCCGGACTCGTAAGAGAGACCCAGGGGAGACCGGCCGAGTACTCCGCCCCGGGGAGGGACTGGGCTCGCGTGCTCGGCCTGCAATCACCGGGGAGGGGTTCGCATGCCGAGGCGGAGGTCCCGCCTTGGCGCGGCTGGGCCGAGATCTACGCGTATCTGGCGCACGTGGACGAGTGGTCGCGGCTCGAGGCTTCGCACATGGCCAACAGCCCTCGGGTTCTCGCGTCGAGAGCCCGCGACATCCTCGAGCGGTTTCGGTACCCCTTCTCGTTCAACGAGATCTCCATGCCAGAGCCGACCAGGTTCCGAGGGCCGGAGGTGGTCGATTGCCTGGCCGAGACCACCGAGATCCTCTCGGACTGGATCATAGACCATCTGTAGCCCGTTGCGCCGCCCATGCTGCCGGGGCCAGGGCGCCGCTCCGGGGCCCGGAAGGGATCCAATCGGTCCTTCTTCGGGCGTCGTTGTTGGGCCCCAATGCCAATGGTACATTCAGCCACCGAGCGTTTGAAGGGCGCCGCCCGGCGCGCGTCCGTCCTCCTCCCGCACTCGTGAACCCGGTCCGGACCGACCCCGCCGATGCGTAGACTCCACGTTCGAATCGCACGCCCCCCCCGGGGTTCCGCGCTCCTGGTTTTCGCCGCGCTGTTCATGCTCGCAGCCAGCGCACGCCAGGCCTCCGCACAGCAGATGCCCTCCCCCGCGGAGTTGCAGCAGCTCATCCAGCAGAACCCGGGGTTGGTCCGCCAGCAACTCATGCAGTCCGGGCTGAGCGAACGGGAGATCCGCGCACAGCTCGGAGCCGCGGGGCTTCCCGCCAACGCGCTCGACCAGTTCCTGGGGACGGGAATGGTCGAGCCGGGGGCCGCGGGCGCGAGCAGCGCCGACGTGCTCCGGGCCATGCAGGCGCTCGGCCTCCAGATCGATCCCGACGGCGTGACGGACATCCCCCTCACCACGGGGTTCCAGATCCGCGACCCGTTCTACGCACCCGAGGACTCCGCCGCCCTTCCCATCTTCGGCCTGAGCCAGTTCCGCCGCGCCACCTCTCAGTTCCAGCCGCTCCTGGCCGGGCCGGTGCCCTCCGACTACCGGATCGGCCCCGGCGACCGGATGATCCTGGTGCTCACCGGCGACGTGCAGCTCGCCCACGAGCTGGAGGTCACCCGCGAGGGCTTCGTGGTGATCCCCAACGTGGGCCAGATCTCGGTGGCGAACCTCACCATGGACGGCCTCCGGAGCCTGCTCCGCCAGCGGCTCGCGTCGTCCTATTCGGGCATCGAGCGGGGAACGACCACCTTCGACCTGACCGTCTCGCAGCTCCGCACGAACCAGATCTACGTCATCGGTGAGGTGCGCCAGCCGGGCGCGTACCAGCTCGCGTCGGTGGCGACGGTCATGAACGCGCTGTACGCGGCCGATGGCCCCACGAACCTGGGCTCGCTCCGTCAGGTACAGCTCCGGCGCCGGAACGGCGAGACGGTCACCCTCGACCTCTACGACTACCTCCTCGAGGGGGATGCCTCACAGGACGAGATCCTGCAGCAGGGAGACATCGTCTTCGTCCCGCTCCGTGAGCGGCAGGTGTCGCTGGTGGGCGCCGTGAGTCGGCCCGCCATCTACGAGCCGGCGCCGGACGAGGGCCTGCTCGATATGCTGAGGGCGGCAGGTGGGTTCGCGCCCGAGGCCCGTCGAAGCCGCATTACGATCCACCGCGTGCTCGAGCCCGGTGAGCGTGGCCCGGGCATCACGGACCGAGCGGCGGTCGACCTCGCGCTCCCGTCCTCCGACGATCCGTCGAACCCGCGCTACGTGGGCGGCGTCATCGTCCCTCCGGTGGGGCTCCAGCACGGCGACTCGGTGCATGTGGACGGCGTCGCAGCGCTCGAGGACGCCTATTACGTCACGGTGCGCGGGCGGGTGCAGTCGCCCGGACGATTCCCGTGGCGCCCCGGCATGACGCTCCGCGACCTCGTGGAGCTGGCGCGTGGACCGGCCGTGGGTGCGGACCTCCGCGAGGCCGAGATCGCGCGCCTTCCCGACGACCGGGACGCGGGCGAGCTGGCCGAGCTCATGCGCATGCCGCTCGACTCGAGCTATCTCGACATCGGCGAGGGAGCTGCGTTCCAGGGTCCCCGCGGCGTGCCCTTTCCTCCGCCCGGGACGGCGCCCGTCGTCGAGCTCGAGCCATTCGACCAGGTGACGGTGCTACTCCAGCCCGACTTCCAGCTCCAGCGTGACGTCGCCATCACCGGCGAGGTGCCCGTGCCCGGCCGTTACACACTGCGCTCGAAGGACGACCGTCTGGCCGACCTCGTCGCGCGTGCCGGCGGCCTGCTCCCGACAGCCTACCCGATGGGCGCACAGCTCCACCGAGCGGAGCGCGACCTCGGCCGCGTGGACGTCGAGCTCCTGACCGCCATCGTCGATCCCGCGAGTTCCGACAACATCGCCCTCGAGCCCGGCGATTCACTCCACATCCCGGTCTACTCGCCCACCGTCGTGGTCGAGGGCGCCGTGAACTCCCCCGCCACCGTCCTCTACCGCGAGGGCCAAGGGCTCGACTACTACATCGAGAGCGCCGGCGGCTTCCGCAACGACGCCGACGAGGGCCGGACTGCCGTGCGCTTCGCCAACGGCCGCGCACAGCTACGGGACAAGTTCCTGTTCTGGTCGAGCTATCCGACCCCGGGTCCTGGGAGCATCGTCACGGTCCCGACCGAGAACCCGGACGACCGGTTCAATTGGCGAGGACTCGTGACGGATCTGGTGGCGATCACCGGGTC
>JBBDSM010000136.1:0-1283 GCA_040904945.1 Gemmatimonadota bacterium
GATATCGGCCACTTCGAGCACGAGGGCAGGTCCACCCGGCACCGGCCGCCACTCCAGCCTGTCGCCGGATTCGTAGCGCTCGCCTGCCTCGGCGCCGCCCCGCCATACGTCGATGGTCGCGGCTTCCGGGTCCACGATCCAATACTCGGGCACACCGAAGTGCCGATACCTTCCGAGCTTGACGCCGCGATCCCGTGCCGCCGTGGACGGAGACGCGATCTCCACGACCAGGTCGGGGGGTCCCTCCACTCCTCGGTCGCTCACCAGGTGGAGGCGATCCGCTCTCACGAAGAGTAGGTCGGGTTGGACATAGTCGCCCTCGCCGAACAGCACATCCAGGGGACCCACGAACACTTCCCCGAGACCGTGCTCCCTGACGAACGAGCTCGTCCGCACGACCAACTCGGTCACGATTCGCTGGTGCCTGCTGCTCGGCGACGGCGTCACTGCGAGCTCGTCACCGATGACTTCGTAGCGCGTACCACCCGACTCGGGCAGACGCGCGTACTCGGCGTAGGTCCAGCGGGCGCGTCTCTGGTTCGCCTCCATGGCATCGTCCTCCTCCCGGAAACGTAGGGGGCAGGTGGCGCCCGTACAACGCTCGGGCCGCATCACAGACGCGGGACCCAGGCGACCGTCACCACCACGCCAGCCACCCGGGTGTACCTTCCAGCGAGCCCGTCCAGCACGGGCGTCGTGACGCGCGCCCCGGCCGCCGGCCGCGCACGAAACGCGCCGTCGTCGAGCTCCAGCGCGACATCCAGAAAGTCCAGCCACACCCCCGTCAGCGGGAAGACGGCTTTGTGGATGGATTCCTTGGCCGAGAAGCGGACGATGTCGTGGAGGGAATCGGGCGGCGAAGCCTGCTCCTCGGGCGTGAGCACCTGGGCGGCGACCCCGTCGGGAAGCGGACGGTCCGGCTCCGCGTCCAGCCCGATCCCCCGAACCACACCCGCCCGCGCCGCCACCGCCGCGACGAACCCGTCGCAATGCGTGATCGACCCGGTGAACCCCTCGGGCCATACCGGCGCGCGCGACGCGCCCACCGGGATCTCGACGAAGCCGGACGAATCGGGCGCCCCGACGGACGCCTCGACTCCGCATCCCGCCCTCCGCAACGCCTCCCGCGCACAAGCCCGCCCTCGCGCGAACTCCGTCCGCCGCTTGGGCACCGCGCGCGCAATCGCCTCGGCCTCGCGGGGTCCGAGCTCCGACTCCCCAAGCGCCGGCGACCAGACCGCGATCGCCACCCCCGGAGGCAACAAAGCCCCCAGCGCCGCTTC
>JBBDSM010000136.1:1383-3730 GCA_040904945.1 Gemmatimonadota bacterium
TCAGCCGCCGTGGCGCCGGAGCATCTCCGCCTGCATGTCTTCGCTCGCGAAGATCGCGACTTCGACGCGGCGGTTCTGCTGCTGGCCGGCCTCGGTATCGTTCGACGCGATGGGCTCGTTCTCGCCCATGCCGACCGCGCGCACACGTCCAGCATCAAGGCCGGCGCCGATGAGGAACGTCCGGGCAGCCGCCGCGCGCCGCTCCGACAGACTCTGGTTGTACTCGGCCGAGCCGGTCGAGTCGGTATGGCCGACGACGAGCACCTCGGTGCCCTCGTACTCCTCGAGGGACGCCACCAGATCGCGCAGGTTCTGCTGGCCGGCGGACTGCAGAGCGGACGAATCGAAGCCGAAGAGGATGCCGGAGTCGAAGGTGACGGCGATACCTTCACCGACCCGCTCGACCCGAGCGTTGGGAAGCTTGTCCTGCAGGTCTTCGGCCTGGCTGTCCATGACGGCACCAATGGCCGCGCCGGCAGCGCCACCGACGGCCGCGCCGATGATGGCTCCGCGGGCGGTTCCGCTCGTGAGCCCGCCGACGACGGCGCCGGCGGCAGCGCCACCGAGCGTCCCCGTACGGAGGTTCGAGGAGCAACCCTGCACAGCCATAGCACCAGTAAGCGCCGCAACCATGAGCGCGCGACGGCCCAACGACATCGTATTCATCAGATCCGGAACCCTCCACCGAGAGGATGAGGGTCGGCGCGCCCGGAAGCGGGCCGGCCCAGTGAAGACTTGCGGTGCGCGAAAGTCGCGAACCGCGATCACTAAGTTACTGCAGAAGTCGCGCCACGACACGGGATCGCAGATTTGCTGCCTCGCGAAACGGTGTCGCGACCCATTATTCCGCCCCGATCCCCGACCCGGCCAGCGCCCGAGCACGCTGCCTCGCCCCGAGCGCCCAGGGTATTACGAGCGCCGCGACGGCCATCACCCAGAGCCCGATGGCGAGCGAGCTCGAGAACATGACGCTCCACTCGCCACCGCTGAGAGCCAGAGCGCGGCGCAGGTTCTTCTCCATGAGGGGCCCGAGCACGAGGCCGAGGATCACCGGCGCGAGCGGGAAGCCGCCCTTCCTCATGCCGTATCCGAGCAGCCCGAACCCGGCCATCAGCACCAGATCGAACGGGCTCTGGTTCACGGCGTAGACGGCGACGAACGAGAGCGCAGCCACGCCCGGCATGAGGATCCATCGCGGCAGCCGGAGCACGCGCACGAACACCCCCACGAGGGGAAGATTGAGCAGCAGGAGGAACACGTTGCCGACGTACATCGACGCGGCGAGGCCCCAGAACACCTCCGGATTGCGCTCGATGAGCAGGGGGCCGGGCGCCAGCCCGAGACCCAGAAGGGCGCCGAGCAGGACGGCCGTAGTGCCGCTGCCGGGGATCCCCAGCGTAAGGAGCGGGATCATGGCACCCGTGGTGGCGGCGTTGTTGGCCGCCTCCGGGCCGGCCACCCCCCGCTCGTCGCCGCGACCGAAGCGGCCCGTCTCGCCGGCCATCTTCTCCTCGACGCTGTACGACAGGAAGGCGGCGATGGTGCCGCCCGCGCCCGGGAGCACGCCGACGAAGAAGCCCACGACGCTCCCGCGGATCATGCTCCAGAACGACTTGAACAGCGCGCCGAGCTTCATGGACACCTTGCCGTACCGCGCAGCCGCCTCGCTCCCCCACTCGGTCCGCTCGAGCACGAGGAGCACCTCGCTCACCGCGAAGAGTCCGATGGTCACCACCACGAAGTCGAGCCCGTCGAAGAGCCGCAGCTGCCCGAAAGTGTAGCGCGGGACGGCGCTGTTCGGATCCATGCCGATGGTCGCGAGGAAGAGCCCGAGGCCGGTGGCGGCGAGCGCCCGCGGGACGCTCTTTCCCGATACGCTCGACAGCGCCGAAAACGCGAACACCATGAGCGCGAAGTACTCGGCGGGGCCGAAGCGGATGGCCCACCGCGACAGGGCGGGCGCCAGGAAGACCAGCCCGACGATCGAGAGCGTGCCCCCGACGAACGACGACACCGCCGCGAGCGCGAGGGCCTCGCCGCCCCGCCCCTGCTTCGTCATCTGGTGCCCGTCGATGGCCGTCACCACCGCGGACGCGGTCCCGGGGACGTTGAGCAGGATGGTGCTGATCGAGTTGCCGTACTGCGATCCGTAATAGATGCCGGAGAGCAGGATGAGAGACGACTCGGGCGGGAGCCCTACCGCGAAGAGGAGGGGGATGAGCATCGCGATCGCGTTGATCGGGCCGATGCCGGGGAGCATGCCGACCACGGTGCCGACCACGACGCCGCCGAGGGCGAGGCTCAGGTTCAGCGGCTGGAGGGCGACCGAAAAGCCGACGGCGAGCTG
>JBBDSM010000137.1:0-18639 GCA_040904945.1 Gemmatimonadota bacterium
GCGCGGGCGGGATGGGTCTGATCTCGGGGCGGAAGGCGTTCCAGAAGCCGCGCGAAGAGGGCATCGAGCTCCTGAACGCGATCCAGGACGTCTACCTGTGCGAGGACGTGACCGTCGCCTGAGCACGGGTGTGTGATCGGAGATGATGCTCAGGTGGGACACGTTCGCGTCGTGAAGGGCGACCACCACCGCCTCATCGATCTTCTCTCCTGTCTCAATCCGGTGTTCCCCCGGCGACCGTCTCACGACCCCCGAGCTCGGACGAGTCTCCATCCGCCTACGCCAGCTCCTTCCACGACCTCCGGAGCTGCCATTCCCTCCAGAGCGCGTAGAGGGCCGGCACCACCACGAGTGTGAGCACGGTGGCAGACACCATCCCGCCCACCATGGGCGCCGCGATGCGCTTCATCACCGTCGAGCCGGTGCCGCTACCCCACAGGATGGGCAGCAGGCCGGCAGTGACCGCCGTGGCCGTCATCAAGACCGGCCGCACGCGCTCGCCAGCACCCTCGCGAACCGCCTCCATGAGGTCGGCCCTGTTGCGCAGCCTTCCCTCCCGTTCATGCCGATGGTAGGCCTCGTCCAGGTAGACGAGCAGGATGACCGAGATCTCCGCAGCGACCCCCGCGAGCGCGATGAGGCCGACCCATACCGCCACCGAGAGGTTGTAGTCCAGCGCCCAGAGCAACCAGACGCTGCCCACCAGGGCGAACGGCACGGAGAGCATGACGATCAGGCTTTCCGGCACGCTGCGGAAGTTGATGTAGAGAAGGAGGAAGATGATGGCCAACGTGATAGGGACGACGATCCGCAGCGTCCGGTTCGCGCGCTCCATGGCCTCGAACTGGCCCGACCACTCGAGCCGGTACCCGGTAGGGAGATCTAGCTCCCGGTCGAGGAGCTCGCGCCCCTCCTGCACATAGCTACCGATGTCGCGTCCACGCACATCGACGTAGACCAGACTGTTCAGGAGCGCGTTCTCGCTCTTGATCATGGGCGGCCCGCTGTCGAAGCGAATGTCGGCGAGCTGCCCCAGTGGGACCTGAGCCCCCGTGGGCGTGGCCACGAGAATGCGGCCGATCGCATCGGTATCGCTTCGGAGCTCCCGGGCATACCGCACGTTCACGGTGTAGCGCTCCCTGCCTTCGATGGTCCGGGTCACGTTCATGCCCCCGACCGCGGTCATGATCGTCTGCTGCACGTCGGCCATGCTCAAGCCGTAGCGGGCGGCGGCGTCCCGGTTCACATCGACCTCCAGATACCGGCCGCCGATCGCCCTTTCGGCGAAGACAGAGGCGGTGCCATCCACCGTGGGCAACAGTCCCTCGATCCGCGTGCCGATCTCCTCGAGGATCGCGAGATCCGGACCGAAGATCTTGATCCCGACGGGCGTCTTGATCCCCGTCGCCAGCATATCCAGCCGGTTCTTGATGGGCATGGACCACATATTGGCCACGCCCGGGGTGCGGGTAACGGCATCCATCTCCGACACGATGGAATCGTAGTCGATCCCTTCTCGCCATTCCTCTTCCGGCTTCAGGATGGCGACCGACTCGAACATCGACAACGGGGCCGGATCGGTGGCCGTCTCGGCCCGTCCCGCCTTGCCCAGAACCATCTCCACCTCCGGAATGCTCGCCATCGCGCGGTCCCGCTGCTCGAGCATCCGCTTCACCTGTCCGGTCCCGACCCCAGGGAAGACCGAGGGCATGTCCATGATGGAGCCCTCGATGAGCGGGGGCATGAACTCGCTTCCCAGTCGTCCAAACGGAATCAGCGTAACGAGGAAGACGGCGAGGGCCCCTCCGATCACGGCGAGGCGGTTCCGAAGCACGAAACCGATGGTCGGACGGTAGATCTTCAGCGCCGCGCGGTTGATCGGGTTGCGCTCCTCCGGCCTGACCTTCCCTCGGATGAACGCCCCCATGGCGACGGGAACCAGGGTGATCGCCAGCAGCGCCGATGCTGCCATCGCGAGGGTCTTCGTGAGTGCCAGCGGCCGGAACAGTCGTCCTTCCTGCGCGCCCAGCGCGAAGATCGGCACGAAGCTCAATGTGATGATGAGCAGCGAGAAGAAGAGCGCCGGGCCGACCTCCTTGGAGGCGTCCGCAGCGAGCTGCCACTGGGAGCGCGGTTGGCCTTCCCGCTCGTTCCTCTCCATATGCTTGTGCATGTTCTCGATCATCACGATGGCGGCGTCTACCATCGCCCCGAGCGCGATGGCAATGCCGCCCAGGCTCATGATGTTCGCGTTCACGCCCAGCCACCGCATCACCAGGAACGACATGAGGACGCCGACCGGCAGCGTGAGGATCGCCACCAGCGCGCTCCGGGCATGGAGCAGGAAGAGAACCGTCACGAGCGCGACGATCAGGCTTTCCTCGAGGAGCTTGTCACGAAGCGTCTCGATGGCCCGATGAATCAGGTTGCTGCGGTCATACCCGATCACGATCTCCACCCCTTCGGGGAGCGACCGCTGGATGTCGTTCATACGCTCCTTCACGCGTCCGATGACCTCGAGCGGGTTCGCGCCGAAACGCATGACCACGAAGCCGCTCGTGACCTCTCCCTGTTGGATCTGTCCGTCCTCGTCCCGCCACGCGAGCTCGGCGATGCCGCGCCGGATCTCCGGTCCGATCTGTACACGGGCGACATCCCCCACGGTGATGGGGGTCCCGTCCCCGCCGATTCCGACGGCGACGCTCTCGACGTCCTCGACGGACCCGAGATACCCGAGCCCGCGAACCATGTACTCGCTGCCGCCCAGCTCGAGGACCCGCCCGCCGACGTCCAGGTTCGACTCCCGGATCGCGCTCAGGATCTTCGGGACCGGAATGCCGTAGGCGAGCAACCGTTCCGGCTCAAGCACGACCTGGTACTGCTTCTCGAAGCCACCGAGCGTGGCGATCTCGCTCACGCCCGGGACAGCGGTGAGCTGATAGCGGATGTACCAGTCCTGGAGGCTCCTCAGCTCCGCGTTGTTCAGCTTGCCGCTCCGGTCGAGCAACATGTACTGCATGACCCAACCGACGCCCGTCGCGTCGGGACCGAGCTGGGGCTGAACCGCCTCGGGCAGCCGGTCCCCGATGCCGTTGAGATACTCGAGGACGCGCGAGCGCGCCCAGTACATGTCCACGTCATCCTCGAACACCACGTAGACGAAGGACCGCCCGAACTGGCTGATGCCGCGCACGTACTTCGTGTTCGGGACCTTCAGGAGCTCTGTCGAGAGCGGGTAGGTGACCTGGTCCTCGATCACCTGCGGAGCCTGGCCCCTCCACTCCGTCTGGACGATCACCTGCACGTCCGAAAGATCGGGGATGGCGTCCACGGGTGTGGTGATCATCGCCCAGCCGCCAAACCCGACCACCGCGATGGTGCCGAGAACGACAAAGAACTTGTTGTTGATGGACCACTCAATGATGCGCGTGAGCATGATCAGCTCCCCCCCATCTGCGCCATCATCGCCTGCATGACCTCGGCGAGGTTCGACTCCGAATCCAGGAGGAACTGCGCGGACGTGACGACTCGCTGGCCCGGCTCGAGCCCTTCGAGCACCTGCACGTACCCTTCGCCACGCGCGCCGAGCCGGAGCTCGTGGGGCATGATCTCACCTCGACCCATGTCCACGAAGGCGACCGCACGCTCGCCGGTCTGGAGCACGGCCGAGCTGGGGACGGTGAGCGTCTCGCCGAGCCCGGCGCGAAGCACCGCGGTCGCGTACATCCCGGGCTTGAGCCTCCCTCCCCGGTTGGGTACGGCGACCCGTGCTCGCATGGAGCGCGTCCGGTCCTCCAGGGTGGGATAGACGTATTCGATCGTGCCGGTCAGGGTCTCGCCCGGAAGCGACGCCACCGAGATCTCGACAGGCATTCCCTCGCGTACGAGCGGAACATCGGCCTCGAAGATCTCGACGCTCACCCAGACCTCCGAAAGATCCGCGATCATGTAGAGGTTCTTTCCGGGCTGGAACGCCTGGCCCTGGATGACGTCCTTTTCCATCACGACCCCCGCAACCGGAGCGTGTAAGGTGAGGGTCCGGCTCACCTCTCCCGTCTCGAGGAGTCGTGAGACCTGCTCGTCCGTGATATCCCAGTACGCCAGTCGGCGACGCGCGGACTCGAGAAGGTCACGCGCGCCTTCGGACACGTCCTCGAACCGACTCGTCCCGGCCGACTCCGCCATCCGGGCGGCCAGCAGGAGCTCCTCCTGCGCCGTCACCAGCTCCGGGGAATAGACGTCCAGGAGCGGCTGTCCCGCACGGACGATCTGACCCGTGAAGTCCACGTACAGCCGCTCGGCCCAGCCACCGAACTTCGGTGCCACGTAGGCCATGCGAGTTTCGTCGAACTCGACCATGCCGACGGCTCGGATCGTTCGGACGAGGGGTCGGACCTCCACCGTGTCGAACGTGATCCCGAAGGTGGACACCTCCTCGGACGTCAGGCTGATAGAGCCGTCCATGGCCATACCGCCCATGTCCATGCCCTCCGTCTCCTGCGCCTGCCTTTCCATCTCCATGCCCTCCATCCCCCCTTCGGGGCCGTCCTGCAGATCCCCATCGTCGCCCGACGAGCACGCCGCCAGGGCGGCCAACGCCAGGAAGAAGAGCCCCCGACCCGCAGCCAGATATCGCGCCTTCTTCTTGTTACGGATCATCGAAGCACCTCCGTGCCCACCGCGCGCTCGAGCGCGGCCAGATTCTTTGCGAAATCGGCCAGCAGCCGATGGTAGTCGAGCTCATGCCGATAGAGCGTCACCTGGGAGTCGAGCAGGGTCAGAAAGTCTACCCCGCCGACCTGGTATGACGCGGTCGCCGAAGAGAGCGAGGTGCGCGCCTGCGGCAGAATGCCCTCATCGAGAAGCGCGATCTGATCCCGAGCGCCCTGGAGGTCGGCCCACAGCGAAGCGACCTCGGCGTGGACCTCGTCGACCATCGCTTCGTAACGCGCCTCGCGCTCGGCCAGGGTCGCGGTCTGTTCCACGACGGCCTGATCCTGTTTGCGTCCCGAAAAGATGGGCAGCGGTGCCGACAGCATCAGGTTGAAAAAGTCGCCGAAGCCCGAGCGGTAGCTGTAGCCCGCGGTGAGGCTCACGTCCGGGAGCTTCGCTCTTTCCGCCAGGCGCACCGCACGTTCCTGTGCCGTGACGCGTCGGACGTATGCCTGGATCATCGGGTTGTGCTGCAGCGCCTGGCGCTGGAGCTCGGCGACGGACGGAAGAGGGCCATCCTCTTGGGAAGGAGTCGAGAGGATGTCCGCCAGGCTGGCGGACGCGAAGCTCAGCTCCTCGGCAGCGCTCAGGGTGGCGGCGGCCCGAACATCCTCTGGGAACCGCGTCGCCGGGAGGGGCGTGTCCGTGGGTCGCCCGAGGAGTGCGTTCAGCCTCGCCTCGAGTCCGGCGCGTTCCTCGCGCAGGGCGATGATCTGATCGGTGAGCCGGGAGCGTTCGACCTGAGCCTTCAGCACGTCCGGCTGCGCTCCGGTTCCCACCCCGTACTTCGAAGACGTGAGCGACGCGAAGTCGGCCAGAAGCCGTTCGTTGCGAACGGTGACCTCCAGCGCCCGGTCCAAGAAATGGGCTCGGTAGTAGGTGGACTTCACCTCGGTAAGGACACGGTCGCGAACGCGCTCAATCTCCCACGCTGCCGCTTCGGCGCCGAATCGGGCCATGTCCTCTCGGAGGGAAAGCTTCCCCGGCCAGGGGAACTGCGCCCCGATCTGCACCTGGGTCATGGTCATCATATCGGATCCGAAACCCGGGTTTGTGACGGGCAGGTTCATGAAGCCGATGCTCAGCATCGGGTCGGGCAGGGCGCCGGCCTGCGGGATCCTCGCGGCCGCGGCCTCCGCGGCGTTCCGTGCGGCGAAGATCTGGGGGTTGGCGGTGTCGGCCTCGATGAGCAGCGCCGGAAGGACCGCCTCTTGAGCGGAGATCCCCATCGGCGCCGCGACCGCGAGGAGGACGAGAAGACTCGAGCGAAGCTTCTTGTTCACGGCCACGCTCCGCGGGACGCCTGTCGGCGCCCAACGGGCGAGCACGAGCGTGAGTGTGCTGATGCGAATCATGGTGAAGCCCTCTGTCGTAGTCCGGGTCGGATCACACACGCCGGCGGAAGGGTCCGCCCGCCGCGGGGCGATCAGATCATCTCGTTATGCTGAGAGGCGGAGCCGAAGAAGACTCCGCGAAATGGACTAGGCCCGGGGAGGGCGGAACAGCACGATCTCCAGGAGGAGTTCACGAAGCGTTGGGACGGTGAATCCGACAGAAGTGACCTCAGCGGCCGGAGTCGACGGCTCCGTGGACGGGGCCGGCATCGAGGAGACGCCCGCGCAGTCCTGCGCCGCGAGTGGGGAGCTGAATGGGCACGGGCGATCGTCGTCCCGGCTGCGAAGGTCACGCTCATCATGCATCCCCATCGGGATGCTCTCGACAGACTCGGGCGTGGCGCCCTCGAGCACCACCGCGGAGTCAGCCATGGCCATACCCGGAAGGCACGTCGATGCCCACACCGCCTCGGAAAACGAGAAGGTGAGGGCAAGCAGGGCCAAGAGGCCCGCCACTGAGCGGATTCGTCGATTCATACGACCACTCGATACCTACGACGCATCGGTCGGCTCCTGGCAGCCGCCCTCGAGGTCGACGTCACGGCCCCAACAGAGACGACGTTCATTCCTCGAGACCCCGGCTCATCACGGCTCCAAGAGGCCTGCTGGCGAGCAGCAGAACGACCCCAATCAGCGCGAAGAACACGGTCGGACCCCACCACATCCCCCATCCACCGCCCATCATGCCGCCCCACGCGCCGGGCATCATCTGCTCGGAGAGTTCGTTCATCTGCTGACCGGAGCCCATCATGCCCCCCATCGCGCCCATCGTCCATGGTGCCGTGAGGCCGACCAGAACAGCCGTCAACGAGAGCGTCAAGAAAAGGACGCCGAGCCACCGGACGCTCAGAATTCCGAGGCTACGGTACGTTCCCATGATGTGCTCCTTGTGCTCGTGGCGGTGGGTCATGCGACCCTCCTCAGATCGGAACCTTCTCCTCGATGCCCGGACGGAAGTTCTGGAAGCGAACCCAGATCTCACCGTCCCTCACTTCCGCCTCCAATTCGTCCAGGCCGCGGGGCGCAGGACCTTCTTCACGCGTTCCATCGAGGGCGAACCGGCTCCGGTGGCACGGACACGCGAAATGCGTCCCTGCCCGCGCCAGGTTGACCGAACAACCAGCGTGAGGGCATACGACGTTGAGAGCCTGCACCCGTTCTCCTTCCCACCGAAGGTAGACGGCCCCGACCGGGGTCGACTCGTAGTGGGTCCATCCGTCCACCCGGTCCGACGACACGGTCACCCGGCGCGGCGAGGCACCTTGGGGAATCGCAGACAGGCTCGCCACTCGTATCGAAGTCGCGTCGCGTTCTCGTCGGCGGAGCGGGTCGAACAGGGTCGCCGCCCCCGCCACGGCCGGAGGCAGCACCGCGGCCACGCCTGCGATCGCGGCCGCGATCGCTTTCAGGAAGGTTCGTCGCGGGGCATCTGGGCCCTCGCCTGGGGGCCCGGACCGGTCGTCCAGCTCGTGCTTCATGACTCGCCTCCTGTCTCCTGGCGAACCCGCCGTTCGGGTTACCCCCGGAATCTGCCTCAAGGATAAGCAAGACACATGAAGAGACCGTGACTCTCACGTGAATGTTTCTTCACCTCCCCCGAGCTTTTCGAGGAGACTCAGGACACGTGCAGGTGGCCGTCCACATGGTCGTCACCAGTCGAGAAGTCGCGCGATCCGCGACCGTTCCGCCCGCACCACCCGTATCCCCGCCGCCACACACTCCCGGCGGGCACTGAACTCGAGTGTGTCGATGTCTCTCGAGAACCGGGGACGCAACACGAGATCGGCCTCGGCGAAACGCAGATGCGCGTGCTGCCGATGACAGATCTCCATGGCCCTGGTGATGGCCTGGTACCCGTTGGTGATCCTCGTGGCCCGGCCGGTCGAGCCCACATCCACCGCCAGCACGGCGGCCGATTCGAGTTCCCGTGCCACGTCGACCGGTGCGAGGTCCGTGTACGCACCGTCCGCGAGGAGCCAGTCTCCCATCGGGAGTGGAGGGAGGACGCCCGCCAAGGCTCCGCTGGCATAGACCGCGTCGTCGGCCGGTGCCGAGCGTAGCACGACGCGCTCGCCCGAAACAAGATCTGTCGCGGTCACAACCACCGGGACGCGCGTCTCGTCCAACGGTCCGCGGCCCACGAGCTTGCGTACCTCGACGAGCCCGGAGTTCCGCGCCGGCGTTCCTGGCCCCCAATCCCTCACCATCGCCAGCAGCACCCGGAGGTTCCCAATCATCATCCGCGCGAGCCGGATCGCGCCGGATCGGCCCTCGCCCGGAGAGCCAGCCAGCCCGGGAAAATCGGCCAGCTCCATGTCCAGAACCGCCTCGTACCAGTCCGGACGGCTCGCATATGTGACGCCTACGACCGCACCCATGGAGACGCCCACCACCAATCGCGGACGATAACCCTCCCGCTCCAGCGCCCTGAGCACGCCCAGGTGAGCGAACCCCCGGGCGCCACCTCCGCCGAACACGATGGCGAACGGACGATGGGTATTACGATCGCCGGCCCCAAGCGTGCTCATCCGTCGATCCCGAGCCGGCGGCAGAGCGTACTGTGGCATTCGACGACCTGTTCGACGACCCCCTCCGGTTCGTCCGTGATCGTCAGCAACTCGAGATCCTCTTCGGACAGCGTGCCCTCATCCACCACGTCGGTCCGAAGCCAATCCACGAGCCCGCCCCAGAACGACGACCCCACAAGGATCACCGGAAACGGATGAAGCCGGTGCGTACGACGCAGGTTGAGCGCCTCGAACAACTCGTCGAGCGTGCCGAAGCCGCCTGGAAGCAGGACGAAAGCGCAGCTGTACTTCACGAACGCGAGCTTGCGGAGGAAGAAATAGTGGAACGGCACCTCGAGGGTCAGGTGGTCGTTCGCGGGTTCGTCATCCGGAAGGTGGATGGTGAGGCCGACCGAGGAGCCTCCGACTTCTACTGCTCCCTCGTTCGCGGCGGCCATGAGCCCAGGACCACCTCCGGTGATCGGGGTGAACCCGGCCGCGACCAGGGCACGAGCCACCTCGCGGGCGACAACGCCCCATCGGCTGACCGGCGTTTCCCGGGCCGATCCGAAGATCGCGACACCTCGCCGGACCGGTGCCATGGCCCGGAACGCGTGGGTGACCTCGTCGGTGATCCGCCGGATACGTTCCTCATCCACCGCGTCGGTCGCGCCGAGCAGCCCGCCGGACGCCAGCTCGTCGACGACGTCCCGTGTCGCCCGCTCCAAGCCGCTCATAGGTCGGTAGCCACCGCTCAGCTCCGCGTTAGTTCGGGGGACAAACTCGCGAGCTCGTCCCCTCGAAGTCGGGCACCGGACGCGCTCGCGCCGCCTCCACGGACTCGGCCGGTCCGTTCTGTTCGATGTCGTCGATGAGCCAGGTCATCTCCGCGATCTCACGCCGCTGGGCCTCGATTATGGCCACCTGGAGCTGGCACACGCGCACGTCCCGGGACTCCGAGCGCTCGCTGGTGAGAATGGCGATGGAATGATGCGGAATCATGGCCTTCATGAAGGAGCGGTCCTGCACCGTCGTCTGGCTCCGGACCAGGTAGAGGCCCAGCGCTCCCGAGAGCAAGCTGACGAGGACAACCACCATATTCAGCTTCCTGCTGCGGTATTGACCCAACATGAACCCGAGCATGATGAGTCCCATGGATGCGCCCATGATGAGCGTCATATAGACCCGCGTCTCGCTCCAACGCATGTGGGCCCACTCCATGGAATTCACGTACGTCAAGACATACATGGCAACCATGGCGGTCGCGATCATCGCGAAGAAGCGGACGTACCGCCTGGCTCCTTCTTTTCCCGAGGATGGCTCGCCGGAGGTCGGACCATGTGCTTCGTCGGCGGAGTCGTCTTGATGTTTCATGGTTCCTCCTGCTGGGGTGGTGGTGGTTTCCTAGAGTTCGGTCCGCTTGAGAAGCTGCGCGTTGATGGCCACGATGACGGTGCTGGCCGACATGAGTACGGCGCCGACGGCGGGCGTCAAGAGGATGCCCCATGCGGCGAGCACGCCGGCGGCCAACGGAATCGCGAGGATGTTATAGCCGGCGGCCCACCAGAGGTTCTGGATCATCTTGCGATAGGTTGCCTTGGACAGGGTCACGATGCGGGCGATGTCACGAGGGTCCGAACGCACCAGCACGATGTGCCCCGCCTCCACTGCTACGTCCGTACCGGCCCCGATCGCGATGCCGATATCCGCGGTCGCCAGGGCTGGAGCGTCGTTCACTCCGTCGCCTACCATGGCGACTTTCTTACCCTGCGCCTGGAGCTCCCGAACCTTCGACGCCTTGTCTTCAGGGAGGACTTCGGCGAACACGGTGTCGATTTGGAGCTCTGCGGCCACGGCCTCGGCGACCGGCCGGGCATCGCCGGTGAGCATGGCGACTTCGATGCCTCGGTCGTGCAGCGCCCGTATGGCTTCACGGCTTTCCTCCCGGATGGCGTCCGCGACAGCGAATACCGCCAGGGCCCGTCCTCCCCTCAACAGGTAGATGGCCGCCTGCCCCCGTTCCGAGGCCGCTTCGGCCGCCTCGGACAGCGCGGTCGGCACTTTGGCCTCCTCGGCCTTCAGGAGTGCAGGACCACCCATGTGGTACTCCGTTTCCTCCACGGTCGCGGCAACGCCCTTGCCGGTGATCGCTCGGAAGTCGTTGGCCGTTGGGACCTCGAGATCCCGGTCCCCCGCGGTCTTCACAATGCCTCGGGCGATGGGGTGCTCGGACCCGGTCTCCACGCCGGCCGCGATCCGGAGCGCTTCGTCCTCGGAGACATCCTCCGACACCACCATGTCGACGACGCGAAACTCACCGAGCGTGAGCGTACCGGTCTTGTCGAAGATGACCGTATCGACGTTCCTCGCCTCCTCGAGGCCTCTCCGGTCCCGCACCAGGAGCCCGTTTTGGGCGCCGAGGGTGGTGGATATCGCCACGACCAGAGGAACCGCGAGCCCGAGCGCGTGCGGGCACGCGATGACGAGCACCGTCACGACCCGCACGATGGAGAAATCGATCGGCGCGCCCAGGAGCTGCCAGACGATCAGCGTGAGCACGCCCGACGCGATCGCCACACCCGTCAGAATCTGAGCCGCTCGATCCGCGAGGTGTTGGGCCCTCGACTTCGACTCCTGCGCGTCGGCCACGAGCCGCATGATCCCGGAGAGCTTCGTGTTCTCTCCCGTGCCGGTCACCTCGACCTGAAGCGCTCCTTCTCCATTGATCGTCGCGGCGATCACCTCGTCCCCTTCCCCCTTCTTCACAGGCCGGGACTCGCCGGTGATCATCGCCTCGTCGAGGTCGCTCTCCCCCTTCCGCACGATGCCGTCCGCGGGAACGCTCTCCCCGGGACGCACGACAACGACATCGCCGTCTCGCAGGTCGTCCACGGGAACCCGCTCTTCACCCGCCTCCGTCAAGCGCGTCGCCGTGTCCGGGAGCAGCTTCGCCAGCTCCTGGAGCGCCCCGCGTGCCTGTTTGATCGACCGCATCTCGATCCAGTGACCGAGGAGCATGATCGTGACCAGTGTCGCCAGCTCCCACCAGAGCGCGTCCGCTTCGATCAGCCCGAGCTGCACGACCCACGAGAAGACGAACGCCACCGTGATGGCCAGTGAGATAAGCGTCATCATCCCCGGCAGGCGGGCCTTCAGCTCGCGTGCCGCACCTTTCAGGAAGACGAGGCCACCGTACACGAAGACCACCGTGGCCAGCACCGATGGCAGCCACTCCGATCCGGGGATGTTCGGAGCCTGGTAGCCCACGAGCTCCTGAATGTGCGCGGACCAGAAGACGACCGGCACCGTGAGCACCAGCGAGAGCCAGAACTTGTCCCGGAACATCTCGGGGCTGTGTCCGGCGTGCTCATCGTGGCCCCCGTCGGCCTCGTGCCCAGTATGCCCGCCACCCGCGGAGTCCTCGTGGTGGCCCGGGTGGTGCCCGTGTGAACCGTTTTCGTTCATCGGTCGCATTCCTTAGTGGGGATGTGAGGCTCGCGGTGTGCCGGGTCGCTCAATACCATGCACGCACGCCGAACACGAGACTTCCGTCTCCGACGGGAAGCCCCGCCGTGCGGCGGAGATCCGCGGTGCCTCCGGACGCGCGATGCCAGACGAAACCAACGTAGGGCGCGAACTCTCGTCGGATCTCGTACCGCAGTCGCCCTCCTAGAACGAAATCGTGCACGCCCGCCCCGATGCCCCAGTCGGGTACGTCCTGCACCGAGAGCCCGACCTCGAATTCCGGCTCGAGGATGAGACTCTGCGTAAGGAGCATATCGTAGGCGGCCGTGAACGCGGCGCTCACGTTCCCGTCGACGTCGAGAAAGACGGAGGTCTCCACCTCGAACCAATACGGGGCGAGGCCCTGTAGCGCGAGGGCCAGGTGAGGACGGGTCCGCCCCCCGCCACCCCACGCACGGTCGACCCGCACACCGGCCTGGAGGTCCCACCACGGCGAGATCAGGCGGCTGAAGAGGGCCTGCGCTTCGAGTTCGCCTTCCGGCTCGAGCGTCGACGCATCGCCTTCGAGCTTCAACCAGAGCCGGTTGTAGTCACCACCGTACCACGCCTCGGCGTCGACGAGAATCGGCCGCTCCCCGAGTCCGGGCGCCTGCTCCAGGTCATTGACCATGAGGAACAAGTAGTTCTTCTGGTCCATCGTCTGGCCGTCGACCTCGAGGGTCCGCCCGAGCATCCCGAGCGTCACGAGGACGGCCAGGACGACTACGCGCACGGCGCCGCTCATCGGCGGTCCCCCGAGCCGGGGTGGTGTTGTGAATGCTCGTCTCCCACCACTTCGACGACCCTGAACATGCCTGCGTCCATGTGATAGAGCACATGGCAGTGAAAGGCCCAGGGGCCGGGCGCGTCGGCCGTCACAAGAACGGAGAGCTTCTCCGCAGGCTTCACGTTCACGGTGTGCTGCCTGGGGATCGCCGCGCCCTTCCCGTTCTCCAACTCCATCCACATCCCGTGGAGGTGCATGGGATGGTTCATCATGGTGTCGTTCACCATGGTGATGCGGACCCGCTCACCCAGACGGAGACGGATCGGCTCCGCCTCGGAGAACTTCTTCCCGTCGATGGACCACATGAAGCGTTCCATGTTGCCGGTGAGGTGGAGTTCGATCTCCCGTTCGGGTGGATCCACGTGGTGTCCCGGCTCGAGCGCCTCGAGATCGGTATAAACCAGCACACGCCAGCCATCCTCGCCCAGGCCCAGGCCCGGCTCGTGAAGCCGGCTCATGACCTGATCGGGCACACTCGCATTGGCCGGGCCATGGGTGTCGGGGCCGTGCGCCGTCAAGGGCGCCACGGATCCCGCCGCCCATGTCTCCCCAGCGGCGGCTTCGTGCTCCATTCCGCGCATGTCGTGCCCGGCGTGCGGATCGGCGGCGGGGGCCGGGGGCATGTCGTGGCCGGCGTGCGGGTCGGCGGTGCCTCCTGGGGCCGACGGCATGTCGTCCATGCCCGCCATATCGTGGTCCATGCCCATGTCCGCCATCGTCAGCAGCGGCCGTGGACGACGCTCCGGCACGGGGGCCCGTAGCCCCTCGCGAGGGGCCAATGTCCCGAGCGCGTATCCGCTACGGTCGATGGCCTCGGCGAATACTGCATAGGGGCGCTCCTCCCGCGGCTCGACGATCACGTCGTAGGTTTCCGCGATCGCGATCCGTAGCTCATCGGTCTCCACCGGCTTCACATGCTGCCCGTCGGATTGCACCACGGTCATGGGAAGACCCGGAATCCTCACGTCGAACAGAGTCGCCGCAGCCGCGTTGATAAAGCGGAGCCGCACGCGCTCGCCGGGGTGGAAGAGCCCCGTCCAGTTCTGTTCGGGCGCCATCCCGTTCACGAGGTAGCTGTACGTCACACCGGTAATGTCCGAAATGTCGGTGGGGTTCATCCGCATGCCACCCCACATCAGTCGTTCCTCCAGGGTGGCACCAAAGCCGCGGTCGGCGGCGTCCCTGATGAAATCGAAGACAGTACGCTTCTGTCGGTTGTAATAGTCCGGCCGCTTCTTGAGGCGCGCCATGATCCGGTACGGGTCCTCGAACGTCCAGTCGGACAACACGACCACATAGTCACGGTCGTACTCGAAGGGCTCGGGATCGGCGGGATCGACGATCAACGTTCCGTAGTGGCCGAGCTGTTCCTGGAGTCCGGAGTGACTGTGGTACCAGTACGTGCCGTACTGGGCGATCGGGTACCGATACTCGAACGTCTCGCCTGGTCGAATGCCGGGGAAATTCACGTTCGGCACGCCATCCATGCCATTCGGAAGAAGGATCCCGTGCCAGTGGACGGACGTGTCCTCCTCAAGCGTGTTGGTCACCCTCAGGATCGCCTCGTCGCCTTCCCTGAACCGGAGAATCGGACCCGGAAGCGTGCCGTTGATCGTGGTGGCGCGTCCGCGGCGTCCGTCGATGGGCACGTCGACCTCCCCGATCGTGAGATCGATCGGCCCCGCGCTCCCATCGAGGATGTCCGGACGGCGACCGGACAGGTCGCCGTCCGCCCGGGCGTACCCTGGAACGAGTGTGTCGAGTCCAGCCAGTGCGCTCAACGCGACGCCGGACCGCAGAAACGTCCTGCGGCTGATGCGGTCTTTCACGGTGGTTTCTCCAAGCATGTCTAACGGGCCCTCGATGACCAGTGAATCGCCTTGATGCGCCAGGCGCCGTCTTCGTAGGCCAGCACCATGAGCTCGGCCCCCTGGGCGTTGATCTCCCGATCTCCCATCCGCCCCACCGTCGTGCTGGTCGACCACGCCCACGCGACGTCACCCAGGATCTCGACCAAGATCGCGCCCCTCTCCCTGGGAACCGCCTGTGCGAAGCGCATGTCTCCCGCGAGGTGTCCGGAGCGGTAGTGCTCCTTGGTTTCGATTCCTCCGCTCTCCAGGATGACGACGTCATCGGCGAGCAGCGCGAGCGCGCTGACGGAGTCGCCGGCAGCGAGGGCTTCGTGGTAGGCTGCGACGACGGCCTCCACGTCCGCGGGAGCTTGGGCCGACACATCCGTGGCGAGGGCGGCTACGGTCAGCGCCGACCAAACGGCGCGCCGAACTATGGAATGCTTCATGAATCGTCCTCTGGTCACAGGTCAGGGAGAAACCACGGTGAACTGGAAGGTGTCCCGGACGACGTGACCGTCCGCACCCATGCCTCTCCACGACACCGTGTACGTACCCGCGGGGACCGTACCGAGAAAGGCGACCGTGAACGCGCGCGGGTCCTCGGAGTCCTGCACCGGGTCCATCACGTGGATGCCCGCGTCGTCCGCCTCGAGCAGACGAATGGAAATCGTGCCCGCCTGGGGCTCTTCGGTAAACCACAGCTTCACTTCCGAAGGTGCGGCAACAGTCGCGCCCGCCTCCGGTGCCGCCCGGCTCAGACCGAAGTGAACCACGGCCTCCGCAGGGGTGTCGCTCGGGAGTGCGAGCAAAGCCAGCGCCAGCAATGGGATGGAGAGAAAACGGACGAACGCGTTCATGGAGGGCTCCGGAAGGTGTGTCCAGACGGGAGGGAAAATGACAGAACAGAAAAAAACACGGTCCGGGTGAAGCCAAGGTGAACGAATTATGAAAAAGGGTTCATGCTCTTTGCCCGGATGAAAGTCTGTGGGATGACCATCGACGCCGAAGACGCGGCAGCCACCCTGGAATTCCTGGAGGTGACCTACTACTTCTGCTCCGAGCGATGCCGGAAGAAGTTCGAGGCGCATCCAGAGCGTTTCGTACCCGTTCCGGACGGCTGGGAGCGCACGAACGATGCTTTTGGGAGTGGGCGTGACGAGAGCTGACGATCACCGGCGCCGCCACGCTCCGGCCACGCTACTCGGGGTTGGTACGGTCGTGCTCGCCTACCGCCTTGTTCGGGGTTGACAGAGCTCGCCGCCGGCCGCCCACCCTGCGAGAAGGTGTAGGAACGCTCAGATCGTCAGGACGCGCGCCAACTCGAGCAGGGAAAGGTCCAGCGGCTTCGTGCGCCCCGCCACCTCCGCCAGCGGCATCGCCGTGATCTCTCCACGGAGGAGTCCCACGAGCACGCCCGGCCGGCCCTCGGCCAGCTGTTCGGCAGCCGCAGCGCCGAGGCGCGTGCCGAGCAGCCGGTCGAACGCGCCCGGGGCGCCCCCGCGCTGCACGTGGCCCAGAATGGTCGTGCGAAACTCCATGTCGAGGGGCGCATGATGCTCTTCGACGTAATGCGTGAGGCCAGCCACATTGTAACGAGCGCCCTCCGCAGCGACGATCAGGGCATTGCGCTTACCCCCACGATACGTCGCCTGCACGCGCCGGACCACTTGGTCGGGGTCGACCTCCACCTCCGGAATGATCGCGACCTCCGCACCACCGGCGATGGCCGCCATCAGCGCAAGGCACCCGCTGTCGCGGCCCATGACCTCGACCGCGAACACGCGGTGGTGCGACGCGGCGGTGACCTTGAGGCGGTCGATCGCCTCGAGGGCGACATTCAGCGCCGTATCGGCGCCGATGGTGATCTCGTCTCACTGGAGTTGGCAGAGAGGGCGCTCGTCTGCAGTCCGCCCGGTCACGCCTCGGACAACCCCGATCCGATCGCCTTGCCGATCGGTCGTCCCAGCGCCACGAGGAGCACCCCGACGAGCAACAAGAGCACAGTCGGACCCCACCACATCCCGAACCCGCCCCCAGCCATGTGTCCGAACCCACCGGGCATCATCTGCTCCGAGTACCCGGTCATCGCCTGGCCACCGCCCATCATCGTACCGCCCATCGCCCAGGGACCCGCAAGACCGATGAGGAGCGACGTCACCGAAAGCGTGAGAAAGGCTACACCCAGCCAACGTACGGCCACGACTCCCAAATTCTGATACCGATTCATGCGTACCTCCTCATGCTCGAGGTTGTGCGAATCGCTCGGCCAACACGACGACCAGAGGCGTCAAGAGAAGCAGTTGGACCAGTGGGACGACAGAGACATCCAGATACGGTACGAGCGGGGCGACTTCGGTGTAGCTCCAGCGCCCCTGGTGGAGCCCCCTGAGCTCGACCGCTACGCCCAGCGCGAGCGCTCCGGCGACCAGGGCCGCAGTCCGATCCCATCCCCAGGGCCGAACACCCCAACGCCATCTCCGGCCCGCCACCGCCACGATCCCGTAAAGCGTCCATGTGAGCCCTACGTCGCCGCCGGCGGCCTTGACCATGCCCCACCAAGTCGCGTCGTATGAGCCATGAACGAAGAAGATCGAACACTGGATACTCTCCCAGACAAAGTGGAACGCGAATGCGAGCCCGCCGAGGATCAGGAAATGTCGAGCGTTTTCGAAGCTTTTGGTCACACCGTCTCCGGGCTCATCGTCGCGTGAGTGCCATCCGCCGCAGCGGCCCTAGGCAGCTACCCCGGCCCGTCACATGGGAATCTTGTCTTCCGTGCCCGGGCGGAAGTTCTGGAACCGCACCCAGACCTCGTCGCCCCCGCGTACCTCGACGTCGAGCTCGTCCATGTTCCGCGGCGAGGGTCCCTCCTCTCGGGTTCCGTCGAGCGCAAATCGGCTCCGGTGGCATGGGCACGCGAAGTGCGACCCATCGGGGGCGAGGTTCACCGAGCAGCCCGCGTGCGGGCAGACCACGTTCAGCGCGTGGAGTCGTCCGGCGTCACGCCTCAGATACACGGCGCCGACGGGCGTGAGCGCGTAATGGGTCCACGCGTCGACCCTGTCGGACTGGACGGTCACGCGCTTCGGGGCGCCACCTTCTGGCAAGGTGGTCAAGGTGGTCACCCGGACCAGGTCGGCATCCGGGCGCTCACGGCGGAGCGGATCGAGCAGGGTCGCCGCGCCCGCGACGACCGGCGCGAATCCGGCGGCAGCTCCGGCCAGGACGGCCCCGATCGCTTGAAGAAAACTCCTCCGCGGGGCGGTACTCTGCTCCCTGGGGTTTTTCGAATCGTCATGCATGCGCCCCTCCTGGATCCTCGGCTCTAGAAACGTTCGGGGCCGGATCGGCGACCCGTGGCCGAGGAGTCCACGAAACCTACACCGTCGAGCGTGAAGCTTGCATGATCTCAACATGAAGATGTGTTCATGATGTGATCCGATGCGGGCGGACCCGCTACTCCCTATGCTCGAAGTGGGTCTTGATGACCCGACAACCAAGGCCGACTTCCTCATCTATGGCTGGGGCCGAACCAGCATGGTCGCAAACACCACAGCGATGCCCGATCCAGTCTCGGTCCCTGAACTGCACGTTGAACCACGCGAGATTCGACCACAGCTGGAGGTCGCGAAGATCGGACGTCGTGAACGTCTCCCCTCGCACTCGCTTATCGAAAAGCGCTCGATACCGAGGGTGAATGAGGATCTGATGATGCCAGTCGGCGTCGAAAAAGGTCCCGAGAAGCTCTTTACGCTCCTTCCCCGTGAGTCGACTCGCTGCCTTGCGCGAGGCTCTGCTGCTGGCGGCGCTCGCCATCGCGCTTCGACAGTGGATAGAGGAGCGGCGACCACCATCCACCGACGTAGTGGCGCCGAAGCCAT
>JBBDSM010000137.1:18739-22126 GCA_040904945.1 Gemmatimonadota bacterium
CAGTGGATAGAGGAGCGGCGACCACCATCCACCGACGTAGTGGCGCCGAAGCCATGTCCTCGCGTCGCCCCGGCACAGTCCCCTCACCAGATATCGATACCTTCGGTCGCCTCCTCGCCTGTACAGGTAGCGGTTGACGGATGCACTGCGAACGAATCCAAGCAGACGCTCCCGGCAATCGGCCTCGTACCGGTCCAGGTCACCGCTCGCGTACGCCTTACCCGCAAGATGCCCGGACACCATCGCGTACCGCATCCCGAAGCCGAACAGCGCGTCCTGGAGCCCTGCCGCCTCGCCCGCGAACAGGAGCGCGTCGCGCCGCAGATGGGGCTCCGCGGACATGTTGCCGAACCCTCCGAACCGGCGCTCGTTCCGCAGTGTGATGCCAACACGGGATCGAAAGAGATCGACGGTCCGCTCAAGGTAAAGCTTGTCGTTGTGAAAGTCGTCGAACATGCACGTCGCGACCGTCGCGCGTCCACCGCAAATCAGCAGGTATGCGTACCCACCGGGTGCGATCTCGTCCGAGACGGCCGCGAAGGCCCCGTCGGCACGATCGGTCTCGAACACATATCCGACAGCGATCGCGTCGACGCGTCGAGGGCCATGCGCGACGATCCCACCCTCCGGGAGGTGCTGCACGAGGTGCTCGTGCTCGATCGTGACCCCGGCCGCCACGGCTTGACGCTCCAGGGAACGATCCAGGCTGCCCTCTTCCGTTCCACGCCGTACGAGATACCAGATCGGCTGGGTCGAGCGACAGAGATGCTCCCTACCGTCGGGATCGTAGAAGACGCACTCACGGAACGGCGTGTGCTCGAACGTGGGCTCGATTCCCATCTCGTGCAGCTCTTCGAGCACATCCCGCTCGGTAGACCAGTTCTCGAGCCCCTGGAAATCGCCGTGAAAACGCATGCCCACGCCCGAGCGGCGCTCAAGCACCCGGGCGCGACCACCGTTCTCGGCAACGGCGATACCAGCCGCGAGCCCCGAGGGTCCGGCACCGGCGATCTCAACCGAGGCACTCATGAACCGTCCTCAGGCGCGGGCCCGTACAGATCCACTCGAGTCCGAGGCAGGGAAATGCGGCCGTCGGGATAAGGCTTGGCCCACAGAGCCTGGCTCACGCCGAGCATATGCGCAGCGAATAGGCCTCCGCTCGGTGCGCCTGCTGCTGCAGCGGCCAGTACCGCTGGAATCAGGGCCAGGACGATCGACAGGCAAGTTCGGCTCGTCTTCATGCTATTCGCTCCCACGTTGGAACGTCGTCTCGGGACTTCGCGCTTGTGCCGAGCGCTCTTCCTCATCGGATCATGAGGTGCGCTTCCTGAACTCCCCCTTAGGTCGCCAGGACGCGCGCCAGTTCGAGCAAGGAGAGGTCCGGCGCCTTCGTACGTCCGGCCACCTCCGCAAGAGGCGTCGCCGTGATCTCTCCCCGCAGGAGACCGACGAGTACGCCCGTCCGGCTCTCGGCTAGCTGCTCAGTCGCCGCAGCCCCGAGACGGGTGGCGAGGAGCCGGTCGAACGGACCGGGTGCGCCGCCGCGCTGCACGTGCCCCAGAATAGTCGCTCGGAACTCGATTCCGAGTTGAGCGTGATTCGCCTCGACATACTGCTCGAGACCGGCCGCGTTGTAACGGGCGCCCTCAGCGGTCACGATCAAGGCATGGCGCTTACCCGAGCGAAAGGTCGCCCGCACAGTCCGAACCACCTGCTCGGGGTCGACCTCCACCTCCGGAATGATCACGGCCTCCGCGCCGCCGGCGATGCCGGCCATGAGCGCCAGGTAGCCGCAGTCCCGGCCCATCACCTCGACCACGAACACCCGGTGGTGCGAGGCGGCGGTGATCTTGAGACGGTCGATCGCCTCGAGGGCGACGTTCAGCGCCGTATCGGCGCCGATCGTGATGTCGCAGCCGAGCAGGTCGTTGTCGACCGTAGAGGCGACCCCGACGACCGGGAAGCCCCGCTTGGCGAGTTCAAACGCACCGGTCTGGGAGCCGTTGCCGCCGATGATCACCAGTCCGTCGATCCTATGCTCGCGGAGCATTCCGAGCGCGCGAGCCTGCCCCTCGGCAGTACGGAACTCCGTTGAGCGGGCGCTGCCGAGAACTGTCCCTCCTTGCTGGATGATCCCGCTCACGTCGCGGGCACCGATGGGGACGAGGCGCCCCTCCAACAGACCGGCGTACCCGTCGGGAACGCCGAACACCTTCCAGCCGCGGGCCACGCCGGTTCGCACGACCGCCCGGACGGCGGCGTTCATCCCTGGCGCATCGCCTCCACTGGTGAGTACCGCGACTCTCTTCATCGGAAGAACTGGCCAGCCGACTCGGGCACCAGGTGTCCGGTGATCCCAAGAGCTTCGTTGGTCCTGCGGATGGACGCCGCCCCGTCCGACTCCAGTTCCGTCAGCGCTCGGATGGCATCGATGGTCTCGGGGACCACGATGGCCTGGTTGTCCACCATGTAGGCGTAGAACGCCTCGTCGCCCTGGACGCTCAGCATGTCCTCCCAGAGCGCCACCTCATAGAGGTTGGCGTGGGGCCGGCCGAGATCAGCCGTGAGCTCCTTCACCGAGTTGATGGCCGGGAGCCCTTCGTCGGTGCGGATGAAGGCGATGCGCGACGAAGTGCGGAACGCCGCGAGCACCTCCTCCTTCGAGGCCTGTCGCGTGAGTTGGACCGTCCAGTAGTGCAGATGGGCGAGCGTCTCGGGCACCTTGACAGCCATCGTCACCACGTCGAGGTCGGGATCGACCGTGCGGGCGTCGGGACCCTGGTGGCTGGGGATCTCGGGCTCGGGTACGAGCGTGTTCATGATCCCGCCGAGGTGGCTCTCCCAGGGATCGGTGGCGCGGCGCAACAGCGTGCCGCGCGCACGCTCCAGGAGCCCCGAGCGCTTGAGCGCCGACAGCGTCCGGACCACCGACGTCGTGTTGCACGAGACAACACGCGTGGCAGAGCGGCCGAGGGCGGAGGCGTAGTTGCTCTCGGCACTGAAGGAGTGCCCCGTGACGGCGTGCGCCTCGCCGCCCTGCACGATGAACTTGAGGCCGCGCTCCCGGTACCGCTCGACGTTGGCTGCGGCCACTTTCTTCGGTGTGCAGTCCACGACGATGTCCGCGGAGTCGAGGAGGTCGCCAAGGTCACCGGCCGGGTCGAGGCCGGAAGCGTCCATGGCGTTGGCGTGGTCGGCCGTGGCACCATACAGTCGGTAGCCCTTCCCCCGCGCCACCGCTACGCGCCAATCGGACGTCACGTCCGCGACGCCGGCCAGCTTCATGTCGTTCTGTGCCGCCACGGCGTCGGCGACGCGCTTTCCGATGACGCCGTATCCGTTGACGGCCACGCGCACTGTTCGTTCGTCGGTCATGTCAGGTACCTC
>JBBDSM010000138.1:0-2987 GCA_040904945.1 Gemmatimonadota bacterium
GCGGCTCAAGCCCTGGCCGCCGGAGCGAACCTCGTGAAGGTCGAGGCTGCTTTGGCCCGTGCCCATTGGGGTCGGGCGCTCTGGTCGCACATGCAGGGTGCGATTCCGACGAGCGGGGTCGATCCGAACGACTATCTGATCAATAACGCCGCGGCGGTGGGTTACGCCGAGGACGTGATTGCCGCGATCGGGCCTACGGACGACTGGAAGTTCACGCTCGATTTCGCTTCGGCGAGTGGATCCAACCCTCAGGGATCCTGGATCAACTCCCGTCAGGAGTTCGTATTCTCGGACGCCTACGCCGTGGCCGACAACAGCGGAAAGGCCGTGCGTCGTGACTCGGCGGACGTCGACAACGACGGCATCACCACGAACGAGACGGACATCGTCCTGCTCGACCCGATCGACAACATTCCCGATCAGGGTGCCCAGGAGATCATCACGGCCTTCGTGGACAACCTGCTGTATGCACCGCTCAGGGTGGTGACGGCCAGGGAGCTGCACCTGATCCTGGCCGAGGCCGCGCTGGCTGAGGGGGGCGCCATTGGGGAGTTTCAGACGCACATCAACCACGTGCGTGCGCTGAAGAGTTCGGATAGCCCCCTGGACCACACTCCGTGGCTCCAGGCCCAGGCATTGCTGGGCAACCATCCGGAGGCCATCGACATGCTCTATCACGAGCGCATGGCCAATCTCATCAACATGCCGAACCGCCGGTTGTGGGATCACTACCGCTTCGGCGTGCCGAGCCCGCGTTGGGGAAATGCTTCCTCTGCGGTGGTCAACCCTGGCCAGGTCCTCGTGATCGGCCAGAGTGAGCGCGTGTCGAACTGCTTCATTCTCGGCACCTGCTAGGTACAAACGACTCCTCGTGAGTCGAAACCCGCGGCCCCCCGGCGAATCGCCGGGGGGCCGTTCGGGTATCATCATGCGATGCTCGATCGTTCTACTTCGAGTGAAGCGCCTTTCTCTCCGAACCGGGAGTTGCTTGATGGGTCGAAACCATGTCGGAAGGCTCATGCGTGGCGTCGCACTGCCAAGCCTGCTCGTGGGCCTCACCGCGGGCTGCTACCAGTACCAGCCGGTCGAGGCTCCGGCGCCGAGCATCGGCGAAAAGGTCAGGGTCGAGCTGACCGGGGCCGGACAGGACCGGCTGCAGGCCACCCGGGCGATTCCGTTCTCGGAGCTCACTGGGAGCGTGCTGTCGAGCAGCACTCAGGAGATCATGCTCCAGGTGGAGCTCGATGCGCGTCGGCTGGGATACGGTACCGGCACGGTGACGGACACGGTCCGTGTCCCCCGCGCGGACGTGCGCGAGGTGGGGGTCCGGACGCTGTCGAAGAACCGTTCGCTCTTCGCCGCCGGGGTAAGTCTGGTGGCGGCGGCCGGAATCTACGCGCTGTTCACGGCGGAGCTGTTCAGCGAAGGAGAAGGGGAGGGAGGGGGACCGATCGAGTTTCTGAAGATCCCCTTGGCATCGATTCTGAATGCGGTGGGCGGCGGGCGGTAGGTCGGGCTTCACATTGCACCCGGCGGCCACGAAATTCTACGCTTCCCTCCGCCAACAAGACCCGCTCGCGGGTTACGGACGTGCAATAGATGAGTGACTCCAGCAGCAAGATCCCCTTCCTGCCCGAGCGTCTGAAAGACCTCGAGCGGCTCTCGCTGAACCTGGCCTGGCGCTGGAATCGCCGGGCCCGGAGCTTCCTCAGGAACGAGTTGGATCCCGTGCTCTGGTCGGCGCTCCGGCACAACCCGGTCGCGCTCCTCCGCCAGATGGATCCGGGCCGGCTGGCCCAGTTGGCGCGTGATCCGAACTTCCTGGCCAAGCTCGATGGCGTGTCGGCCGAGATCGATCATGCGCTGACCTCGGAGGACACCTGGTTCCGGAACACCTTCCCGGATGCCGGACCCTCGCCGGTGGCCTACTTCTGCGCCGAGTTCGGACTCCACAACTCCATCCCGATCTACTCGGGAGGGCTCGGGGTCCTGGCGGGAGACCATTGCAAGGCGGTCTCGGACCTCGGCGTGCCGTTCGTGGGCGTGGGCCTCCTCTATTCGAAGGGGTACTTCGATCAGCATCTGAACCTCGAGGGATGGCAGCAGGGCTCCGAGGAGGCGTTCGATCCCCGCATCATGCCGCTCATTCGCCTTTCGGGCCCGCAGGGCGAGACCGCGCTGACGGTTCTCCGGACCGGCGGGCGCGACGTTGCCATCGGCGCCTGGAAGTTGGCCGTGGGCCGCGCCAGCCTGATCCTGCTGGACACGAACCTGCCGGAGAACGACCCGGAAGACCGCGAGCTCACGTACCAGCTGTACGGCGGCGGCCAGGAGCACCGGTTGAAGCAGGAGTGGGTCCTCGGGGTCGGTGGGGTGCGCGTGCTTCGTGCGCTCGGAATCGCCCCCGGCGCGTGGCACGCCAACGAGGGGCACGCCACGTTCATGATGGTGGAGCGGCTCCGCGAGCGGATCGCGGACGGGGCCAGCCTGTCCGAAGGGACCCGCGATGTACGGAGCCGCACCGTCTTCACGACCCACACGCCGGTGCCGGCGGGTCACGACATGTTCTCTCCGGAGCTCATCGACTCGGTGTGTGGTTCGTACCACGAGTCGATGGGGATGGACCGGGAGCAGTTCGGGGCGATCGGTCACCATCCGGAGATCGATCACGGACGCTTCCACATGACCGCGGCGGCCATCCGGCTCGCGGGACACGTGAACGGCGTGTCCATGCTCCACCGGGACGTGACGCGCCAGCTGTGGAGCTCCCTCTGGTCTGGACGTGACGCCGCGCACGTGCCCATCGAGGGTGTGACCAACGGGGTCCACCTGGGCACCTGGATGTCGCACCGGTACATGGAGCTCCTCGACGACCACCTGGGCCCCGACTGGGGAGCCAGAGTCGACGATACGGCGATGTGGGACCAGGTTCTCGAGCTCGACGATCGGAAGGTGTGGGAGGTGCACGTCGAGCTGAAGAAGCGGCT
>JBBDSM010000138.1:3087-21617 GCA_040904945.1 Gemmatimonadota bacterium
GCGCCCATGGAGGCGTCCGGCACCAGCGGCATGAAGGCCGCCCTGAACTGCGTGCCGCATTTGAGCACGCTCGACGGTTGGTGGGCCGAGGGCTTCACCGGGGACAACGGCTGGGCGCTGCCGCGCGCCGAAGGGACCGAGGCCGAGGTCGACCAGCAGGATCACGAGGCGCTCTTCGGGATCCTCGAGCGCGAGGTCGTGCCGCTCTTCTACGACCAGGACGACGGGGTTCCTCACGGCTTCGTCCAGTACATGAAGCACGCCCTGCGGATCGCGGCCCAGCGCTTTACCTCGCGGCGCATGGTCGAGGAATACGCCACGCGCTTCTACGTACCCGCGCTGTCGGGGACGCTCGAGTCCGACGACCCGCCGACCGAAGGGTTCGGGGATCTCAGCTCGTCGCTCGCCACCGAAGAGTCCGGGGCGTAGCAGCCCGCTGGGCCGATTGCGCACGGGCGGTCGTGCGCGATCGGCCGCCGGCGCCTACACCGGCTTCAGGAAGATGGCCGACAGGCCCGGGAGCGGGAGGTCGATGACCTGCTCGCGACCCTGGTACCGCTCGGGGCGAGGTTCGAGCTCGGGCGGCACGAAGGGATCGCCCTTGCCCCCGTACACCGGGGCGTCGGTGTTCATGAGCACGCGGTGTCGGGCCGAGAACGGCACCGGGAGCTTGAAGTCCGGCCGCGGCACGGGCGTGAGGTTCACCACGACCGCGACGTAGCTCTTCCATTCCGGCTCCCACCGGACCCACGACAGGATCACCCGGTCGGGGTCGGTGCAGTCGAGCCATTCGAAGCCGTTCGGGTGGAAGTCCTGCGCGTGGAGCGCAGACTCACCCCGGTACAGCCGGTTCAGGTCTCCCACCAGGAGCCGAATGCCCGCGTGCGCATCGAAGTCGAGCAGCGCCCAGTCGAGATCGCCGTCCACGGCCCACTCGGTGTGCTGGGCGATCTCGCCGCCCATGAAGAGCAGCTTCTTCCCGGGATGTCCCCACTGCAGCCCGTACAACGCGCGCAGATTGCCGAACTTCTCGTCGTCCGGTCCCGGCATCTTCGACAGGAGCGAGCGCTTGCCGTGCACGACCTCGTCGTGGGAGAGCGGCAGCACGAACCGTTCGCTGAACGCGTACAGGAGCGAGAAGGTGAAGCGGTCGTAGCGGTACTTACGGAAGAGCGGATCCGTCTCCATCGCTTCGAGGGTGTCGTTCATCCATCCCATGTTCCACTTCTGGTCGAAGCCCAGCCCCCCGCGGTCCGTCCCGTGCGACACCTGGGGCCATGACGTCGATTCCTCGGCGATCATGAGCGTGCCCGGGCACGCCGCGTGAACCGCGTCGTTGAGATCCTTCAGGAAGGTGACGGCGTGCAGGTTCTCGCGGCCGCCGTGCTCGTTCGGCGTCCACTCGCCCTCCTTCCGCGAGTAGTCCAGGTAGAGCATCGAAGCCACGGCGTCCACCCGTAGCCCGTCGATGTGGTAGTCCTCGAGCCAGTGCAGGGCGCTCGATATGAGGAAGGCCCGCACCGCCGGACGCTCGAAGCCGAACGTCAGCGTGCCCCAGTCCGGGTGCCGAGCCTGCTGGGGATCGGCGTGCTCGTAGAGCGGCGTGCCATCGAAGCGGATGAGCCCGTGGGCGTCTTCCGGGAAGTGACCCGGCACCCAGTCCAGGATGACGCCCAGCCCGGCCTGGTGGGCCCGGTCCACGAAGTAGCGGAAGTCGTCCGGCGTCCCGAAGCGAGAGGTCGGCGCGAAGAAGCCGAGCGGCTGATAGCCCCAGCTCTGGTCCAGCGGGTGCTCCACCACCGGAAGGAGCTCCAGGTGCGTGAAGCCCATCTCGGCGGCGTAAGGGACGAGCCGGTCGGCGAGCTCGCGGTACCCGTACCAGCCCGGGTCCTGGGGCGCACGGCCCGGGCGGCGGCGCCAGGATCCGAGATGCACCTCGTAGACGGAGATCGGCGCGTCGTCGGCGTTCCAACGCTCCCGCTGCTCCATCCACTTTCCGTCCCCCCAACGATAGCCGCCCTCGGTCCACACCTCCGACGCCGTGGCGGGGCGGAGCTCGACGGCTCGGCCGCACGGGTCGGCCTTCTCGAGGACGGCACCGTGGGCGTCCACGATGCGAAACTTGTAGCGGGCGCCTGCTCGGACACCGGGGATGAAGAGCTCCCAGACACCCGTGTCTCCCCTGGGTCTCATGGGGTGGCACCGACCGTCCCAACCGTTCATGTCGCCCATGACGGCGACGGCCCGGGCGTGCGGGGCCCACACGGCGAATGCGGTGCCCTCGACGCCTTCATGGGTCAGGGGGCGCGATCCCAGCACCTGATGAACGCGATGCTCCCGTCCCTCGAGAAAAGCCCGGACGCGGGTCTCGTCGACGACGGGGCCGAAGTGGTAGGCGTCCTCGATCTCCCACACGCGCCCGTCCTCGTCCTCGACGGCGAGCAGGTACTGAAAGAAATCCTCGTCCGGGAATTCCGCCTCGAACAGGCCCGCGTCGTGGAGTCTTTGCATGGGCGTGCGCTCGCCGTCCCGCACGACGGCGAGCGAGCGGGCCCACGTGACGAACGCGCGGACGACTTTGCCTGAGCCGGTCTCGGTCGGATGGATACCGAGCACATCGAAGGGTGCGGCGAGCGTTCCGTCGGCGAGCGCGGTGGCGACTTCGGAGGACACGGGGGTCACGGATGCTCCGGGGCTGTCGGTAACGAAGCGTGCGGAGTGCTGCCCGGACGGTCGAACTCGCGTTCGGGGGAGTGTATGTTGTGGCATCGCCTTTCCCGGGTCCACCGCCAGCGAGTTACACCATGCCTTCCAAGAAGACGGGCCCCGGCTCCGGGGCCCACGCGACGCCCGATCTCGAAGGCGCTCGTCCGGTGGTCCACCTCGCGACCGAATACTGGCCCTATGCCCGTACCGGCGGGCTGGCCGAGGCGGTGCGCGGCATCGCGACCTTTCAGGCGAGAGCCGGGCGGGACGTCGCGGTCATCATGCCGCTCTACCGCAGGGTCAGGGAGTCCGGCGCGGACCTCCGCCCGGAGGGGAAGGCCTTCGACGTCCCGACGGCGCAAGGCGTGGAGCGCGCGAGGCTCTTCCGGGACCACGGGGTCGAGGAAGGCGCGCCGAGGCTCTACTTCGTGGAGCACGAAGGGTACTTCGACCGCGCCGGGCTCTACGGCGACGGTGGGGACTACCCGGACAACCACCTGCGCTTCGCGTTCTTCTGCCGAGCGGCCCTCGACCGACTCCCATCCGTGGCGCCGTCACCCCCGGTCATCCACCCGCACGACTGGCACACCGCCCTGGCGCCGGTGCTCCTGCGCACGGCCCATTCCGGCGACGCCTACTACGACCAGGTCCCTTCGGTCATCACGGTCCACAACGCCGGCTACCAGGGACATCATGGCCCGGGCGTGCTGGCGGAGCTCGGGCTCGATCCGGGGCTGTTCACCATGGACCGCATGGAGTGGTACGGGCAGGTGAACCTGCTCAAGGGCGGGCTCGTGTTCGCCGACATGGTGACGACGGTGAGCCCGACGCACGCGCACGAGCTGCGTACGCGCACCGGAGGCTTCGGTCTCCACGACACCTTCAACCTCCTCCAGGACCGGTTCGTGGGCATCCTCAACGGGATCGACTACGAGGTCTGGGACCCCGAGACCGACCCGGCCATCGAGGCGCGCTATTCGGCGGACGATCTCACCGGGAAGGCGCAGTGCAAGGTGTGGTTCCAGGAGGTGCTCGGGCTCACCCCGGATCCGGATACACCCCTGTTCGCCATGAGCGCGCGCCTGGTGGAGCAGAAGGGTCTCGATCTCATTCTCGGCGCGGAGATGATCCCACGGCTCGACGCCCAGTGGGCGTTCCTGGGCGAGGGCGAGGATCGGTACCAGGACGCCATCGCCGCATTGGCGGCCAAGGCGCCGGACCGGATCGGCTACAGCTTCACCTTTACCGAAGAACGGGAACACAAGCTGCTCGCCGCTGCGGATTTCCTGCTGATGCCGTCGCTTTACGAGCCGTGCGGGCTGACGCAAATGCGGGCGCAGCGCTATGGGGCGCTCCCCGTGGTGCGGCATGTCGGAGGGTTGGCCGATACGGTGGAGGACCGCGTCACCGGCTTCGTCTTCGACGAGTATCAGCCGTGGGCGCTCGAGGAGGCGGTGAAGTACGCCGTCGATCTCTACGGCCACCGTGATTCCTGGGAGGAGCGGGTGCGGACGGCCATGGCCCGGGACTTCAGCTGGAACCGCTCGGCCGCAGCGTACGCCGACGTGTACCGGATCGCGTCCGACCACCGGGCGCGGGTCCGGGCGGACGAAGCCTCCGCCGGAGGTGCTGCGTGACCCGTCCTTCGGTGGTCGTCCACGGCCACTTCTATCAACCCCCGAGAGAAGATCCGCGAACCGACCGAGTGCCACGAGAGGCATCGGCGGCGCCGTACCACGACTGGAACGAGCGGATTCTGGCCGAGTGCTACCGGCCCGTCACGGAAGCGCGCGTGCTCGATGAGGACGGACGGATCCGGGACGTCGTCAACACGCTCGAGTGGATGAGCTGGGACGCTGGGCCCACCCTCCTGCGCTGGCTCGCCCGGGAGGCGCCCGCCACCTACGCGGCGTTCCTGGAGGCGGACCGGCGCAGCCTGGAGCGCACGGGCTTCGGCAACGCGCTGGCCGCCCCGTACCACCACGTCATCCTGCCCCTCGCCTCACGCCGTGAGAAGGTCACCGAGGTGCGGTGGGGGATCGCCGACTTCCGGAGCCGCTTCGGTCGCGACCCCGAGGGGATGTGGCTCCCGGAGACGGCGGTCGACACCGAGACGTTGGAGGTGCTGGCCGAAGAGGGGATCGCGTTCACGGTGCTCGCGCCCGGACAGGTCGAAGAGGCGCCACGCCATGGGATGCCCGGGCGGGTGTCCCTGCCCGGCGGGCGCTCGATCGCGGTGTTCGTCTACGACGGCGGACTCTCGCACGGGGTGGCGTTCGGGTCGCTCCTGGGCGACGCCGATGCGTGGATCCGCGGTGTGGTCCAGCGCGCGGAGGAGCCGGGGGCTCGCCTCGTGTCGCTCGCGACGGACGGCGAGACGTTCGGGCACCACCATCCGTGGGCGGATATGGCGCTCGCCGCGACGCTCACCGGCCTGGAGGTGGGGGGGCAGGTGCGGCTCGAGGGGTATGCGTCCTTCCTGAGCCGGAACGAGCCGACCGAGGAGGTCACGCTCGTCGAACCCAGCTCGTGGTCGTGCGTCCACGGCGTCGACCGGTGGCGGGCGGAGTGCGGTTGCAAGATGGCTCCGCACCAGGAGTCCCAGCAGGCCTGGCGCCCCGTGCTCCGGGACGCGCTCGACGAGCTGGCCGCGGATCTTCACGCACTCTACGAGTCGGAGGCCGTTCGCTTCTTCGACGATCCCTGGGAGGTCCGCGACCTGTACGGCTCCGTCCTCGACGCGGGGGAGCCGGCCCGACGCGAGCTCGTGCGGCGGCACGCGCGGGAGGCGCTCTCGGACGAGGACGCCACGCGCGCGCTCATTTTGCTCGAGATCGAGCGCGACGCGCTCCGCATGTTCACCTCCTGCGGCTGGTTCTTCGACGACCTGGCCGGCCTCGAGCCGCTCCAGGTGCTCCGCTATGCGGCCCATGCGCTCGACGGGGTCCGGGGTCTGGGCGAGCTGAGCGGTCCGGCCGCCGACGCGGGTGGTGGGCGACCCACCGCCTCCGCCGAGCGTTGGGAGGAGCGCCTCCGCTCCCGTCTGGGCGACGCCCGGAGCAACGATCCCGAGGCGGGGGACGGCCGGCGGCTCTGGGATGAGCGGGTTCGGGGCGTACCTCCTGCTCCGGCGGAAGAGGGCGTGACGGGCGTCAGCCTCAGGGGCGCCGCCGTCCACGACGCGCCGCTCCTCACCGCGGTGCGGCGCTTTCTCCGCGCGCCGGGACCGGCGACGTCGCGGGAGGTCACCCATCGAGCCCGGGGCACTGGCGCCGAAGACCCGCGCGTCGTGACGGCGGCGCAGTCGCTGGTCGCGCGAGCCCTCCCACGCCTGGGCGCCGACGCGACGCCCGCCATCCGCGAGGCCACCCGGTTTCTCGGCTTCAGCGACCGGTTCTTCGAACCGCGCTCCATTGGCGGGCGGGGTCCGGTCGGCTTCGTCTTCGGCCTGCACCTGCACCAGCCGGTGGGCAACTTCGACGAGGTCTTCCGGAGCCACACGGACGACGTCTACCTGCCGTTCCTCCGGCGGATGGCCGATCACGACCTCCTGCCGCTCACGCTCCACGTGTCCGGGCCCTTGCTCCAGTGGCTGGATCGCGAGGGACACGAGTTCCTCGACGTCATTGGGCAGCTCGCCGCGTCGGACTCCCTCGACATCCTCCTGTCCGGGCTGTACGAGCCCGTGCTGCCCGCGCTCTCCCGGTCCGAGCGGGTCGAGCAGATCGGTTGGATGAAGGAGTGGGTGGAGCGGCGCTTCGGGGTCGAGGCCAGCGGCCTCTGGCTGACCGAGCGGGTGTGGGAGCCCGACCTGGTGGTCGATCTCGTCGACGCGGGCATCCGGTACGCGTTCGTCGACGACCGGCACTTCCTCGTCGCCGGACACGACCCGCACACCCTCCATCAGCCTCACCGGACCGAGTCCGGTGGCCGCACCATGGCGCTGCTGCCCATCGACGAGCGCCTCCGCTACCTCGTACCGTTCAGGCCCGTCGAGGAGCTGGAGCGTTACCTGCGGGGGCTGCGCGCCGAGGACCGGGCGCTCGCGATTCTCGCGGACGACGGCGAGAAGTTCGGAGGGTGGCCGGGCACGGCGGAGTGGGTCTGGGGTTCCGGCTGGATCGAGGACTTCGTCCGGACGATGGGTCGCCTGGTCGAAGACGGCGTGGTGGAGATGGTGCGCGCCTCGGATGCGGTGGAGCGTGTGCCCGCGGCCGGCCCGTCGTATCTACCGTCCGCCTCCTACAGCGAGATGGAGGGGTGGTCGCTCCCCCCGGCCTCGGCGGTCGCCCTCGAGGAGGTCGAGCAGGCGCTCGGCCACACGGCCGCAGCGCACGTGGCGTCCCGGTTCGTGCGGGGAGGGCACTGGCGCAATTTCATGGCGATCTACGCCGAGTCGGGGCGGATGCATCGGAAGGCGGCCCGGCTCGCCGACCTGTGCGCCGAGCGCGACGCCGGTCCGGAAGCCCGCCACGCCCTCGGCCGCGCCCGCTGCAACGACGTGTACTGGCACGGCGTGTTCGGCGGGCTCTACCTCCGGCATCTGAGGGAGGCCATCTGGGCGAATCTCGCCGAGGCGGAGGGGTTGCTGCGCGCCGGAGAGGAGCTCGACGGGGAGATGACGCGCGGCTCCGCCGGAGACGAGCTGTGGGTGCACTCCGCCGCGTTCTCGGCGATGGTCGACCTTACCCGGGGCGGGGCGGTCACGGAGCTCGTGGACTTCGCGGCACGTCGTAACCTCGCGGATGTGCTCACGCGCCGTTGGGAGAGCTACCACCGAGCGGGCGGCGGACCGGAGAGCGGCCACGAGGACACGCACGGAGCCGAAGGGCAGTCCACCCACCAGGCGGACGACGCCCCCACCGACGACGGCGGGATGGCGTCCATCCATGCGCTCGAGGAGCGGCTGGGCTTCGAGGAACTCCCGCCCTACGACCTCGAGGACCGGTCGCTGACCGTGGAACGGGTGCTACGGGGTGGGCTCTCGCTCGAGGCCTACGCCGCGGCCGACTACGATCCCCTGCGATCGTGGGCGCGCGAGACGCCGGGCGTCGCGGTGCGCCGGGAGGAGGAACGCCTCGGCGTCGGGTTGTCGTTCGACGGCCTGGGGGCGTTGACCAAGGAGATCGTGTTCGAGGAGAACGGGACCCTCGAGATCACCTACCGCTGGGACGCGGCCGACTTCCCGCCGGACGCCTGGTTCGCACCCGAGCTGTCGCTGTCCCGAAACGTCGACCTCGTCGTCGATCCGGAGCCGCATGTAGTCTGGCGGTACGAGATCCGCACGATGTCGAAGTCCGAGAAGGGCCCCGAGTCGTCGGTCCAGGGATTGTCGCTCACACCCCTCTGGCCCGCCTCGATCGGCCGGGCCCGCGTGCGCATCGAGCCCGACCGTATCGATTGAGCGTCGCCCGACCTGCCATCTCTGCGCAGGTCGGGCGATGCTCGTATCGGAGCTTCGCTAGCGCGTCTGGCTCGCGATGGTCTGGCGGATGGCTTCCACCGTCGCGTCCGCGCGGAAGTCGATCAGCCTGCGGCCGTGCTCGAGCGTCTCGCCGATGGGCGAGATCGAGACACCGTTGATCGACGCCCGGCCCGCGTTCAGCCGCTCTTCGAAGCGCACGTAGCGCGGGTCGTCGTTCATGATGATCGACGTGATGTAGTAGTTGTCGTGGTAGCCGTCGGCGTACTGGACCTCGGGCACGCCGAGGACCTCGTTCTGGTAGGCGAGGACGTCGGCGTAGTTGTAGAACTCCTCGACGTGATCGATGATCACGCCCTCACCGGCCCAGGCCTCCGAGAGCTCCGTCGCGACTTCTTCCATGCCGCGCAGGTTCCCGCCGCTGTCGCCCATCATGAAGATGCGCGTGAAGCCCTGCGACTTCAGGCTGGTCGCGTAGTCGCGGAGCACCGCCCGGTACGTGTCCTGAGAGAGGCGGATCTGACCCAACGCACTCGCCCGCTCGGGATTGCCGGGCTCGACCTTGATGATCGGCGCGACGAGCGTGTTACCGAGCTTACGCGCGACGGCGTCGCCCATGACGCGGAGCACGTGATTGTGCTTTCCGGTCGTGAGGAACGGACCGTTTTCCTCGATCCCACCCACGAGGATGAGAGCGGTGTTGGTGCCGCCGGCCAGGAGGTCCCGGACTTCGAGGGCCGTGAGCTCCTCGATCCAGACGTTGTCGGCCATCTCGATGGGCCGCTCGTACGTCGTCATGTCGTGCCGCTCGCCCTGCTGGGCGGCAGCGGGCGCCACGGCGATGCCGGTGGCCAAGATCAGAGCGCTCAGTGCGCGAAAAGCCTTCCTCATGCGTCCTCCTGAAGTCGATGTCCCGTCCCACCGGAAGCTCCCGGCGGACGAAGCCCTGCATAATGCCCACCCGGGGCGTGGTGCGACAAGTCTACACCCAGCACCGCCCTCGGTTGCCGTCCCGGCCCTGCACCCCATACTCAGCAGCGGGCCCGTCCGCCGTGTCCCTGAATGGTCCCACGTCCCACGCTCCGTCGATGACCCGACTCTCGAAGGCCGCCCGCAGCCGTCGCCCGCCCGCGTTCTCGTGGGTGGCGCTCGTCTGTTGCTCCCTGGGCGTCATGCTCGCGACGGATGCGGCCGCGCAGTCGGTGTCCGGTGTCCCCCGTGACCTCCTGCTCGAGGTCATGCCGGCCGCCGATCGTTTCGAGAGCAAGGCCGGCGACCCGCCGGTGATCCGCGCTTACAAGGGGGATCTCTTTCTGGGCTTCGTCTTCCTCACCCAGGACATCCCGCCCGAGCAGCTCGGCTACAGCGGGCCGGTACGCGCGGTCGTGGGGCTCGGTATCGACGGCCTGATCACGGGGGCCCGGGTCACGGATTACTACGAGTCCTACATGAGCAGCATGGGGGACTTCCTGCGCCGCCGCGGCATCCAGGAGCAGTTCGCGGGCAAAAGCATAGCCGACCCGTTCGAGGTGAATGCCGACGTCGACGGAGTGTCGCGGGCCACCCTCAGCACGCGCGCCTTCGCACGAGGGATCCGCAACGCCGCCCGACGCGTGGCCGAGAGCTACTCGGACGACATCATGGGGGTCGTGGAGCGGGGCCCCATCGTGCTCGAGGAGATGTCCTGGTTCGACATGCGCACCCGCGGGGTGCTCAAGCGCATGCTCATCGAGGACCGCGAAGGGTACCTGGACATCTCGATGACCCATCTGCCCAACGACTCCATCGCCGAGTTCTTCGTCGGGGCCGAGCACTTGCCGCGCATCGCGGCCGCCGCCGAGCGGTGGGACATCGAGGACCCGACCTATTTGATGTACGCGCTCGAGGGCCCCCGGCTCCGTCTCTTCCTCCGGGAGGGGTGGTACGTCGAGCAGGCCGGCGACACCCTCGAGCTCCCGGAGCAGCAGGTCTACTCGCTCGGGCTGACCCGCGGGGGGCGCGTCGACGGGGAGGCCATCATGGTGGGCGTGTTCATGCTCGATGACCGGATCGACGTGACGCAGCCGTTCGCGATGATGTACGAGGTGGAGGGGCACGAGGGACACTACCTGGCCTACTTCGATGCGCTGGAGGCGCCCGCGCGGGCTGCGGTGGCCGAGGCGTCCGCGCCGTCCGTCGTCGAGGAGCCGGTGGCCGAGGAGCCCACCGCCGAGGACGCGGTGCCTGCAGCACCCGTCGTCGAGGAGCCGCCCCCCGCGACCGAGGACTCGACCCGAGTCGCCGCCGGCGCGGAGCTGGCCGCGGCGCCCGCCGACTCCGCTGTGGTCGACTCCGTCGCCACCGCCTCGCCGGCCCCCGTCCGTCAGACCCCGTTCGATTTCTCCACTGTAGAAGAGGAGTCCGAACTCCAGCGCACCCTCGCCACCACCGACTGGACGCGGGTCATCGGGTTGGCATTGGTGCTCGGGCTCGCCCTGGTCGCGTTTTTCCGGAAGAAGACCGGCCTCCGCTACGTCGCGCTCGCGGCCACCATCGTCTTCATCGGCTTCCTCGACGGGAGCTTTCTCTCCATCTCACACGTGACCGCGGGCATCTGGGTGGGCCCGGTCGTGTTCGTGCGCGACCTGCCGCTCCTGATGATGGTCGTGGTCACCGTGATCACCACGCTGATCTGGGGGAGGGTCTTCTGCGGCGTGCTGTGTCCCTTCGGGGCGCTCCAGGACATGATCGACCGGGTGGTGCCGAAGCGCTTCAAGGTGACCGTGCCGTGGCGCATCCACCGACCGGCGCTCAAGGTGAAGTATCTGATTCTGCTCGTCGTGCTCGTGCCTGCCCTCATGGGGAGTCGCGTGAGCCTCTACCAGTATTTCGAGCCATTCGGGACGGTCTTCTTCCTGAGCCCCTCGTTCCTCCTCTGGTCGATCGCGGGGGCGTTCCTCGTGGCCTCCGCGTTCATCCCGCGGTTCTACTGCAGATACGCGTGCCCGCTCGGGGCGGGTCTCGCGGTCGCCTCACTCGTGTCGCTCCGCCGGATCGGGCGGGTGGAGCAGTGCGACGTCTGCAAGGTGTGTGAGCAGGACTGCCCGACGGGCGCCATCGATGGGCCGCACATCGACTTCAAGGAGTGCGTCCGCTGCAACGTCTGCGAGACGAACCTCATCGAGCGGGTCGGCGCCTGCCGGCACGACATGGAGAAGATCCGGCCGCGGCTCGTGCAACTCCGGGTGCCGCCGAAGCAGGAGGGCGCCGGTGTCTGAGACGAGGAAGATCACGCGCCGCGAGGCGCTCCGGATCACGGCCGTGGGTGGGGCGGCCCTCGCGTTCGGCGGCCTGCTGACGCGGGAGGTCCTCCGGCGGGCGGGGTTGCACCGGGTGACCGACACGCGGCCGCGCCTGGGGACGCTCGTCACGATCACCGCGGTCCACTCCGACGCCGAGGCGGCTCGCGGCATGGTGCGCGCGGCGTTCGCCGAGATCGAGAGGCTCGAGGGGGTTCTGAGCCGACACGCCTACGGTACGCCCATGGCGCGCCTGAACGCATCAGGGGTGCTCGACGATGCACCGGGAGAGCTGATCGAGGTGCTCGCTCGGGCTCGCGAGATCCACGGCCTGAGTGGCGGTGCGTTCGACCCCACGGTCCTGCCCCTGCTGCGCGTCTTCGAGCGGCACGCGGAGAGGGGCGCGCTTCCCGGGGATGCCGAGGTCGAGCGCGCCCTCGCGCTGGTCGGCTTCGACGCGGTGGAGATCGAGCCGGCGGATCCCGGCACGGGTGGGACAGGCTCCGTCCGCCTGACCCGGCCCGGCAGCGCGCTGACCCTCGACGGTATCGCCAAGGGATACGTGGTTGACCGGACGGTTGAGGTTCTGACGGCGACCGAGGCCGAGCGTGTCATGGTCGATGCCGGTGGGGACATGGCCTCGGGTGGCGCAGGCGTGGCGGACGAGCCGTGGAGCATCGCCATCCAGCACCCGGACGATCCCGCGCGCCCGGTTGGCCATGTCCGACTCGCGGGCCAGGCGGTCGCGACCTCCGGTGACTACATGCAGGCGTTCACGCAGGACCGCCACCACCACCACATCCTCGATCCGAGGACGGGACACTCTCCCACCCATACGAGCTCGGTCACCGTCGTGGCCGGGGCGGCCATGGACGCTGACGCGCTGTCGACGGCGCTGCTGGTACTCGGGCCCGAGGCGGGGCTGAAGCTGCTGGAGCGGGTGCCGAGCGCGGAGGGGCTGCTGGTCGGCAAGGACGGGACGCTCCACGCGAGCCGGGGATTTCTCTAGTGTCCCGTGGTAGGAGTCTGGTGGGTCGCGCACGAGGGTCTTGCCGATATCGTGCAAGGAAAAGCGACGAATGCGATGTAGTACCATCGGGGAGGAGCTGCCGACCCCGTCAACTCAGCACGAACGCCATTCCCGGACGCTCCTTGCTGAGTTGACCGCGTATAGCGCGGCCTATTCAGCACGATGGCGCCGACGATCCGGGACGGTGCTGAGTTGACCGCGCTATACGCGGAGAATCCAGCACGGAGGAGCAGACCATGCGCTCCGTGCTGAGTTCTCGGCGGTGAGCGGGTCGGCCGCGGAAGCGGTCGGCCGTAGCATAGGCCACCCGACGACATTCTGGGGACCCGGCGCCCTTTTTTGCGAGCGAACGTCCGACTCGGGACACAAGCGAACACCCGCTCGTGTCCGGCCTAGAACCAGCGCTGCACCGACAGCAGGTTCGAGAAGTCATCGGTCCACGTCGGCGCGTCCGGCCCGGCCCGGAGCTCGCGCCACCCCTCGTCGGGGATGCCGGCCAGGTCTTCGGGGCTCCGCACCAGGATCACCCAGTGCGATCCGAACACCCCCTCCTCCACCTCCGTGCGCGCGTCGACGCGCTCGTACGCCGTCAGCCCGAGATCGCGCGCGTGGCCGGCCAGGACCGGTGCGAGCGCCAGGTGCCGGTTGGACACGTGGAACAGGAGCGCCCCGCGGGGCTGGAGCCGTTCGAGATACAGCTGCACCGCTTCGCGTGTCATCAGGTGCACCGGAATCGAGCCGCCGGTGAACGCGTCGAGCACCATCAGGTCGAAGCGGCGATCCGTCTCCTGCAGCGCGATCCGGCCGTCCCCGATGACCGTCTCGTACTCCGCCCGGGCATCCCGTAGAAAGGTGAAGTAGCGCGGATCCTCGGCGATCTCCATCACCACGGGGTCGATCTCGTATAAAGTGACCCTCTGATGCGGACCCGCGAGCGCCGTCAGCGCGCCGGTGCCCGCGCCCACGAGGGCGATCTCTCGCTTGTCCGGACGCTCGGCGAGCGCCGCGACGATGCTCCCGGCGGGTCCGCTCCGGTGGTAGTAGGCCAGCGGCTCCCGCGCGAGGGCCGGGTCACGGCTCTGGATGCCGTGCGCCGTCGCTCCGTGGTACAGCATGGTGAGCGTCTCTTGCGGATCGGTCGTCACGCTGTAGACGCCGAAGAACGTACGGTCCTGATGCAGGACGCTGCCGCGGTACATCTGCCCCGAGTTGGCCGAGAGGAAGAGGAGCGAGAGGCCGAGGGTGTAGCGGATGGGACGGGTGGCGAAGGTGAAGACGATCACCGCGGGAACGAACGCGAGCAGCACCACCACGAGTCCGTCGGGGATCTCCTCGAGGGGGGCTAGGAAGGTGTCGCCGAGGAGGAGGTAGAGGCCGAGGGCGGCGGGCAGCGCCACGTCGAGGATCTTCTTCCGGCGCGACGGGACCGCCTCGTCGGCGGCCTCGTCGGCCGCCTCGCTCTCCGCGGCGCGTCCGGACTGCGTGCGCACGGACCGTTTGTCCCCGGACCGCGTCCGCCCGCTCCGCATGGGGAGCCGGAGAAGCGCCGCCAGCGCCACCGCGATGGGATACTCCGCGATGTCGTTGAACGCCACAGGCGCCACCAGCGCGCTGAACGCTCCGCCGATGACGCCGCCCAGCGAGATCAGCAGATAGAACTCGGTGAGATGCGCCGGGTCCGGCCGCCGCTCGGCCAGCCGTTGGTGACAGAGGAGCGCGCCTGCCGTCAGGACGCTCAGGTGGAGAAGAACGATGAGCCAGGTCGGTTCGCCCAGCCGTGCGAGCAGCGCCAGCGCAAGGAAGACGCCAAGGATCGCGACGATCCGCGACACGCGCTCGGTCGATACCGTCCGGTAGTGGGCGAACGCCACGATGAATGTGACGAGGTAGAGCGCGAGGGGGAGGACCCAAAGCAGCGGGACGGGCGCGATCCGGCTCGTGAGGAAATGGGTCACGCCCATGAGGAGCGCGGACGGGATGGCGGCCGCGGCGATCCAGAAGAGCCGGTCCCGGCCGTCGGGTGCTCCGGCGGCCGATGTCGTCGGGTCGAGCGCGGCGGCGTCCGGCGGGGGCGGAGGTGGCGCGGCCTCCCTCGGGCGGAAGCGGTCTGCACGCAGCGCCACGGCCGCACACCCGATGGCCAGCAGCGCGAAGAGGCCGTAACCGACGGCCCAGGAGCGTGATTGGACGCTCAGGGGCAGGAGCGGCTCGACGAGGAACGGGTAGACGAGCAGCCCGAGCAGGCTGCCCGCGTTGCTGCTCGCGTACAGGAAGTACGGATCGCGCGCCGAGTGATGGCTCGTCGACGAGAACCAGCTCTGGAGGAGCGGGCTGGCGGAGGCGAGCACGAAGAACGGGCCGCCCACGCCGAGCGTGAGCAGCATGAGGATCCAGAGCGACGGCCCCGAGCCGTCCGGCCGTGGCAGGTCCGGCAGCGCGATGGGCAGCACGAGCACGGGAAGCGCCAGCAACACCGCGTGCGCGAGGATCTGCCGTCGGGGGCCGAGCAGCTTGACGCTGAAGTGGGCGTAGGCATACCCCGCCAGCAGGGCCGCCTGGAAGAACATCATCGCCGTGATCCAGACCTGCGGGCTCCCGCCGCCGCGCGGCAGGATCATCTTGCCGACCATCGGCTGGACGACGAAGAGCAGGGCGGCCGCCACCCCGATCGCCATCGTGAAGAGCGCCAGCGTCAGGGCGCTCCGGGCCGGGGACGTCTCGCTGGTATCGATGACTGCCTCCGCAGGAGTCGAGCGTGTGGTTCTGGGTGGGGGATCGCGCACGGGGAGCGCCCTACGGTAGGGTCACGCACCCGATCCGGAAACGCCCCCGGGGGCCGGCACACGCGGAACGCGGACGCCGAACGCGCCGCGAAGGGCCGTTCGCGCCGCGTGGTATCCGCACATTCCGTGGACGCCGCCGCCGGGAGGGGTGGCCGCCGAACACACGTAGAGATGCTCGACCGGCGTCGACCACGGAGACCCGGTCCAGCGGTGCGGTCCGAACCATTGCAAGGCCGTCATGGCGCCCCCGTTCACGTCTCCGCCGACGAGGTTCGCGTTCCAGCTCTCGAGTGCCAGAGGCCCGTGGGCGATCCGGTCGAGAACGACGTCCCGGAAGCCCGGCGCGAACCGCTCGATCTGGGCCTCGATGGCCTCGGTGGCGTCGCCGGGCCACCCGTTCGGGACGTGGCAGTAGGCCCAGGCGGTGTGGCGACCGCGCGGAGCCCTCGTGTCGTCGTGGAGCGACGGCTGGGCGACCAGCACGAAGGGCCGCTCGGAGGGCTTCCCCTCCCAGGCCGTCCGCTCCGCTCGGGCGATCTCGTCGAAGCTGCCGCCGACGTGGACGGTTCCCGCCCGGCGGCAGACCTCAGCCGCCCACGGGATCGGCGCGTCGAGCGCCCAGTCGACCTTGAACGCGCCCGGACCGTACCTCCACTCGGTGAGACGCTGCCGGTAGCGGTCCGGAAGGGCGTCGCCCCCGATGCGCGCGATCTGGGCCGGCGTCAGCGCGAGCACGACCGCCCGGGCCGGTGGGAGCTCCTCGAGCCGGGTCACCCGGTGGCCGGTTTCGACGGTGCCGCCGAGCTCCCGGAAGCACCGTTCCAACGCGCCGGTGATCCGTCCCGCGCCGCCGCGTGGCATCGGCCAGCCGACCGCGTGCGCGGCGGCCATGAGGACCAGCCCCACGCCCGAAGGCGGGATCGTGTCGAGGGGCGCGCCGGAGTGCGCGGCGTTGCCGGCCAGAAGCGCCTTGGCCTCATCCCCCGGCAGACGATCGGCCAGCGCGACCGTCGACCGGAACGCGCGGAGCCCGAACCGGGCCATCAGGAACGGTGCTCTCGGGATCCGGAACGGGTTGTCGAGCACGTGCTCCGTGAAGGCTGGCCAGTGCTCCACGAACGGCTGCAAGAGGCTACGGTAGGCAGGCCCTGCGCCTTCGAGCCGTCGCGCGGTCTCGTCGAGGTCGCGATGCAGCGAGACCGCTCGTCCCCCATCGAGGGGGTGCGCCATCGCGACTTCGGGATGCAGCCAGTCGAGCCCGTGCTCCTCCCGCGGTAGACTCTGGAAGAAGGGGGACCCCACGCCCATCGGGTACACCGCCGAACCGACGTCGTGATGATAGCCGGGAAGCGTGAGCCGCTCCGTCCGGGCTGCGCCGCCCACCTCGTCGTTCGCTTCGAGGAGAAGCGTCCGGACCCCCTCGCGCGCCAGCGTGATGGCCGCAGCCAGCCCGTTGGGGCCGGCGCCGACCACGACCGCGTCCCAGCTCACTCTGCCCGCTCCGCTCCCGAGGCGCTCCGCCGCACGTTCCCCTCTCAGCCGGGCGGAGAGAACGGCGCGCCGAACCGCAGGAGCACCGTCGCCGCCCCGTCGGGGGTCAGCGTGACCACGTAGAGCCGGTCGTACTCCATCTCGTCGATGGGACGGCCCGGCTCTCCCGCCAGCGCGGCGACAGCCTCTGGCGTCGTGTTGCTGTGGCCCACGACGAGATGACGGCCACCCTCGGCGCGGATTCGCTCCGCCAGCCCCGTGAGGTCTCCCCCTTCGTACGTCTCGAGCGGGAGACCGAGCCGCTCGGAGAGAGGTGCGGCCGTGGCCCGGGTGCGCTTGTAGTCCGTCGTATGCACCCGCTCGACTCCGGCGTCCCGCAGCATGTCCGCGACCAGGCGGGCCCTGGCTTCCCCCGCCGTGGACAGCGGTGGATCGTCCGTGCCGTCCTCCGCGCGCTCGGCGTGCCTGACGAGGTAGACGACCGTGGGCCCCGAGTGGACGGCGTGCGCGGTCTGGCCGACGGCGTGCTCCGCGAGGACCATGGTCGCGGTCAGGGCCACCAGGGTGGCGAGGACGGCGAAACCGTGACGAGCTGCGTTCATGGACCGGGCTCCTTCAGAACGAGAGCGCCAGCACGGCGCACGAGATGCACAGGAGGAAGGCGACCGGCGTTCCGGTCAACCGCTCGACGAGACTTCCGGAGGCGCTGTTGGCCAGCGTGCTGAAGCCGAAGAGGCCAGCCAGGCCCCAGAGCGCGGCCTCCAGCGTGCCGGCCTCGATCCAGCCCACGACGCCCCTCGCTCCCAGGACCACCACGATCGCCGCGGCGAAGACGACGACCGCCACGGCGCTCCTCCGCCGGAGTCGCGTCGGAAGGCGCACATGCTTCCCGCCCCATGCGAATATCCCGAACGGTGCGCCCAGGGCGAGCGCCAGTTGCAGGAAGGCCATCCCCAGGAGCAACGGGACGGCCGTGAGCATGGCCATTCGGGGCACGTCGAGCGCGCGGGCGTACCGGCTCTCCAGCACACGCTCGTCTTCGAGCCCAACCAGGCAGGTCGCCTGTCCCAGGTTCCGGGCGCTGTCGATGACCAGTCGGTCTCCCGCATCGTCCATCACCAGACGGGCCCGGAGGGACGTCCCCGTCTCCAGCGTGGCGCGCACGGACTCGAGGGGCGCGCCCGGCGTGAGCGTGTCGCACAGCACCCGGATCTCCTTCTCCGCTTCCATCCAGAAGAAGGCGCCCCAGAGTCCGACGATCAGGAACGCGCCGGTACTGATCACCCGGGCGAGCACACCCATGGCCGAGGCCTGCGGAGGCGGGTTCTGGGACATCGGATCCGGGGCGGGAGTCACGGGGCGGGAGTCACGGGCCGGAAGAAGCGGCGGCCGGATCGGCTTCACCCGGAACGGCCGCTCCAAAGGTAGCCCCCCCTCGGAACCTTCGCGCCCCATCCGGGGGTTCTATAGAAAGAGCGTGGCGAGTGAGGATCGCCTGTGGCCTTCGGGTCATGGGAGGAAAGTCCGAGCTCCACAGGGCAGGATGCCGGGTAACGCCCGGGCGTCCCTCGGGACGACGGAAAGTGCCACAGAGAGCAAACCGCCGATGGCCGCGCAAGCGGCACAGGTAAGGGTGAAAGGGTGCGGTAAGAGCGCACCGGGCCGTTGGTAACAGCGGTCGCACGGCAAACCCCATCCGGAGCAAGGCCAAATAGGGGACGAGGGGCTGCCCGCCCCGCCTGAGTCCCGGGTAGGCTGCTCGAGACCGTCGGTAACGGCGGTCCCAGAGGAATGATCCTCCCCCGCGAGGGGACAGAACT
>JBBDSM010000139.1:0-21224 GCA_040904945.1 Gemmatimonadota bacterium
GGGTCGCCGCGTCCACGCGCTACACGAACCCGTTCAACGCGCTTGGGTGGCCGGCCGTGAGCGTGCCGTACGGGGCCGGGAAGGGCGGGTTGCCCCTTGGGACCCAGATCGCCGGCAAGCCCTGGGATGACGGGACGGTCCTCCGGGTGGCGGCAGCCCTCGAAGGAAACCCCTCCAGGACCTCCGCATGACGATCGGTTCCCTCGCCCTGCTCGCGCTCCTCCAGGTGCCTGCTCCGCCCCAGGAGTTGGCTCCGGGCACCGCCTACGACCCCGCGGTTCCGACGCTCGAGGAGGTCGTGGGTCACGATTTTCACGAAGAGATCACGGCTCCTGCGGATGTCGTCCGATACATGGAGGCGCTCGCCGAGGCCGCCCCCGACCGGACGCACCTGTTCCAGTACGCGGAGAGCTGGGAGGGACGGCCGCTTCTCGTCATGGTGATCGGATCGGCGGAGCGGATGGCGCGGCTGGACGAGGTCCGGGCGGATCTCCACCGTCTCGCCCACCCGGAAGGGCTCTCGGACGCCGACATCGAGGCGCTCATCGCCCGCACTCCGGTGGTCACCGCCCTCATGCACGGGATCCACGGCAACGAGATCAGCTCGACGGGCGCGGCCATGGCCGAGGCATATCACCTGTTGGCCGCCCGGGGCGATGCGGTGGCCGACCTGATCCTGCGGGAGTCCCTCGTGCTCATCGATCCGTCGGAAAACCCCGATGGCCGGGCGCGCTTCGTCTCCGAGGATCTCCAGGCCCGGGCACGCTGGCCGAGCCCCGAGGGCTACTCCGCCGAGCACGACGAGCCATGGCCGGGGGGACGGGTGAACCACTACCTGTTCGATCTCAACCGCGACGTGTTCATCCAGAGCCAGCCGGAGACGAGCGGCCGGGTGGACGTGCTTCTCGACTATTGGCCGCACATCGTGGTCGATCTCCACGAGATGAGCGGGAACTCCACCTACTTCTTTCCCCCGGCCGCCGAGCCGACGAACCCCTGGTACGGCGAGCGGCAGGTCGCGTTGATGGACGTTCTCGGGCGGGCGAACGCGGCGGCGTTCGACCGGCGCGGCTTCGCCTACTTCAACCGGAACGTCTACGACCTCTTCTATCCGGGATACATGGATGGATGGCCCACGGGCCACGGCGCCATCGGGATGACGTTCGAGCAGGCGTCGGCCCGGGCCCTCGTCCTCCTCCGTGACGATGGGGACCTCCTCACCTATGGGGACGGCGTGCTCCACCACTTCACGGCGGCCATCACGACGGCCGAGACGGCGGCACGCAACAAGGAGCGCATCCTCCGCGACTACCTCGCGTTCCGGCGCGAGGGCATCGAGATGGGGCGCGAGGGCGCCGCCGAGCTCGTACTCCACTCGGCGCACGATCCGGGGGCGGCCGAGCGGCTCGCCCGCCTGATGGTCCGCAACGGGATCGAGGTGCGGGAAGCTAGCGGGCCGGTTTCGGTCGGTGGTGAGACGCTCCCTCGGCAAGGCACGTTCGTCATCCCGTTGGATCAGCCGGCCAGTCGGCTCGCGCGTAACCTGCTCGACCGCCACGTGCCGATGGATCCGGAGTTCGTGGAGCGGCAGATCGAGCGACGGGCGAGGCGCCAGAGCGACGAGATCTACGACCTGACGGCGTGGAGCCAGTCGCTGCTCTGGGACGTGGAGGTCTTCGAGTCGCCGGACGCCACGGGTGCGGCCGGGCCGGAGCTTTCCGCGGAACGTCCGGTCTCGGCCACGGTCCTGCCGGCCGCGACGGTCGGCTACCTCATGCCATGGAACACCACCACGGCGGCTACCGTCACCGAGGCTCTCCGCGAAGGAATCCGGATCCGGGCCGCGGGCGGTGCCTTCGAGCTGGGCGGGCGTTCCTGGGGTGTCGGAACGGCGATCGTGCGGACCGCGGAGAACGGTCCCGAGCTGCGAGCGGACCTCGGGCGGATCGCAGCGGAGCACGGCGCGGAAATCGTGCCCATCGACGACTCCTACGTGACCGAGGGCACATCGCTGGGGAGCGGGAGCGCCCGCGCGCTTCACGAGCCCCGCGTGCTCCTGGTCTACGACGAGCCGGGCTCGACCTACTCGGTCGGGTGGTCCCGTTACGTGCTGGAGCGTCGCTACGGACAACGCACGACGGCGGTCCGGACGTCAGCGCTCGGTGGGGTGCCGCTGGCCGACTTCGACGTGATCGTGTTCCCGAGCGGGAATTACGGCGGCGCCGTGTCGGACGGGCTCGTGGACGACCTGCGGGCCTGGGTGAGCGGAGGCGGCACGCTGATTACGATGGCGAACTCGACCGCGTGGGCGACGCGGGCGGGGCTGCTGTCGACGCACGCGGAGCGGCGCGGGGGCCGCCCGGCGGGCACCGACCCGCCGAGCCCCGACACGCCCGAGCAGCCCATCGACTATCTGGACGCCATCGACCCGGTGGACGAGGCTCCGCCGTCGGTCCCGGGCGCGATCCTGAGCGTCGTACTGGACACGGACCACTGGCTGGCCGCGGGCACCGACGGCGAGGTCGCGGCCCTCGTGGAGGGGTCGCGGATCTTCGCGCCGCTCACCCTGGACGACGGGGTCAACGTCGGACGCTACGGAGCGCTCGAGGACCTGGTGCTGAGCGGGATCGTCTGGGAGGAAGGACAGCCGCAGCTCGCGAACAAGGCGTTCCTGATGTACGAGCCGATAGGGAGCGGGCAGGTCGTCGCGTTCGCTGAGGACCCGAACTACCGCGCCTATGCCGAAGCCACCCAGCTTCTGTTCATGAACGCGGTGTTGCTCGGGCCCGGGCGTTAGCCATGGCCGCGATCGGTCGTAGGGACTTCATCCGCACCGGGCTGGTCGGCGGCGCGGGCGCGGCCATGCTCGGGGTGGGGGGGTGTGCTCCCGACGGGCCCGGCGCCGCCGGGACCGGGGTGGACGAGTCGACCCCCCGGGCGGGGGCGTCGGGCGAGCTGCCCTGGAGCGTCCCGGACTTCACGCTCGAGGAGATCACCATCGACGGCGTGGCCCAGGCGCTCGCTGCCGGTACGTACAGTTGCCGGGAGATCACCGAGATGTACCTGGCGCGCATCGAGGCGCTCGACCGCCAGGGCCCCCGCCTGTTCGCCGTATTGGAGACGAACCCGGACGCCCTCGAGATCGCGGACGCCCTCGACGCCGAGCTGAGGGAGCGGGGTCCCCGGGGGCCGCTGCACGGGGTGCCCATCCTTCTGAAGGACAACATCGACACCGCCGACGGCATGACCACGACGGCGGGCTCGACCGCGCTGCGCGGGTCCATCGCACCCACCGATGCCCATATCGCGGCCAAGCTGCGGGACGCTGGCGCGATCCTCCTCGCCAAGGCCAACATGAGCGAGTGGGCCGGCTTCAAGTCCTTCGTGCGCGGCACGTCGGGATGGAGCGGGCGGGGGTGGGACGGAGGAAACGGAGGGCTCTGCGGCAACCCGTACGCCCTCGACCGGTCGCCGGGCGGATCGAGCTCGGGCCCGGGCGCCGGGTGCGCGGCCAACCTGGCGACCGCCGCCATCGGCACGGAGACGGACGGCTCCATCGTGGGACCCTCTTCGCGCAACTGCCTGGTGGGGCTGAAGCCGACACTGGGGCTCATGAGTCGGGGGGGCGTGATTCCCATCGCCCATAGCCAGGACAGCGCGGGACCGATGGCGCGTACGGTGCGCGACGTCGCCATCCTCCTCGGCGCGATGACCGGGCCGGATCCGCGCGACCCCGCGAGTCAAGAAGCCGTCGCACTCACTCACGCCGACTACACGACCTTCCTCGACCCGGCGGGGCTCCGGGGGGCGCGCATCGGTGTCGCCCGCGGGTACATGGGCTTCGACGACCGGGTGGACGCCCTGTTCGAGGAGGCGCTCGACGCCATGCGGTCCGAGGGCGCCACCATCGTGGACCCCATCATCCTCCCCGAGCAGCTCCGCTTCGGGAACGACTTCGAGATGGAGGTGCTGTACCACGAGTTCAAGGCCGATCTCAACGCGTATCTTCAGAACCTCGGGCCGGACGCGCCGGTGCGGTCGCTGGCGGACGTCATCGCGTACAACGAGCGGAATCCCCACCTCGAGCTTTCCCTTTTCCCGCACGATCTTTTGACCGAGGCGCAGTCGCGCGGCCCACTCACCGACGCCCGGTACCGGAATGCGCTCCTGAACAGCCGCCGGTATGCGCGCGAGCTGGGCATCGACCGGGTCATGGACGAGCAGCGGCTCGACGCCATCGTCGGGGCGACCTCCGGGATTCCCGAGCTCGCCGATTACACGGGGGCGACAGCGGGGACGGGCGGCGGGTGCTCGACCCCCTCGGCCATGGCCGGTTACCCCAACCTGACGGTGCCTATGGGCTTCCTGTTCGGACTCCCTGTGGGGCTGTCGATGTTCGGTCGAGCCTGGAGCGAGCCGATGCTGCTGCGGCTGGCGTATGCCTTCGAGCAGGCCACCCGGCACCGACGCGCTCCGCGCTTCCTCCCGACGGGGGAGGCGACCGTCCCGCGGCCCGCGGCATCCGGGGTGCCGGCGGCATGAGCGGACCGTGCTCGACGAGCGGACCGTGCTTCCGGCAGAGTCCGTGAGCGACGGCCCTGTCATGCCGGGCTTCCGGCTGGGCTCGGTGCTCGGGTTCGAGATCCGCATCGACTACTCGTGGTTCGTCATCGCTTTCCTCATCCTCTGGTCGCTCTCGGCCGGCGTCTTCCCGGAGCGCCTGGAGGGGCTGCAACCCGCCACGTATCTCGTGATGGGCGTTGTGGGCACGCTTCTCTTCTTCGCCTCCCTGCTGGCGCACGAGCTCTCGCACTCCGTCGTCGCCCGCACACGCGACGTGGAAGTGTCCGGCATCACGCTCTTCGTGTTCGGCGGGATGGCCCATACGAAGAGCGAGGCGCAGAACCCGGACGACGAGCTGGCCATCGCGGGTGTGGGCCCGCTCTGCAGCCTGGTGCTGGCCGGGCTCTTCTGGGCCGCGGTCCGGGTCGGTGAGCCGCTCGGCCTTCCCGAGCCGGCCCTGGTCATCGGTGAATACCTGGCCCTGATCAACCTGATCCTGGCGCTCTTCAACCTCCTCCCGGGCTTTCCGTTGGATGGCGGACGGCTCTTCCGAGCCCTCGTGTGGCGCCACACGGGCGATCTGACCCGAGCCACGCGGTGGGCGACGCGCGGCGGGAAGGCTTTGGGATACGCGCTCATCGGGCTCGGCGCCCTCCAGACGCTGGCCGGTGCGGTCGTGGGCGGGCTGTGGCTGGTATTCATCGGTTGGTTCCTGCGGACGGCGGCCCTGACGTCCTACGAACAGCACCTGATGAGCGGCGTTCTCGGGCACCTGCAGGCCGCTCGGATCATGACGCCCGATCCGAGCACCGTCGCGCCGGACCTGTCGCTGACCGACCTCGTCGAGCACCGGCTGCTACGTGAGCGGCATCAGGGCTTCCCGGTCGTCCGGGACGGCCGGGTCCTCGGGCTCGTCACCCTCGACCACGTTCGGTCGACGCCCCGGGAGCGATGGCCCTCCACGAGCGTGGAGGCGGTGATGACCCCGGCCGACGTGCTCACGGTCCCTCCGGACGCGACGCTGCAGGACGTGCTCGAGACCATGTCCGGTAGCGGCGTCCAGCGCGTCATGGTAGTGGACGAGGCCCGGCTCGTTGGCGTGATCTCCGCGAGCGACGTCTCTCGCTGGCTCCAGAAAGAGCGAGCGCTTGGAGGCGTGGCCGCAGCCTCGGAGCGAGAGACCCCGTGAGATTCGACCTCGCGACTCAGCGGGCGCGCATGGTGGACCGTCAGCTCGCGCGGCGGGGAATCCGGAACCCGGCCGTCCTCGACGCGATGGGGACCGTTCCTCGGGAGGCGTTCGTTCCGGAGGTATCGCGTCACGAGGCGTACGAGGACCGTCCGCTTCCCATCGGCGAAGGTCAGACGATCTCCCAGCCCTACGTTGTCGCCCTCATGATCGAGGCGTTGTCCCTCGACGCGGACGACCGTGTGCTGGAGGTGGGTGCGGGATCGGGGTACGCGGCCGCCGTCCTCGGACGTATCGCCCGGGAAGTGTATGCCATCGAGCGACATGCATCCCTGGCTCGCGCCGCGTCGGAGCGGATGGGCCAGCTCGGCTACGACAACGTGCGGGTGACGGCGGGCGACGGAACGCTCGGCTGGCCCGAGGAGGCTCCGTTCGACGCGATCCTGGTCTCGGCCGGGGGGCCGGAGGTTCCCGAGCCGCTGCTCGATCAGCTCGCCCCCGGCGGCAGGCTCGTCATCCCACTCGGCGAACCATGGAAGGACCAGGAGCTGGTCCGGCTCGAGCGTCAGGCCGGGGGTGCGGTCGCCCGGGAGTCGCTCGGGCACGTTCGTTTCGTGCCGCTCATCGGGGAGGAGTAAGCCCGGCTAACCATCGGTCCGGGGGAACGGAAGCCCGCCGCGGGGGATACTTCTCCATCGCGCCGCGCCGCGTGATTGCGCGCGTTATTTGATAAATCTGATTCTTCAGGAGAACGGATACCCATGGGCAGACGGATGCTACATGCCACCGGGTCGACGCTGCTGCTTCTCCTCACGCTGGCGGTTCCGGCGTGGGCGCAGAACCGGGTCACCACCCCGGAGCAGCAGTTCGGCCACGAGCTCGGTGCCGACTACGAGTTGATCGATTACGAGCAGCTCCACGATTACTGGATCGAGCTGGCCAACCAGTCGGACCGGATGGTGCTCGACACCATCGGGCTCACGGAGGAAGGGCGTCCGCAAATCCAAGCGATCATCACTTCTCCCGAGAACCACGCGAACATCGATCGGTACCGGGAGATCGCTGAGCGGCTCGCGAAGGCCGAGGGCGTGAGCGAGGAGGAGGCCCGCAGGCTGGCCGACGAGGGGAAGGCCATCATCTGGATCGACGGGGGACTGCACGCGACCGAGGTGCTCGGTGCGCAGCAGCTCACGGAGATGGTCTATAGGCTGAACGACTACACCGACGCCGAGACCGAGCGCATCCTGGACGACGTCATGATCCTCGCGACGCACGCGAACCCGGACGGCATGGAGCTGGTCTCCGACTGGTACATGCGCAACGACGATCCGCTCGAGCGGAGCTCGTCGGGCATTCCGGTGCTCTATCAGAAGTACGCGGGCCACGACAACAACCGCGATTTCTACATGGCGGCGCTCGCCGAGACGCAGAACATGAACGTCTCCATGTACCGCGAGTGGTTCCCGCAGATCGTGTACAACCACCATCAGACGGGACCGGCCGGCACCGTGATGTTCGCGCCGCCGTTCCGCGATCCGCCGAATCACTACCTCGACGGGCTCATCATGACGAGCCTCGATCAGGTCGGCTCGGCCATGCACCACCGCTTCGTGCGGGAGGGCAAGGGTGGCACGACCATGCGCTCGGGCGCCTCGTACTCCACCTGGTGGAACGGCGGTCTCCGCACCACGCCGTACTTCAAGAACATGATCGGACTGCTGACGGAGACGATCGGCCATCCGACGCCCATCGAGATTCCGTTCGTTCCCCGGACGCAGTATCCGTCGGCGGATTATCCGCTTCCCATCGAGCCGGGTCCGTGGCATTTCCGGCAGTCCGTAGAGTACTCGCAGACCGCCAACTGGGCCGTGCTCGACTACGCGTCGCGCAACTCGGACCTGTTGCTGTTCAACATCTGGCGCATGGGGATGAACTCCATCGAGCGGGGGAGCCGGGATTCCTGGACCACCCTGCCGTTCGAGATCGACGAAGCCACCGAGGAGATGAACCGCGGTGACCGAACGGACTGGGCGCGTTTCCTGCGCGATCCGGACGACCGTGAGCCGCGCGGCTTCATCATCCCGTCGGACCAGGTCGACTTCCCGACCGCGACCAAGTTCGTCAACACACTGCTGTACAACGGCGTCGACGTGCATCGCGCGACCGCCGACTTCACGGTGCAGGGCGAGTCCTACCCGGCGGGATCCTACGTCGTGAAGGGCGACCAGGCGTTCCGCCCGCACGTTCTCGACATGTTCGAGGAGCAGCAGCACCCGAACGACTTCGCCTTTCCGGGCGCTCCGCCGACCGCTCCATACGACAACACCGGCTGGACGCTCGCGTGGCAGATGGGCGTCGAGTTCGACCGCGTCATGGAAGGGTTCGACGGACCGTTCGCGCTCATCCCCGATATCATCGACACGCCCCCAGCCGGGACGGTGGCGGGCCTTCCGAACGCGGGCGGGTACCTCGTCGCCCACATCAACGACGCGTTCACGGCGGTAAACCGAGTGCTCGGTTCCGGTGGAGGCGTGTGGTGGTATACCGAGCCCGTCACCGCCGGTGGCGAGACGTTCGACACGGGTGCGTTCTACCTCGAGACGGACCGAAGCACGGTCCAGGCCCTGGCAGAGGAGAAGGGACTCAGCTTCGTGGGCGTGGCGAGTAGGCCGTCGGGGTCCGCCATGGAGCTCGAGCCGGTGAAGATCGGTTTGGTCGACGAGTACGGCGGCTCCATGCCGTCCGGCTGGACGCGGATGATCCTCGAGGACTTCGAGTTCGACTTCGAGCTCGTCTTCCCGCCGGATCTCGATTCCGGAGATCTCTCCGAGTACGACGTGCTCCTGTTCGAGGATGGCATCATCCCGGAGGAGGACCGGGAGGGCCGGATGGGTATCGATCCGGAGACGATCCCGGCGAATTACCGGGATCGCCTCGGGCTTCTGACCGTAGCCAACTCCGTGCCCAGGGTGCTCGACTTCGTCCGGGAGGGTGGAGCGGCCATCGCCATCGGATCGTCGGCGAGTCTGGCATACCACGCCGGGCTTCCGGTGGAGAACCATCTCGTGGAGGGCGGCGAGCCGCTCACGCGTGAGGACTACTTCACGCCCGGCTCCATCCTCGAGATGCGGGTCGACCATCAGAGCCCGTTGACGCACGGGTACGACGACCGTGTCGACGTGCTGTTCAGCCACAGCCCGACCTTCCGCATCCGCCCGGACGCCGAGGGCGTGCGACGGATCGGCTGGTACGATTCGGCCGAGCCGCTCAAGAGCGGGTGGTCCTGGGGTCAGCAGTACCTGGAGGACGGGGTCGGCGCGTTCGAGGCCGACTACGGAGAGGGCAAGATGTTCATCTTCGGGCCGAAGATCACGTTCCGCGCGCAGTCGCACGGAACGTTCGGCTTCCTGTTCAACGGGATCTATTACGGCGCGCTCGGGCAGCGGCCGGTGTCCCAGTAAAAGGACCCCCGGTCGGGTTCCCCCGGTAGGGTTTTCCCGGTAGGGGGCCCGCTCGGGGTGGCGAAACGGAAGCCCCCTCATCGGTCGTGCGTGACCGGTGCGGGGGCTTTCTCGTAGCGCTCGGGTGCTGTTGTATCTCTCCTTGGAAGTCGTTCGAAGTTCGAACGGTCGTCTCCGGTCGCGCCCAGAATGAAGACGGATCGGAAGCGCCGGTGTGGCAAGGAGATACGCGCCCGGAGACACCCTTCCCGCGCTTCGTTGGATCGTTCGAGTGTCGAACGACTTTCGAAGCGCGTGCGGAAGCCGAGGGAGCCGAGGGAGTCGGACTTCCCCGCACGAAAAAACGGACCGCCCGGTCTCCCGGACGGCCCGCTTCCTTTCAGCTCAGCGGCCCGTAGGCCGCCGGATGGTCGAATCGACCGTTTACTGCTGGACGACGTTCTCCGCCGCCGGACCCTTCGTGCCCTGCACGAGGTCGAACTCCACAGTCGCGCCCTCGGCGAGAGTCTTGAAACCCTCGGCCTGGATCGCGCTGTGATGGACGAAGCAATCCTTGCTACCGTCCTCCGGCGTGATGAATCCGAAGCCCTTCTGATCGTTGAACCACTTTACTGTGCCTTGAGTACGCATCGTCGCGTCTCCTCGGTGTTGCGATGGCCGGAGTTACGATGATTCGTACTACCCGACTACCTGATTGCGCGGAACTCCCCGCGCGGTGCGTGGCCTATTTGGCCACAAAAAAAGGGGCGCCGATCTTTCGAAGAAGACCGCCGCCCTCGATCAAGATCTGTTGTCTACAACTGCAGACTCGTGCCACAAGGGTCGCGGAAGGGGTGGGTGTCGTCAACAGGGGGGCTTCGGCTCGACCCCGCGTCAGCACTCCGACCCTCCGGGTAGGTAACCCGCCGCGATGTCGCCGAAGGCGCGTATCTCATCGGCGATCCACCCCTCACCCCGGCCGAGCTCCTGCGCCATGATCCGCGCTACCGCAGGCGCCGCTTCCAGGGCGGCACGCGCGTCGAACACCAGCGAGCGCGTCCGCCGCGAGAGCACATCATCGACGGTGCGAGCCATCTCCTCACGGCAGGCCCAGACGACTTCGGCGCCGATCATGTCGAGCCGCGGGTGGACCCGTTCACCTAGATCGTCGTGATCATCCGCGAGTTCCAGGACGCGCTGGGCGTCGGCACCGTAGACCGACAAGGCCCCGTATCGCTCGGCGTGCTGGTGGTACCCGTGGATGTTGAGCTCCGCCGTGACGCAGCGGGCGGGGGCGAGGTCTCCGAGCGTCTCGGCGGCGTCGACCGCGTCCTCGGCCATCTTGCGGTAGGTGGTCCACTTGCCGCCTGCCACGGTGAGCATGCCCGACCCGCTCACGCGGAGCGCGTGCTCACGGGAGATCTCGGAGGTGTCGTTCGCGTCGACCTCCGCGACCAACGGCCGGATGCCGGTGAATATGCTCAGCACGTCGTCGATGGTCGGATCACGGGTGAGGTATCGGGCGGCGTGCGTAACCAGGAAGTCGATCTCCTCACGCAGCGCGCGGGGCTCGAGCGTGGCCTCGTCCACCGGGGTGTCCGTCGTGCCCACCACGACGCGGTTCCGCCACGGGATCGCGAAGAGGACCCGCCCGTCGTCGGTCTGGGGCACCATAATGGCCGAGGAGCCCGGGAGGAAGCTGCGGTCCAGCACGATGTGCACGCCCTGGCTCGGCCGGATGATGGGCTTCGCCGCGGGTTCGTCCATGGAGCGGACCGCGTCGGCGAATGCTCCGGTCGCGTTCACGACGGCGCGTCCACGGATCTCCAGGACCCGCCCGGATTCTGCGTCGCGAACGCTCACGCCCGCCACGAATCCCTTCTGGTTCTTCAGGATTCCGATGACCGGCGCATAGTTCAGGAGCGTGGCCCCCTGCTCGGCCGCCGTCATGGCGAGGTGGATCAGAAGGCGTGCGTCGTCGAACTGACCATCGTGATAGACGACGCCTCCTCTCAGTCCCTCGGTCTCGATGGTCGGGATCCGCGCGACCGTTTCCTCGACCGACAGGTTCTTCGACTGGCCGAAGCCGTACTTCCCAGCAAGCACGTCGTAGACCCGCATCCCGATGCCGTAGAAAGGCGCCTCCCACCAACGGTAGTTGGGGACGATGAACGGCAGGTCCGTCACGAGGTGCGGCGCGTTCTTGCGGAGGATCCCGCGTTCCTTGAGCGCCTCCATGACCAGCGGGACGTTCCCCTGCTGGAGGTAGCGCACGCCGCCGTGGACCAGTTTGGTCGAGCGGCTGGAGGTGCCCTTGCCCAGGTCGCTCTGTTCGAGGAGGAGCACGTCGTGTCCCCGCGAGGCCGCGTCGACCGCGATACCGACGCCGGTCGCACCACCTCCGATGACGATCAGGTCCCAGGGATTACCGGCATCCGCGCGTTCGTCGACGCGCTCGAGCATCTCGCTTCGGTTCATTTACGTAGGGCGTGGGCTGGCGGGTCTCTGGCCCGCCCACGATGGCCGGACGCCGTGCGAGCGGCAAGGGTATCGACCGGAACCAAGAACGGCGTGCTCGGGTTGAGTTCGCGGACGTTCCTCGACCGAGAACCAACGAACCGTGCACCCAGAGTATTTCCAGGTCCGCTTCCGAGCGCCGCGACATGCCGAGCCTTGGCCTCCGCGGTTTGTGATCCTCACGGCCTACGCGACGACGGGGACGTCATGGACCGAGGAGGAGAACGCGGACGCGGATCGGAAGCTGGAGGAGACCCTCCGAGCACGCGTGGGCGAGGGAGAGTCCGTTCAGCGGATCACCGGCTTCTCTCCCACCACCGGTCACGCCGAGCCCGGCTGGGCGGCGCCGCTCCCCTTCGAGGAAGCGTGCGACCTCGGTGCGCGTTTCCTGCAAGATGCGCTCTACGTGGTGCGGGAAGACCGGCTCTTCGTCTCGCATTGTGACGAGCGCAGGGCGCTGGAGCCGGTGGGGTTCTTCCGGGAGCGGCTGGAGAGGTAGAACACCGCGCTGAAATAGGCTCCCCGTTGTCGTCCGGGCGGCTGATCCTCGCTACAAGTCCACGTCGCCTCCGGGGTCTCGGCCCCGGAGGTCGTCGAGGATGTCCCGGGCCTCACGCTCCCGCGTGCTGCCTTCGTCGTCGTCGACGCGTGCGCTGAGCCAGGCCAGCGTCCCGGAGGGCGACACGGGTACGCGTAGCACCGTCCCCTCACGCACCTGCACGCCGATGGCGGAGCGTGCGACCTCGGCGGTCCGCCCGGACGCGTCGTCGATCAGCACGACGGTCTCGCCCTCGATCCGGTCGACCACCCAAGAGCGGTCCTCCGCTTCCGCTGAGCCCTCCGTCATCGCGACTTCCCCACCATGTAGCTCCCATCCTGGTATCCGACGATCGTGACCGTCCCCACGACGTCCGTCCGGTAGACCTCACGGGCGACCGCGGCGTAGGCCGCTAGGGACTCCCGATGTGGGTGTCCATAACCGTTGGCTCCCAGGGAGATGACGACCACTTCCGGTCGCGCAGTGTTCAGGAAGTCGTCGGTGAAGCCGTCGCGGCTTCCGTGGTGCGCGGCTTTCAAGAGGGTCACGTCGGGCACCACGTCATGATCGAGGAAGTGTGAGAGGAGCGGCCGCTCGGAGTCGCCGCTCAGGAAAGCCGCGAACTGGCCAAAGCGCACCACGACCCCCACGGAACGGTCATTGTGGTCCACCTGGTTGGCCGGGGGCAAGGGGAGGACCTCCAGCGTCGCACTTCCGAGGGTGAGTGACCGTGGCACGGCTTCGAGATAGGGGATGTCGGGCCGGTCTCGGAGCGCCCGCAGCAGGCCGAGGTAGGTCTCAGTGCTGTGCGGCTTTCCGCTGTCCATGTAGCTGCCGACGGGGAACGCCGCCAACACGGCCTCCATCCCTCCGATGTGATCGGCGTGCGGATGCGTCGCGATCACCAGGTCGAGCCGCTCGACGCCGAGGTCACGGAGCTGTGCGGTGGGGTCGCCGGGTCCCGCGTCGATCAGCGCCGTCCGTCCCTCGGAGGTGCGGATGAGCGTGGCGTCGCCCTGACCGACGTCGAGGAACGTCACCTCGACGGCGGGACGCGCCGGACCCCCGCGCGCCCGGCCGCTGCCGGCGCCGGGAGCGGGATCGCCGGGAGCGCCGCAGGCCAACGCGGCGAGCAGGAGGAGAGAAGACGCGAGGCCCCGGCCCACTCAGCTCCCCCCGCCCGACGACGGGTCGCCCTTCGTCTTCTTCGCGAACCCGACCCGCGGCATCGCACCCCATCCTTCGGCTTTCTGCAGGAACCGCACCAGGCCCCTCAGTCGCCAGAAGGCCGTGAGCTGCCGATATCCCACGTTCTCGGCCACCGCCAGGAGGAAGAGTCGGAAGAGGTCCTTCACACGCGGATACCGGCGGAAGGCCAGCTCTTCGAGCGCGAGCGCCGAGACGGAGAGCGTGATGCCCAGGACGATGGCGACGAGGAGGAACGCGGACACGTATGCCGCGGAGGTCCAGCCCAGCAGGAGGGTCATGGCGAAGACGCCGTAGCCGATCATTTCGATGAGCGGACCCCACATCTCCAGGAAGTAGAAGTGGGGCATCACCCACATGCCGATGCGGCCGTAGCGCCGCCGGAACATCATGCTCCGGTGCTTGGTGAGGGACTCGCTCAGCCCGCGCTGCCAGCGGTCCCGCTGGCGTCCGAGGACCCGCAGGCTCTCCGGTGCCTCGGTCCACGCCACGGGGTCGGGTACGAAGCTGATGTTGTACGGCAGGTCATGGTCCATGCAGTACCGGTGGAGACGCACCACGAGCTCCATGTCTTCGCCCACCGTGTCCGTCGAGAACCCTCCGGCCGCGATGACCGTCGAGCGGCGGAAGATCCCGAAAGCGCCCGAGATGATGAGGTTCCCCTTGAGCGCTTCCCACCCCATTCGGCCCACGAGGAACGCCCGCAGGTACTCGAGGACCTGGAAGCGCGCGACGATGCTGTCCGGAAGGCGGACCTCGGTGACCGACCCGGCTTCGATGACGCACCCGTTGGCGATCCGGATGATGCCGCCGGCCGCGATCGTGTGCGACTCCTCCAGGAAGGGGCGCACGACGCGGATGAGCGCGTCCCGCTCGAGCAACGTGTCGGCGTCCATCGCGCAGAAGAGCGGGGTGCGGCAGTAACAGAGCCCGGCGTTGAGGGCGTCCGCCTTCCCGCCGTTCTCCTTGTCGACGAGCCACAGATGCGGGTGGCGTCGGCTTCGGTACGTCTGGCGTACGTGCGCCGTGTCGACGTCGAACGTCGACATCTTCGGGAAGGGGCGCATCTCGAACGCGTCGATCATCCGCTGGACGGTTTCGTCCTTCGACCCGTCGTTGACGACGACGACCTCGAACTCGGGGTAGTTCAACGAGAGAAGCGACCGGACCGACTCCACGACGGTCGCCTCTTCGTTGAAGGCGGGCGCGATGAGCGTGATCGGCGGCGCCCCCGCGTGCGCGATGGTCTCCCGGACGTCGAGGGAGCGCAGGCGCTCGGCGTACCGGCGCACCGCCCTGAACGCGATGACGCTCGTGATCAGGTACGACCCGTTCAGCACGATGAAGTAGGAGAAGACGATCGCGTTGAGGGTCCAGAGCACGGTGCCGACGTAGGGGCCGATGGGCGAGCCGAAGATGAGCTCGTTCATCGGGCGGACTCCAGAACCTCGGCGGCGAGTGGCGCCCTGGGGCTGGTCGAGTGCGCGAGGTCTTTGAGCTCCTCGGAACGGCCCAACGCGAGGAGACCGTGCGCCGCCTGGAGGGCGACCCAGGGGGAGGGGTCGTCCAGACCGGCCGAGACCATCTCGACGTCCGAGGTCCGGCGGTCGCTCAAATTGGAGATTGCCCGGAGCGCGAGCGCCCGAACGTGCGCAGCCGACGACGTCGCGAACGGACGGATTCCCGCGAGCTGGCCGGGACCCCCGAGCGCGCCGATCAGCCGGATGATCTCGGCCTGGACTTCGGGGTCGTCCTCCTGGGGGAGGAGGCGGGCCGCCGGCTCGACCGACTCGATGTCGTGGAGCTCGCGAAGCGCCTGGAACGCAATCGAGCGAAATCGCGACTTCGCGGCCGGGTCGGATGCTAGTTCGCGCAAGACCGGGGACGCGCCGGGTCCGAAGCTCACGAGCAGGCTCGAGAGGTAGTTCGCGCTCCAGCTCTCGAAGGTCTCGAGCCGGGAGAGGAGGAGCGGTACGTGGCTCGGGTCTCCGTGTCGTGCGAGGGCTCGCGCGGCGACCATGGCCACCAGCCCGGACTCGTCCTCCAGCCCCTTGGCGATGCGCGTCCGCCCCTCCTCGTAGCCGAGCTCGCCCAGGATGTCGAGGGCGTAGGCACGCCGATATGCGTCGGGATCGTCCATGAGTGGGTCGAGGGCGCCGAGGTAGGGCCGGCCGACGCGCTCGATGTTCTGCCGCTCGGGGCCCTCGAGCGCTCGAGCGTATTTGGTGACGAGCTCCAGGAAGAGCACGCGGTCATCTTCGTCGATCTCCGGCGCCTCCGCGCGCGGAGAATCGCGGTCGGGGGCGGCCGCGGAGTCGCCCGTAGCGGCATCCAACAGGCGTCCCTTCCAGCGGTCCTCGAGCGCCCTTCGCTGTCGCTCCACCCGGAGGCTCCGGAGATGCAGCAGGAAGGCGTAGCCCATGAACGACAGGGTGAAGGCCGTGAGGACGAGGACTGCGGTGATCGCGAGCTGGAGGGGGAGGTCCGAGGTCGGGATCATCGACGCCGTACCAGACGCAACACGCGCGTGAGGAGCTCCGTTGGGGAGAACGGCTTGGTCACGTAGTCGTCCGCTCCGAGCTCGAAGCCGCGCTGCACGTGCTCCTGACGGCCCAGCGAGGTGAACATCAGCACCGGTGTGTCCTCGGCGCTGGGGTCCTCACGGAGCCGCCCCAGGATCTCGAAGCCGTCCATCGACGGGAGTTGCACGTCCAGGATGACCACGTGAGGTGGCCGCTCGAGGATCGCCGCCAGCGCCAGCGCGCCATCCGTGTGGTGCTCGACCAGAAAGCCACTGCGCTCCAGGCGGTGCCGCACCAGGCCGGCCGTCACCGGATCGTCCTCGACCAGGGTCGCGCGCGGGCGAGCGCCCTGGGCGTGGGGGCTACGCTCTTCTGGGCTCCCCGGGGAGGGCTCGCCGGCCTCTTCGTCGGTCTCGGCCTCGCTGGACGTCATCGCGGACGCCATCGCGGAGACGGCGTCGAGGAGGTCCTCGTCCCTGCCTACCCGCCGTACACGGCTGCGGAGATATCGCGACACGCCGGGAAGAGCTCCGATGCGGTTCGCGAGGGCGAGCATCGCGGATTCGTCCCGTGATGGACTCACGATCACGATCTCGTCGACGCCCCACCGAGCCATCAGCTCGTTCGACGCGAGTTCAGAGGCGAGCGTGTCGATGACGGTCCTGAGCAGTCGGGGAAGGAGAGGCGCGGAGTCCGGGCTCCCGTCGCTCCGCGCCTCCTCGGGGACGCCGCTTCCGTCGGGGGCGGTGTCGAGCTCGAGAAGTGCCAGGGTGAACGGCGCCGTGTCGGATCCGGAGCGGCTCTGGGACGACAGGAGCTTCTGGACCTCGGAGAGTGTCAGCGGCACGCCGAGAGGGTCCGGGTCGGGGGCCGTCGAGCGTCCCTCGACGATGACGTGCTCCACCGCCCGGCCAAGGGCCGCGGCGTCGAACGGCTTGTCGAAGAACCAGTCGGCGCCCAGGCCGAAGCACTCCTCGCGGGTCCGGGGTCCGGCCTTTCCCGTGACAACGACGACGCCGGTGTCCTTGGCCTTCGAATCACGCCGGAGGTCGGCGAGAAGGTGCCGTCCGTCCTCGTCGGGGAGGATGAGGTCGAGGACGATGACGTTCGGGTCGTCCTCGGCGATGGATCTCCTGGCCTCCTTCGCGGTCGTGGCCACCAGGACGGTGCGATCTGGCTGCGTCAGTGTGTCCTGTAGCATGCGAACCGCCGATGGCTCGTCCTCGACCACGAGGATCCGTGTGGGCGACAGCGTTCGGGGATGCTCGTTGGACGGCGTCGGGCCGCGCGGCTCCGTGCCCGGAGTGGAAGCTCGGTCGGCGGCATCTCCCCTCGGCGCGGCGGGTTCGGCGGGAATTGCCGGAGCAGCCTTCGCGCGGGGTGTCACGTCCTCGCGGCGATCGTCGCCCGACCCGTGCAAGCGGAGTGCGGCGATGCGAGAGAGGATCCGAAAGTCCGGGTCCGCGGAGAGCACGTCGAGGTCGTCCCGGAGGGCCGTTGCCGCGACGAGGCAGGCGGCGAGCGACGACACCGGGTCGTCGGCGTCTCGGGCGGTCCTGAACAACTCCGCCGCGCGCTCGAGATCGAGCGAGGTCGGCGGCTCGCAGCGGTCCAGTGACCTCACGAGGGCGGCGAGGCGGCGGGCGTCGTTCTCGTCCGAGGCTCCGGCGAGGAGCTCCGCCGCGACGGTGTCCGTGGTTTGGATGATGGCGTGCCGCTCGAGGAGCCGGCGAACCGCGGCGTCAGCCGATGAGCCGTCGGCGCGGAGGAAGGCGATCCACGCCGATGTGTCGACGAGGGTCACGGCTCGGACGGTCCGGCACGGCCGGGGCCTCGCAGGGCCTTCAGGTCGCCCGACCACCCCGCTCCCCGTAGCGCGAGTAGCTCGGATCTGGACAGGGGGGGACTGGCCGCGCGCCTGAGCGCGAAGTCGAGCGCCTCGGTCGGTGTGGCCAGGCCGTGGCGATCCATCACGGCACGGACGAGCTCCGGGTCCGGATGGAGCGCCTCGTCTCGTGTGGGGCCCGAGGGGAAGGAGGCTGGGTGCCCGGACCGCGCGTCCCGCAGCTCCTGGCGAACCCAGGCCGAGACCGTGAGGCGGGCCGAGTCGGCCGCTTCCTGGATCTCGTCGTATTCGGCGTCGTCCATGACGACTTGGAGGCGTTTACTCATGGGATGAGTATTGTTTACTCAATATGCTATGACAAGGCTCATGGGGATCGCTCGCGTGTATTTATTCAACCGAACGTGGCACGCGACTCCCGAAACTCGCATCTTTGACCATGACCGTACCTTCCATGCCGCGGCTCCGTCCGTGCCATCCCGGCGCGCTCCTCGTGCTCGTCGTACTGGTCGCTTGCTCGGAGAATCCCACCGGGAACGAGCAGCCCTCGCCCACGACCGTCGTGGTGTCCGCGGCCAGCCTGTCGTTCTCCGCCATCGACGACACGGCGAGGGTGTCCGCGACGGTGCTCGATCAGAACGGAGACCCGCTGAGTGGGGCTTCAGTGGTCTGGTCGTCGTCGGACCCAGGCGTGGCCACGGTTTCGGGTTCGGGGCTCGTCACGGCGAGGGGCAACGGCATGGCGACGGTCACCGCTGCATCTGGCGACGCGCGCGGCACGGTGGGCGTCGAAGTCGAGCAAGTTGCGGTCCGACTACGCTTTGCGCCGGATCCAGTGACCCTTCCCGAGGTGGGTGACACGGTGACGGTGGTCGCCAGCCGGGTGGACGCGAACGACCACCCCATGCCCACGGGAGCCGTGACCTGGATGTCCGATGCTCCCGACACGGTATCCGTCTCGCCGCTCGGTGTCGTCACGGCGGAAGCCGAGGGCTCGACCCGCCTCTCCGCCGAAGCGGACGGGTTTACCGGCGAGCTGGCGGCGTTCGTCGGGAACGCGGTGGTGGTGATCGGGAGCGTGAGCCCTTCGCCGGTCGTGGCCGGCGACACGGCGATCATCCGGGGCCTCGGATTCGACCCGGATCCGGCTGCCAACGACGTCACCCTCGACGGTTTCGACGCGACCGTCGCGTCCGCTTCCTCGGTCGAGCTCCGTGTCGTGGTACCCGACGCGGACTGCAGCCCGGCCAGAGAGGCATGGGTGCGGGTGGCCGCCCGGGGCATGGCGGATTCCACGACCGCGCCCGTTCACCCGGGGAGCGTGGTCACGCTCGCGGCCGGTGAGGGCGTCTATGCGGAGGACGGCTGTCTGCATCTCGCGGCTGCGGACGGCGACGCCGAATACGTCGTGGGCATCTTGTCGGCGTCCGAGACGCCGAGTTCACTCACGCCCGCGGCTCTGGCGGCCCGGATCGGCTCCCGGTCGGTCACGCTCGCGACGGCGCCAGCGGGCGTCGCGCGTTCCGGCTCGCCTGGGACGTCGGTGAAGACGTTCTCGTCACCGTTCGGAGGGGCGCCCTCCGCCGGATCTGCCACTACGGCGGCGCCGGCCCCGGGCTCGGCGCTTCGGTCTCCGGACCACGGCCCCGCGTGGCTCGACCGAAGCGGGGAAGCGCGCATCAGGGCCGCGGAGCGGGCGTGGCTGGAGTCGCTCGGGCCGATCACGCCGGGGCCTCGGCGGAGCCCGTCCGGTGCGCCGCCGGCGGCGCCGCCCGTGCTGAACGACACCCTCGATATCAACATCCCCGATTTCGAGAACGCAGGGGGGGCCTGTGAGGCCGGGAGCGGCACTCCCGTCGAGGCGGTCGTCCGGTATGTGGGGCAGTCGGTCGCCTTCCTCGAGGACGTGGACAATCCGTCGGGCGGCTTCACCCGCGGGGAGTACGAGGCGTTCGACGACTTCCTGACCGCCACGACCATGGACGTCATCACCGACTACTTCGGCAACTTCGAAGACGTGGACGAAAACGAGGTGGTCCTGGTCCTGCTGTCGCAGGAGGTCAACAAGCGGGAGAATCTGGCCGGCTTCGTCTTCAGCGGTGACCTGGCCCCTCTCGCGGGCTTCCAGTGCGCAGCGGGCAACGACGCCGAGCTCTTCTACGGGCTGGCGCCGGACTCGGTCGGCAACGCCAACCCGGACCGTCCGATCACCAAGGACCAGCTCGAGCTGATCTACCCGCCGCTCATCGCGCACGAGCTCACCCACGTGCTGCAGTTCACGGCGGCCTTTACGACGTCCGGGGTCATCCAGTCGTCGTGGCAGCTCGAGGGAGGCGCGACGCTGGCGGAGCAGCTGGTCGGCTACGAGGTGTTCGACCACGGTCCGAGGCAGAATCTCGGGCCGTCCGCTTGGAACGCGGGCGCCGACATCCAGGACGACGTTCCCGACTGGTACCGGGACTGGGTCGTCGACATGGCGTTCTACTTCGGCTTCCAGGGGAACGACCCGCCCCTCGCCGCCGCCCCCGAGGAGTGCTCTTGGATCGGGCGCGAGGACGAGGGCAACACCGGACCGTGCGAGAATCGAAGGGCCGTGTATGGGGTGCCGTCGACGCTCCTCCGGTGGGTGCTCGACCTGGGGGGCTCGGACGAGTTGGACGACGTGGCGCTCATGCGTCAGATGACCTTTTCGTCGAGCTCGGGCCTCGAGACTCTGGAGGGGGCCACCGGCGCGGATCGACTCGACCTACTGGTTCCGTTCGCGGTGACCTTGTGGGCGGACGGAAACCCCGCGCTGCCCGCAGGAGAGCAGGACTGGTTCGAGTCCTGGAACATCTATGGTATCTACGACGCGCTCAGCAACCAGGACGCCGGCCTCCGGCCCTACACCAGCTCCGCGCCCGCGCCGGATCTCGAGGTGGCGGTGCGGGCAGCGTCGAGCGCGTACCTGGAGTGGACCGCACCGTCCGATCACGCCCCCACGAGCCTCCGCATCCGGGCGCCCGCGGACGGCGGGCTGCTGCCGGAGCACATGATCCTCTGGGTGCTGCGCGTCCAATGAGCCGCCTCCGGAGGGTTGGGTCCGTCCTGGCCGCGGGCGTCTCGCTCGCCGCCTCCGCATGCGCATCCGGGTCTTCCGGCGGGCCGGAAGAGGGTCCCAACGCGAGCGAGGCGTCCAGCTCGGCCGCCGAATGCGTGACCGGCGTCGTCGTCTCCGAAGGGATGGCCATGTCGCCCCGTACGCTCGTGCGTGACGACGAGGGGGCCACGACCGAGCTGCTCGGCGCATTCGCGGGGAACGTCCGCCGCCTGACGGGCGCCACCGTCCGGGCCTGCGGACCCGGCCGCACCCCGGAGGGCGCGCTCGAGGTCACGGAGGTAGCGGTCCTGTCGGTCGACGGCATGC
>JBBDSM010000140.1:0-1336 GCA_040904945.1 Gemmatimonadota bacterium
GTCGACGGGGAGCTACCGCGCGAGGTCCTCACCGCGCAGGCCGAGCTCGGCCGCCCGCTCCCGCATCCCGTCGATCACGTTCTGGATGTGCTCGCTCCGCTCCTTGCCGATGAGGTCCATGCCCGCCTGGACCTCGTCCCGGCTCACGCCCGCTGCGAACGCCTTGTCCTTGAGCTTCTTCGTCACGGACTTCGGCTTCAGGTCGTCGATCCCCGTCGGGCGCACGAGGCAGGCGGCGAACACCAGCCCCGATAGCTCGTCGCAAGCGACCAGGTACTTGTCCAGGTCGGTCTCCGGCTCCACGCCTGTGAAGTCCGAGCGGTGCGCCAGGATCGCATGGAGCACCTCCTCCGGGTATCCGAGCCCCCGCAGGTGCTCGACGGCCTTCAACGGGTGCTCCTCCGGATGCTTTTCCCAGTCGAGGTCGTGGAGGAGGCCCGCGAGCCCCCAGATCTCCTCGTCCTCGCCGCGAAGCTTGGCGTAGTGCCGCATGGCGGCTTCGACGGAGTACATGTGCTTGCGGAGTCCGTCGTTCTCGACCCACTCCTCGAGGAGGGCCACTGCGTCGGCACGGTCGGGCATCTTGGCTGTTCCTTGTCGTTCGATTCGTGTGTCGCGGAGGTCGGCGAAGCTGCGGTGCGCTCCCGCCCGAGGTCAAGTCGACGGGAGTCAGACCCGGGAGGAGGGACAGAGGTGCGACACCACGCACTCGCCGCAGAGCGGCTTGCGCGCATCGCACACCCTCCGACCGTGCCAGATGAGCAGATGCGCCAACATCGTCCACCGCTCCCGCGGGAAAAGCTCCATGAGGTCGCGCTCGACCTTCTCCGGTGTCTCCTGCTTCGTGAAGCGGAGCCGGTTCGAAAGGCGCTTGATGTGCGTGTCCACGACCACCCCCTCGTCGATACCGAAGGCGTTTCCCAGGATGACGTTCGCGGTCTTGCGACCCACCCCCGGGAGCGCGGCGAGCGCGTCCATCTCGGCCGGCACCTCGCCGTCGTGGTCGCCCATGAGCCCACGCGCGAACCCGATGATGTTCTTCGCCTTGTTCCGGAAGAAGCCCGTCGAGCGCACGACTTCCTCCACGTCCTCCTGCTGCGCGCTCGCGAGCGCCTCGGCGTCGGGATACCGGCTGAAAAGGTCGGGCGTGACCATGTTGACGCGCACGTCGGTGGTCTGAGCGGAAAGAATCGTCGCCACCGCGAGCTGGAAGGGGTTCTCGTGGTCGAGCTCGCAGTGCGCGTCGGGGTACTCCTCGCGAAGGAGGTCGTATACCGTCCCTGCCCGCTCACGGCGGGCCTTCTTGGATTCTCTAGCCATCGTCGCGAATGAAGGT
>JBBDSM010000140.1:1436-8164 GCA_040904945.1 Gemmatimonadota bacterium
TGCCCGCTCACGGCGGGCCTTCTTGGATTCTCTAGCCATCGTCGCGAATGAAGGTATAGGCGATGTCGGAAGGGGCCGGACCGGGCTCCAGGGCTTCGGCAGCATCGGGCGAACCACCGGCGGGTTCACGCCGCTCGGCGCGCCCCGGCTCGTTCGCGATCGCCGCGAAGACCCGAGCCAGAAACTTCAGGGGCTCGCCGGCCGACCGGATGCCGCACAGCCCGTCGATGTCCGCCCCCGGGATCGCGCTCTCGAAATCCGCTCCCTGGTCGGCGCCGCGAACGCTCGCGCGGAGCCACGACGGCGCGTCCGCGATCGGCGCCTCGGGCACGGGGATCACTCCGACGCCCGGCCGGTCGGGGCGGACGCCCGTCACCAGCAGCGTATGCAGGGTGTCGTCGGAGGTGAGCGTCCAGAAGAGCCCGTCGACGGACTCCGGCACTTCGTCCTCCACGCCGCTCTCGACCCAGAACAGGTGCTGCGGGAACTGTAGGTAACCGGCCCGGGCGGGGGGCTCCGGTTCGCCCTCGGGCGCGGCCGCCACGAGGCCCCGTGCGGCGTCGGTCGAGAGCAGATAGAGCGGATATCCGGCTCGGGCGAACGCTACGCCGTGGAAGGCGAGCGCGGCGTACTGCTGCACGGCCTCCGGCGGCGCGTCGGGATCGCGGAGCTCCGCCAGGAACGCCCCCACCGAGCCCAGGGTCGCGAACATCTGCGGATGGTGCGGGTCGACGCCGCGCGCCTCGGCTTCTTCCAAGGCGTCCTCGGCGAGGCGCTCGGCGCGGGCCCGGTCGGGGAATGCGAGCTCGAAGGGCGTGCGGCGTGCGTAACGGTCGTGGAGTGCCATGGGGGACGGCTACCCCGCCCCGTCCGCCGGTTCCGCCTCGGCGCGAGACTCGAGCACCTCGCGCCCCCCCGATCCGAACAGTCCGGCGAAACCCTCCCACCACTTCCGCCGTCGCACCAGCACCAATTCGACGGAGCCGGCCTGCCCCTCGAGCCCTTCGAGCCACACGAAATGCACGTCCCCGAGCGCGTCCGGGCGGGGGATCCGGTGCGGGCGTCCGGCCCAATCGAAGTCGATGCGCTCGGCGGCTTCGAAGTCGGCGACGGTCCAGACCTGCTCGATGTAGAGCGCTCCCTCGACGTCGAACACGCCGCCGCCCAGATCGTCACCGTACTGGTAGTACCAGGGGTCGAAGTCCAGGCCGTCGTCCCGCTTGAACGTCTCGTCGGACGCGTAGTCGACGCCCTCGAGCCCGTCCTCGCGGGCGAGTGACTCGAGGTGGTGGCGGAGCTCGTGCGTGAGCGTCTCCCAGAGCTCGCCCTCCCAGTCGAAGCCTTCGTCACGCTCGGACAGGGCCCGGAACGATCCCCAGTAGAGCGCGATGACCGAACGGGTGGTGTCGGGGCCGCCGTAGTCCGACGGATGGTCCTCCGTCAGGCACTCCCCGAGGGTATAGACGTGCGAGAGCGTGGGGTGGGCGGGCGCATCCCGCGACACCGTGAGCCCGTCGACGCCGTGCTTGTACTCCTCCGGGATCTCGTCGTAGATCTCGCGGGCTTCACGCTCGAAGGTCTGGAAGTCCACGGCTCCGCTAACCGTCCCGTTCCACGAACGGGCGCGCCAGATGCCGGTTGATCAGGAGCAGAACGACGATCACGGCGGCGAACTGGAGGACCACCGAGCCGATGTTGTAGGAGCTGAAGAGGGTCCACGTCGACCGGAAGTCGCTCCCCCGCGCGCCCCACAGCCACCAGCCTGCAAGCACCACCGCCTGCACCGCCACCAGCCGGATGGCCCAGTCCCACCACGCGCCGATCCGAATGTCGGAGTCCTCCTGGTTCACGAACGTCTCGCGCCAACGGGTCACGCCGTACTTCAGCACCGCGAAGGCGAAGAAGAAGCCCGAGATCATGAGCCCGACGCCCCACACCCAGTCCTGGTTGCGGAAGAACTCGATGTTGAGGGCGCTCGGAATGCCGAAGAGGAGACCGGCCGCCGCGACCAGCGTGACCGCGCGACGCCGTTCGACCCCGAGGTCCATGAGGACGCGACTGGCGAGCTCGATCATGGCCACGAGGCTCGTCCACGCTGCGAACACGAGCGAGAGGAAGAAGAGCGCCTGGAAGAAGCGTCCACCCGGGATCCCCGCGAAAAGCTGCGGAATCCAGATGAAGGTGAGCCCTTCGTTTCCGGCCCCCACGATCTCGGTCGCGGCTTCCGGCATCACGCTGAAAACGGTGCAGAGGACCATGATGCCGGCCAGCAGCGACATCGAGTTGTTCCCGAACCCGATGACGAAGGCGTTGAGCGCGGTATCCTCGCGCGCTCGCATGTAGACGGCGTACGTCAGCACGAGCCCCCACCCCGCTCCGGTATCCCAGGCGTTCTGTGTCAGGGCCTGGATCCAGATCTCGTAGTTCGCCAGGTCGGCCAGGTTGGGCGTGAAGAGAAACGCCAGACCCTCGGCCGCGCCCGGGAGCGTGAGCGCCTTCACCGCGAGCACCATCACCAGCACGATGAGGCTCGGAATGAGGATGCGCGCCGCGGTCTCGATCCCCCTCACCCCCCGGGACACCACGAAGACGGCCAGGCCGACCGCGACGAAGTGCATGAGCAGCGCCTGCGGTGTGGAGTGGAAGCCGTTCCAGAACGCGTCCGGAGCGCCGGGGCCGGGCACGTCGCCCATGACGGTTCCGATGAAGAAGCGCAGCGTCCACCCCATCACGACGCTGTAGTAGAACATGATCGCGGTCGCCACGAAGGCGACCCACGCGCCCATCCAGGCGGCCCACGGGCCGAGCGTCTTCACGAACGCGCCGATCGGTCCACGCCGCGTCCCCTTCCCCATTCCGAACTCGAGGATCAGCAGCGGCACCGACCACGCGAGCAGGAAGACCACCCAGGCGACGAGGAACGGACCGCCGCCGTTGCTCGCCGCGACACGCGGAAAGCGCCAGATGTTCCCGGTTCCTACGGCCATCCCGAGCATGGCGAGGAGCATGCCCCAGCGGGAGCTGAAGACTTCGGACCTCGATGCCACGGCTATCCCCCGGGCTTGGTGCATGGCACGGTCGTCAGGCCCCCTGCAACTCCGAGGTGCAGTGCGGGCAACGGCTCGCTACGAGCGGGATGGTCATGGCGCAGTACGGGCAAGGCTTTTCGGTCGGGGCGGGCGGCGGCACGGGCTCCTCTCGATTCATGCGGTTGACCGCTCGCACCAGCAGGAAGACCGCGAAGCCCACAATCAGGAAGCTGATGACCGCGTTGATGAAGAGACCGATGTTCAGCGTGATCGCCCCGGCCTCCTTGGCCGCCGAGATGGTCGGGTACGGACCTTCGACGGTCCCCTGACGGAGGGTGATGAACAGCTCGGCGAAGTCCACGTTCCCGACCAGCATGCCGACCGGCGGCATGATGACGTCGTCCACCAGGCTCCGGACCACCGTCCCGAACGCCCCGCCGATGATGATGCCCACCGCCATGTCCACGACGTTCCCCTTGATGGCGAACTCGCGGAACTCCTTGATGATGCGCATGCGTCCCGTCCTGTCGTCGGTTGGCCCTGGTTCAAGCTGCGCGCCATAGTGGGCGGGCCGGACGCGGATTACAAGGGCGCCTGGCGGCGCTCAGCCCGCGAGTCGCTCCCGGATCCACGATCCGACCTTGTCGCTGGACACCCGCACCTGCTCGAGGCTGTCCCGGTCCCGGATGGTGACCGTCCCGTCCTCGTTGGTGTCGCCGTCGATGGTGACGCACCATGGGGTGCCGGCCTCGTCCTGGCGGCGATACCGCCGCCCGATCGAGCCGGCCGCGTCGTAGAACGACGGGATCCCCGAGGCTTTCAACTCCATGGTCAGCTTCTCGGCGTGCTCGGGCAGCCCGTCCTTCTTCACGAGCGGGAAGATCGCGGCCTTGACCGGCGCCACGCGCGGGTCGAGTCCGAGCACGACCCGCTCGTCACCCTCGATATCCTCTTCGCGGTACGCATCGGCCAGCAGCACCAGCGCCGCGCGGTCCACGCCCATGGACGTCTCGATGACGAAGGGCACGAAGCGCTCGTTCGACACCGGGTCGATGTACTCCAGGCGCTTCCCGGAATACTCCTGATGCCGGGCCAGGTCGAAGTCGGTCCGGTTGTGGATCCCCTCGAACTCCTTCCACCCGAAGGGGAACTCGTACTCGACGTCGAACGCCTTCTTGGCGTAGTGCGCGAGCTCATCGGGACCGTGCTCGTGGAAGCGGAGCTTCTTCGGGTCGATGCCGAGCCCCTTGTGCCACTCCATGCGCACGTCCATCCAGCGCTCGAACCACGCCTCGTCCTCGCCGGGCTTCACGAAGAACTGCATCTCGGCCTGCTCGAACTCGCGTGTCCGGAAGATGAAGTTCCCAGGCGTGATCTCGTTCCGGAACGCCTTACCGATCTGCGCGATGCCGAACGGGAGCTTCCTGCGGGCCGTCTGCTGCACGTTGAGGAAGTTCACGAAGATCCCCTGCGCCGTCTCGGGCCGCAGGTAGATGGTGGCCGAGCTGTCCTCGACGGGCCCCATGAACGTCTTGAACATGAGGTTGAACATGCGCGGCTCGGTGAAGGCGTCGCGCGTGCCGCAAACCGGGCACTGGCCGTCCTGCACGTCCTCGTGATCTGCCCGAAAGCGCCGGTGGCAGTTGGTGCACTCGATGAGCGGGTCGGTGAAGCCCTCGACGTGGCCCGACGCCTCCCAGACCCGCGGGTGCATGAGGATGGCGGCGTCGAGCCCCTCGATGTCGTCGCGGCGGTGCACCATGGCGGACCACCAGAGGTCCTTCAGGTTCCGCTTCAGCTCCACGCCCAGGGGTCCGTAGTCCCAGACGGATCCGGTACCGCCGTAGATCTCCGAGGACTGGAAGATGTATCCGCGTCGCTTCGCGAGCGAGACGAGCTTGTCCATGAGATCGGCGTTGGCCATGACGTGCCTCGGAAGCCCTGAAAATGGGGCGCTTTGGGGGGTGGGACGATGGGCGCGAAAGGTACCCGGGCGCGCCGGGGCGATCAACGTCCGACGGGGTCTGCGAAGGACCTGCGGACCGAAAGGGGCACCGTTGCGAACCCCGAACACTCCTCGGGGTAGCATGTCGCGTTCGGACGGCGTGAGCCGCAGACGACCAAGGTTTCCGAGGATCACCGTGACGAAGATCGATTTCACGGATCGCGCCCGCGAGATGGTGCGCTCCTTCCTTTCGCAAAACGACGCGACGCTCGAAGCACTCCGCATCACGCTCGCGGGCGAAGGTCCCGAGCCGCGCTTCGACCTGACCCTCGTCCGCCGCGACGAACGGGCCGACGACGAGGTCGAGATCGGGGACGAGGAGTTCGGCGTCGTCGTCAAGGCGGACGATCAGGGCCGGCTCGATGGAGCCACGGTCGACTACGTGGAGCGCGTCAACGAGAGCGGCTTCGAGGTCCGGCTGGCCACGCCGGCCGCCCCTACCCGCGGAGGCGAGCCACCGACCGGCGAGATCGCGGATCGCGTGCGGGGCGTTCTGGAGTCCCAGGTGAACCCGGCGATCGCCGCCCATGGCGGCGTGATCTCGCTCGTGGACGTCAAGGAGAACGACGTCTACGTGGAGATGAGCGGCGGATGTCAGGGATGCGCGCTGTCCCGCATGACGCTCCGCCAGGGCGTGGAGCGGATGCTCCGCGAAGCCATCCCCGAGCTGGCCGCGGTACACGATGTGACGGATCACGAGTCGGGAGAGAACCCTTACCTGTAGACGATCGCCGATGACCCAAAGCGCACGGCTGTCCGCGGCCGCCGGGCTGACGATCTCGATTCTACTCGGGATCGCCACCGGCCTCGGCGCGCAGGCGTGCCTGTCGAACTGCGTGGGGCCGCCGCGCGGGGCCATCATCGCGGCGGGGGGAGGCGCGCTGGGCGCCGACATCTACGAAGAGTTCGTCCGGCTCGCAGGAGGCCCCGCGGCGCGCATCGTGCTGATTCCCACCGCCGGCGATCAGTACGGAACCCACGATGGTTGGACCGCGATCGAGCGCCTGAGGGAGGCCGGTGTCACCCGGCTGGAGATCCTCCACACCCGGAGCCGCGCGATCGCCGACCTCGAGGCGTTCACCGCCCCCCTGCGCGAGGCCACGGGCGTCTGGCTATCCGGTGGCCGACAATGGCGGCTGGTGGACGTCTATCTGCATACGCGAACCCACGCCGAGCTGGGGCGCGTGCTACAGCGGGGGGGCGTGGTCGGCGGGAACTCGGCCGGCGCCTCGGCGCTCGCATCCTACCTGGTCCGCGGGGGCGAGGCCAACGACGTCATCGCGGCTCCGGAGCGGGAGGAGGGGTTCGGCCTCCTCCGTGACGTGGCCATCGATCAGCACCTGGTCGCCCGAGCTCGCGAGACCGACATGCTCGAGATTCTCAGGGATCGGCCGCACCTGCTTGGCATCGGGCTCAACGAGGGCGCGGCGCTGGTGGTCACCCACGACCTGGCGCGCGTCATCGGCAACCCGGTGGCGATCTACGACATCACCGACCCTTCGGTGCTCATCCCGCTGCGCTGGCTGGGGCCGGGGGACATCTACGACCTCGGCGGTCGTAGGCTGATCCTCGACGACAGGAGTGGAGCGCCGCCGCTCTCGATCCCGTAGCGGTATCGGGCCGATCGGCGAGTCCGCGAGTCAGCGGATGCCGACCTCCCGAATGCGCGCCAGCATGACCTCGTCGAGACGATC
>JBBDSM010000140.1:8264-21160 GCA_040904945.1 Gemmatimonadota bacterium
GTCAGCGGATGCCGACCTCCCGAATGCGCGCCAGCATGACCTCGTCGAGACGATCGCGGGTCACCCTGTCCAGCGTCCCGAGCCGGTCCAGCGCGTTCGTGATATCCTCCACGAGATCCCACATACGATCACCGATCTCCTCGGTGGCGGGGACCGCCTCTTCGACGGGGTTTCCGGAGAAGCCGCGGGCCGGAGTGTAGACGATGTCCGCCTCGTTCATGAGCAAGAAGTCGTGGAGCGCCACCGCCGCGTCGGAGAGCGAGCCCAGGAGCTCATAGCTCTCGACCCTGGCGTCACGCGCCGCCAGGAATCCCGAGTCCGCCCGCTCGACGATCATCGGAACGACGTCGGCCCCGAGCTCGCTCGAGTCGGCGAGGGCCACATACGCATCGTGGAACGCCCTGAACTCCTCGTCACGCAGCCGGTCGGCGAACGACCGGTAGCCGGCCCAGAACGTCCGCACGCTCTCGAAGTCGCTGGCGTTGCCCAGGTAGATCCCGGCCAGCCATTCCTCCGGCGGCGCTTCGGGCGGTTCTTCGCCGAACGTCTCCGACCCGATCCGCTCGAACATCGCGACGAGGGCCTGGTCGGCGATTTCCCTCATCGGCGGCTCGAGCTCGCCAGGGATCACGGGGATCACGACCTCAGGACGTGGGGGTGGCGGCACGAGTCGGTCGCCGAACTGTTGCCATCCGTACCACCCGGCGGCCCCCAGGGCGACGAGCGCCAGGAGGAACATCACCGGCTTGGCCGACCGCCGCCGAGTCGGCCGCCGCCTCGGAGGCGGACGGCTCGGCCGCGTCGGTGCTGCGGGCCGGGGCTCGGAAGGTGCTGCGGGCCGGGGATCGGAATCAGGGCGCGCGCCCGGCCCGTCCGGCGCTGCGGCGCGCCCGTCGTCATCGTCGTCATCGTCGTCCATGTCCGCCGAGAAGTTCATCACGCCTTCGTCACCCATCCCCCCCTCGTCGTCCGCCATCCCGCCTGGGCCCTCTTGCTCCATCCAGGCAGGCGGTGCGGTGGGGTCGAAGTCCGACATCGGCGGCTCGAGATCGAGGCCACCGCCGAACTCGTCGGCATCCGATCCGTGTGCTCCGAAGTCGAGGGGAGGTTCGAGGTCGAGCGCGTCGTCCGGCAGCGCGTCGTCCGGCAGCGCGTCGTCCGACGCCGGGTCGTCCGCGGTCGGATCGTACGAGAGCGGCAGCTCGTCGAAGGCACCCTCGGCGGCGGCGTCCGGATCATCGAGAGGCGTCGAATCGTCCGGCGTGAGGTCGAGCCGCATGTCACCGAAGTCCGTCGGCTCACCTGGCGCGCTCGGCTCGGGCTCGGGCGACTCGGGCTCGACACCTTCGGCATCGTCCACGCCCGGGGCGAGCGTCAGACCGAGATCGCCGGCTGAGGTCGGGGGCGTTGGCTCCACGGGCGCCGCCGGCTCGTCTTCGACGTCCTCGGTGGGCTCGTCCTCCCCAGGCTCGTCAGGTGCAGGGGGCGGCGTGGGCACGAGAAACGTTTCCCCGGACACGTCCCGGGCCAGCGTATGGTAGATCTCGTGAGAATCGGCCCTCCCCCAACGGTCGCTCTGAGCGTCGAAGAGTTCCGTATCGGGTCCGATGGCGCCGAGCTCGATGCGCAGGGCGAGCGCATCCACACTCGGGATGGCGACCTCGTTCCCCTGGGAGTCGATGTACGCAAAACGCATGAGGTACTCGTGCAGAGACGACATCGGCCCCGCAGCTACGACGGGACCACGACCGCTCCAAGTCTAAAGTGACCCACCGCCCCCGGCGAGGGGACCGACCTTCCCTTCGGCCCGTCCCGCACGCCATGCCTATGCGCGCCACGAGTGACGAACCCGGTCACGGGCGTCTGCTTGTGGCGTCGGAACGTTCCGGTACAACTTGGTGCACCGCACCACTCCCCCCGCACACCACGCGATGACCGCGTACACCCTCCTGCTCCGAATCACGGTACCGATCCTGGCCGTCGCGGCTCTGGTCGGTCAGGTCGCGTACATCGACGCCTTGACCGTGCAAGCCATCGTCCCCGGTCTCTCGGCCGTGGCCGAGGCACGTTTCACGGTCATTACGGTCGTGGTTGCGCACGCCGTCGTCTCGGTCGTGTCGGCGGGCCTGGCGGTGGCCCTCGCATTCCGTGCGTCCGATCGGTCGAGCGGCGCCCCGGAGTTGGCGCTGGCGATCGGAGCCTGGGCCTATCTTCTGGCGTATCCCGGGGTCGTCGTGTTCCTCCGCCCGGACCCGGGTGCCCTCCGGGTGGCCTTCGAGGCCCACTTTCTCGTGATCGAGACACTCGGCCTGGTCGCGCTGCTCCGCTTCACCAGCCTTTTCCCGGCCCCGTACACCGGAAAGCATCCCGTCGAAGGGGCGGACTCCCGGACCGCCCGGTTCCTTCGTCCGTTCCGCGCCGCGCTCCATCGCCCCACCGTGGCCTGGATGGCGGCGTTGCTCGTGCCCATCGCGCTGGTCGGGCTGACCGTCTCGCGCGGTGCGCCTGTGGCGGACGCGGCGCTCCATCCCCTCATGGACGTGTTCCGTATCGCGTTAGCGGTCGCGGTGGTGCTCAACCTCCGGGATTCGTGGACGGCGGCGCGCGCCGAGGACCGCGGGGCGCTGGCCTGGCTCCTGGCCGCGCTGTCGCTGTTGCTCTCGTCGGTCCTCCTGGTCATCGGCGGTAACATCCTGCTCTCCGCGACCGCCTGGGCGGATCCGCCCGTCGCCTGGCGCCCCATTTTGCTCGATCTCGGCGTGCTGGGGTTCGTGGCAGGCCTCACGGCTTCCCGACTCGGTCCACCGGGAGTCGACCCGTTGCGCGTCACACGGCGCATCATCCTGGCGACGGGGCTGGTCATGGCCACGCTGATCTCCGCCACGATCCTCGAGGTGCTCTTGTCGAGCGGGATCTTCGGGCCGGTGGCGCTTCCGCCCGGACTCGGCGCCGCCATCGCGGCCGCCGGCATCGGGTCGGTGTCTCCATCGCTCCTCCGCCACTTCGCGCGCCTGCTGGATCAGTGGCCGGGGATTCCCGGCCCCGACGGCGTGCAGGCCTGACCCTGCACCGCGTCACAAGCGTCGTGGTCCACTCGTTGACATCTCGAACGAAGGCCCGGGGCGGTGACGCCGGGGAGGCATCCATACAGGTGGCCAGGGAGCCACAGTGAGCGAAACGATCGCGATCGCCGTCGACTTCGACGCGGTTTTCGACGAGCACTACGCCGCTCTCGTGCGTTACGTCCTCCGGCTGACCGGGGATGGCGACGTCGCGGAAGACATCGCCCAGGAGTCGATGGTCCGGCTGTTCGACCATCGCGTATCCGGGTCCGGATCAGGCATTCGGGCCTGGCTGTACAAGACGGCGACGCACCTGGTCCGCGACCGGTACCGCGTCGAAAGCAACCGTCAGCGACTGCTGGAGCGCAACCCGGTGAAGCCCGGCGCCCTGGAAACGCCGGACCGCAGCCTGGAGCGGGACGAGACACGGACCGCGGTGAGGGAAGCGCTGGATGCCCTCCCGGAGCGTGACAAGGAGATCCTCCTCATGCGCTACTCGGGATTCAGCTACAAAGAGATCGCGTCGGCGGTGGGGGTCGCGCCCACCTCCATAGGCACGCTGCTGTCACGCGCGGAACAACGATTCGCCGAGGCCGTTTCGGCGGGAGAACCGGTATGACCCACCTGGAAGAAGCCACCGTCGTCGCCCTGCGCGACGGGGAAGAGGCGCCCGAGACCGAGCGCCAACACGTCGAGACGTGCGCCCCCTGCGCGGACGCGGTCTCCGAAGCGGAGCGGCGCGCGCTCATGATCACGGAAGCCCTCGCTTCCCTCGACGATCCAGTCGTCGAGCTCGAAGAAGCCCGCGCCTCCATCCGCGCAAGGCTCGACCGCGCCTCTGAGCGCACGCTCCGCGGGGGCGGCTGGTGGATGCCAGCGCACATGGGCCGAGCCGCGGCCGTGCTGCTCATCGCAGCGGGTGCCGTCTCGGCGCTCCCGGGATCCCCGGTCCGCCAGTGGATCGTCGGCGACGACACGACCCCGGCAACGGACCCCGGCGTCCGGGTGGCACCCGAGCAGGAGGCCCAGTCGGCCGGAGTGACCGTTCCCGTCGCAAACGCCGGAATCCGGGTCCTCGTGAGCAGCCTGGGGCCGCTCGACCGCCTCGAGGTCGTATGGGTGGACGGACAATCCGCCCGTGTCGACGCCCCTCCGGGCAGCCGCTTCAGCTACGCGGAGGGCCGGGTCGAAGCGCTGGTCGCCGGGGGTCCGGTGCGGATCGAGTTGCCGCGATCCGGAGCATCGGTCACGGTGGAGGTCGACGGTATGCCGTACCTGACCCGGACCGGGGATGTGGTGGAAGTGACCGGCCCGGTCGAGGAGCGGACCGAGGCACGCATCCTTTTCGTCGCGCCCTAGCTGAGTCCATGGAGACGCTGACCCACACCGCCGATGCACGGAACCGGCGCCGCGTGTCCCTCAGGCGATCGGCGCTTCTCGTCGCACTCGCTCTGAGCGTCGTCCCGTCGGGGCCCGGCTCCGCACTGACGGCCCAGGCTCGGGCGGCTCAGGCTCGGGCGGCCGACCGGGACGCGGGCATCCGCGGCACGGTCGAGGGCAGCTTCCAGGGAGGCACGCGTCCGCTGGCGTTCGCCAACGTGCGGATCACCGCCGGCGGCTCCACATGGGCGGCGGCCGCCGACAGCCTGGGACGCTACCGGGTCGATTCTCTACCCCCGGGCAGGATCGTGCTGCACGCGTCGCATGCGGGGCACGCCCCGGTGGAGCTCGTCGTCTCCCTGCCCCGGGGCGGCACGGTCGACGTCGATCTCGAGCTGGTCGCCACGCCGATCCCCATCGCGCCAGTCGACGTGAGGGGGAGGCGCGAGACCCTCTCCGTGCCGGATCCCGGTAGCAGGAACACCGAGACGCCCGCCAGGCCCATGGCCGAGGTGGAGATCCAGGCCCTCGACGTCGCTCCCGGCGTAGGTCACGAGGGACTTCTGGACGCCGTGCGGGCCCTTCCCGGCAACGATCCCGCCGACGCGAGCGACATCCTGTACATGCGCGGCTCGACCACGGACCTGAAGCTCGTGCTTCTCGACGGTGTTCCTGTATACACACCGTTCCACGTCGCCGGGCTCATGCGGTCCTTCGAGCCAACGGTACTCGGTTCCGCGGAGCTTCACGTGGGAGGAGCGCCGGCGCGGCACGACGGTGGCCTCACGCACATCCTAGAGTTGAAGACCCGCACCGCCAGGCGCGACCGACTGAGGATGTCGGGCGCCGTCGACCTCATGACGGCTTCCGCGGCGATCGAGCTGCCGCTCGGGTCCCGGGCGGGCCTGCTCGCCTCCAGTCGGGTCCTCCACGACCTCGGGAGCGCGCCGCTCGGGGGAGACCGCCCGTACGGCTACCGGGACGCCCTGGTCGCGTTCGACGCCGAGCCGGCCGAGGGGCACCGGATCGGTGTCACGGCGTTCACCAACTCGGAGGCCGTGCTGTTGGACTACGCGCTCGCTCCCGACGACGCCCGGTGGTCGAATAGAGCCGCCGCAGCTTCGTACACGCGGGATTTCCGCAGCGCCACCCTGATGACGCGCGTCGGCGCGAGCGGATACGACGCGACGCTCCCACTGCAGGGGTCGGCCACGCCGGGAGGGCCGCCGCCGACCACGCTTCTCGCCACCGGCGCCACCGAGCGGCTCCGGCTGGTGACCGAGGTCGCCTGGGGATCGGCGGACGAGCCGATGCGGGCCGGCGTTTCCTACGAGCGCATGGCCGCCGCCTTCAAGGCGGTCGGCACCGGCGACGAGCTGACGAGCGAGAACCGCGGCCGGGCCGAGCGGACGGGCGCGTTCTTCGAGGGAACGCTCGGCATCGGGCCCGGCGTCACGTTCAGGGCCGGGCTGCGGGCCGACTACTTCCCCGGCTTCGGCGTCCGAGGCGCACCGCGAGCGGCGCTCCTGTGGGAAGTCGGCCCAGACGCGCTCGTGACGATCGCGGCTGGACGGTACCACCAGCCGACCCGCAGCGTCGATCCGGCGGTCGAGCACACCCTGGTCGACGTCTCCGATGAGGGCCTCCAGACCGACGAAGTCTTCCCTGTCGCGACCGCGGACCATATGGTGCTCTCCCTGAAGCAGCGGATGGGCCAGTCCGTGAGCATGGGCCTCGAGGGCTTTTTCAAGCGCTTCGACGGGTTGCACGGGACGGGCCGCGAGACGGTTCGGAGCTCAGGCGTCGACCTGAGGATCCTCACGGCGGGGGAGGATGCCTCCGCGTGGATCGGGTACGGGCTCTCCTGGTTCTGGTCCGGCACCGACCTCTCCGGCAGGACCGCCGACTTCACGGGCCGCCACCTCCTCACCGCCGGTCTCAGCGGCCAGCTGGCCGGCCCGATCTCCGGGGAGGCTCGGCTGTCCTACGGCGCTGGACTGCCGTACACGAGTGTGCCGCTTCCGAACTCCGTGTCCGAGGACATGGCACCAGGCCTGGATGGTGGTGACCAGGTCCAGCGTGTCACATCCGCTTCAGGCGGTAACCAGCCCCTCGTGACCGGTCTCGACGAGGAGTTTCTGCGGGTCGACCTCGAGCTCCAGGCCCGCTTCGACCAGGAGTGGGGCGGGCATCCATGGACCCTCCGTCCCTACGTCCGGATTCTCAACGCCCTCGACCGCCGTGACGCGATGTTTTACACATTCCAGCCCTGGCGTGACGAGGCGCTCACGCCGTTGGCGACCCGTTCGCTCATCCCGTTGCTCGGCGTGGCGTTCACCTTCTAGCGAAGCTCTGGCCACGCCCCGCCGGAAGTACGCTGACACTTCCGCGCACGCCCATCCGTATGGGATGGAGCGGCGGTCCGAAGCGGCGACTGCCCTTGACCCGAGGCCCGGCGCGGCCCTATTTGTCCGCGTCGCGGTCCGACCGAATGAAAACCAGGAGCTAGAATGTCCGAGAAAGGTGGCAACCGGATTCGCATCGTCCTCCGCTGGGTCCAGATCAAGGATAGCAAGGAAGCCCTGTGGGACGACGAAGGCGAGTTCCGCTTTCGCGCCAAGGTGACCACCGCCGGCCAGACCCATGAGGTCGAGCTGCCCAAAGAGGGGTACTGGTCGATCTCGGACCACCCCCGCAGGAACAAGGTCGACAAGATCGACAAGGTCCTGTTCGAGGGCGACGTCGGCGACAATCTGGTCGTGGAGCTTCTCGGAACCGAGCTCGACCAGCTCACGCCCAACGACGAGCTCGAGACGTACCGGCGCGAGTACACGGGCGACGTCGCCGAGTGGCTCGGTCGGCACCAGCCGACGGACGAAGGCTCCGACGATCCGGAGAACCTCTCCGACTGGCGTATCTGCTACGACATCGAGCGCGCCTGACGCCCGCGAGAGGAGATGACGTCTCCTCTCGCCGAGTGGTCCAGAGAGCCGTGGCGGGAATCTTACCGCCGCGGCTCTTGGCGTTTCGGTAGCGATCCCGGCTGGGACGGTCCCTTGTTATTCGGTTTTTCTTCGGTATCATTCGGGCATGGACGATGCCACCCCCACGCCCCTGCCCATGGTCCGCGGCCGCGCCGTTGGCTGGAATCCTCCGAACCGCTTCGAGCGGCTCCACGTCTCCCGTGATCGGTGGGACGATCCGGACGACCCACCCCCCAGCACGGTCCTTCTCAAGGACGCCACGCGGTCCATCCTCTCGTTCAACGACTCCCCGGACGTGGGATTCGACGTGGGCATCAACCCCTACCGGGGATGCGAGCACGCGTGCGCTTACTGCTATGCGCGGCCGACGCACGAGTATCTGGGCTATTCGGCGGGGCTCGATTTCGAGACCCGCATCCTGGTCAAGGAGCGGGCTCCGGACCTCCTCCGAGCCGCCCTGTCTTCGCGCTCCTGGCAGCCGCGTACGATTGCCCTGAGTGGGAACACGGACTGCTACCAGCCCGCCGAGCGACGCCTCCGCATCACACGGCGGTGCCTGGAGGTGCTCGCGGAGTTCCAGAATCCGGTCGGTGTGATCACGAAGAGCTACCTGGTGAGCCGGGACGTCGACCTGCTCGGTGAGCTGGCGCGGCACCAGGCTGCGGCCGTCGTCCTGTCGGTGACCACGCTCGACCCCGAGCTGCAGCGCTCCCTGGAACCGAGAGCCTCGACGCCGGCGCGGCGTCTCGGCGCCATCCGTGTGCTGGCGGACGCGGGCATCCCGGTGGGCGTCAACGTGGCTCCGGTCATCCCGGGCCTGACCGACCACGAGATCCCCGCGATCCTGGAAGCCGCGGCGGACGCGGGCGCGTCGTTCGCCGGCATGATCATGCTCCGGCTACCGCACGGCGTGAAGGAGATCTTCGAGGGGTGGCTGCGGCAGCACGTGCCCGATCGGGCGGACAAAGTGCTCAACCGCGTGCGGGAACTCAATGGAGGCGCTCTGTACGACGCGCGATTCGGGGTTCGGGGGCGCGGCGAAGGACCGTGGGCGGATCAGCTCCGCGCCGTGTTCCGGGTGCAACGTGACCGGTTGGCGCTCGACCGGTCGCCTACGCTTTCCGCAAGATCGTTTCGCCGCCCCTCCGACCCGGGGGCGATGCAGACGGATCTATTCGTCTGAACTCCCGAGCAAGAGCGCCGCTCGGGAAGACGATGGTTCCAAAGCTCAACCGAAGGAGAGGGACTCGAGGACGCTCAGCGCCTGCGGCTCCATCATGCTGCCGCTCATGGGCTCGCCCCCGCCGATCTGCTCGACCGCAAAATCCACCTCGTCCGGCTCATCGGCGGCCTGCGGGCCGGGAGCAATCAGCGCGAGCAATCCCACCAGCGCCGGGACTCCGATCAACGGTGCGCCGACCACGGCCCACCAGGGAATCCCTCTGTTCTTATCGATATGTGCGTGAATCATATTCCGCCTCATCCCTTCATCGTTCCGGAGGGGCCGTTCTTCCCCTCCACGCTCATCCCTTCGTGGAATGACCGGAGAAAGTTTCGTCCCGGATCATCTTCCAACGTTCCACGCTCAGAAGATGAGACCGGGAGGACGCCCGGAGCGTTGCATGTGCCCCGGCCGTCCCTCACTCAGGAACGCACCTGCCCGTCACCGAAGACGACGAACTTGCGGGTCGTGAGCTCGCGGGCGCCCATGGGGCCGTAGGCATGAAGCTTCGACGTCGAGATGCCGATCTCGGCTCCGAGGCCCAACTCGCCGCCGTCCGCGAACCGGGTGCTGGCGTTCACGAGCACGGTCGAGGACTGCACGGCGGCGACGAAGCGGCGTGCCTCCTCCTTGTCGTCCGTGACGATCGCCTCCGTATGGCCGGACGCGTACTTGTCGATGTGGGACAAGGCCTCGTCGAGGTCGTGGACGACGCGGATGGCCAGGATCAAGTCGAGGTACTCCTCCCGCCAATCAGCTTCGGTCGCAGGAACGACGTCCAAGTCGGAGAGGAGCTCGAGGGTTCGGGGGCAGCCGCGCAGCTCGACCCCCGCCTCGGCCAGCCGCCGCGCGATACCGGGAAGGGCCCGGGGCGCGGCGTCCTCGTGCACGAGAAGCGTCTCGAGCGCATTGCACACGCCCGGACGCTGAACCTTCGCGTTGAAGACGATCTCGCTTGCGCGCTCCGATGGCGCAGAGGCGTCGACGAAGACGTGACAGACACCCTTGTAGTGCTGGAGCACGGGGATACGGCTCTTCTCGGTGACCGCGCGGATGAGGCTCTCCCCGCCGCGGGGAATGACCAGATCGACCGTGTCGTCCTGCCGGAGCAGCACGTCCACGGCCGCCCGGTCGGTGGTGGGCACCAGCTGCACGGCGTCGACGGGGACGTGCGTACGAGCGATTCCCGCCCTCACGGCCTCGGCAATCGCCCGGTTCGAATGCACCGCCTCGGAGCCGCCGCGCAGGATCACTGCGTTCCCGGATCGGAGGCAGAGCGCGGCCGCGTCCGCCGTGACGTTCGGACGGCTCTCGTAGATCATGGCCACGACCCCGATGGGGATCCGCATGCGCGCGACCCGCAGGCCGTTGGGCCGAACGTGCTCGTCCTCCAGCGCCCCCAGCGGGTCCTCCTGCGCCGCGACCTCTCGGACGGCGGCCGCCAGCTTGGCCACGCCGGCCTCGTCGAGACTGAGCCGGTCGCGCATCGGGCCGGTGACGCCGCGCTCGTCCGCGGCCTCGAGGTCACGACGATTGGCCGCCAGGATCTCCGGCGCCTGGGCTTCGATCGCCGCCGCCACCTCGACCAGCGCCGCGGTGCGGGCGGCGGCCGGCAAGCGCGCCAGGACCCGCGACGCATCTCTCGAGCGCGCCGCGAGCTCCACGATGTCCGTGGTGAGTCGATCATCCGTCATGCGTCGCCCTCCTCGCCGGCCAGCACGATCTGCTCGGTGCGCATCACGACCTGGCTCCGGTCACGCCCCAACTCCTCCTTGGCTTCCATCGTGTGCAGCCCCCTGATCTTGTCCACGTCCCGGTCGTCGAGGCTTACGATGCCCCGCGCCTGCTCCACCCCGTCGGGGTCGACGACCGCGACGAGATCCCCCTTCCGGAAGCGACCCCGGATCTCCACGATCCCGCTCGGCAGGAGGTTGGCCCGCCTCCGCAGCGCGGCGACCGCGCCCTCGTCGATGACGATCGCTCCACCCAGCCTCTTCTGGACCGCCATCCAGTGACGCCTCGCCCCGAGCGGCCGCTCGGAAGCCGCGATGTACGTCCCTGCCCGGCCGCCCCCCACGATGTCCGCCAGCGCCCCGATATCCGTTCCCGACGCAATCATGGTGGGAATGCCGTAGCGTCCCGCACGCTCGGCGGCCTCCAGCTTGGTCTGCATGCCGCCGGTCGACTCCCGGGCCTTCTTGGCGAAGCAGAAGGCCCGCAGCTCCTCCGCGCTCCCGGCCTCCTGGATGACGGTCACAGGTGCCTCCCCGTCCGGGTCCCCGTCATACACACCGGGCACGTCGGTCATCAGGGCGAGGACATCGGCGTCCACGAGCGCCGCCGCGGCGGCGGCGAGGTTGTCGTTGTCGCCGACCAGGATCTCCTCGACGCTCACCGTGTCGTTCTCGTTGACGATGGGCACCACGCCAGCGTCGAGCAGGGTGCCGAGCGCCCTTCGAGCGGCGACGTACCGGCGCCGGTCGTTCAGGCAGTCGTTCGTCAGCAGCACCTGGGCGACCTCGAGGCCGACCTCACGGAATGCCTCGGCCCAGAGCGCCATGAGGCGCGTCTGCCCGACGGCGGCGGCCGCCTGGCGGTCGCGGATTCGCTTCGGAGGCCCCTCGTGACCCAGCACGCGGAAGCCGGCGGCCACCGCCCCGCTGGACACGATCACGACCTGGGTGTCGGGAGCGTCGGCGACGACGCGCGCGACGGCCCGCATCCGCTCCGGATTCAAAACGGTCGTGCCGTCGGTGAGGAGTCGGCTGCCGAACTTGAGCACGACCCGAGCGGGCGGACGCCCGGACGAGCGGTCGCCGCCATCTTCGGATGGATCCTGGATCGAAGTGTCGTTCATCCGGAATGCATAAACAGGATGGGCACGCGCATCCAGCGGGGGAACGCTCGCGCTCGCGACCCGGTCACGCCATCTTGTGGCCGTCCGTCGACCGATCCACGACTCCGAGGACCCCTCATGCCGCCGCGTCGGCTCCATACCTTCCGTCATCCCCTGGACCTCTCGCAGGAGCCGCGCCCGTGAGCCTTCCGCTCGTCGTCTTGGCGGCCGGCCTTTCCCGACGGTTCGGCCGGCTCAAGCAGCTCCAGCCCGTCGGACCCGGCGGAGAAGCCGTGCTCGACTACAACGTGTTCGACGCCGTCCGCGCCGGCTTCTCCCGTGTGATCTTCATCGTGCGTCCGGAGATCCAAGACGCGATCCAGGAGCACGTCGCGAGGGTCATCGGCGACCGGCTGCCCGTGGACTTCGTCCGGCAGGAGCTCGATCAGCTCCCGGAGGGTTTTCGTCCTCCACCCGATCGCCTCAAGCCCTGGGGCACCGGGCAGGCCGTGATCGAGGCGGCCCGACACATCGACGGCCCGTTTGCGGTGTGCAACTCCGACGACCTCTATGGGCCTGGCGCCTTCGAGATCCTCTACCATCACATGGCGAGCGCGCCCGAGGGCGGCGCGTCCGCGTTGGTCGGGTACCGGCTCGGTGACACGCTGGCGGGATCGGGCGAGGTCGCCCGCGGCGTGTGCGTCCTCAAGCGGGACAGCCTGCTCGAGGCCATCACCGAGGTCCGCCAGGTGCGTCGCCGCGACGGTTGGGTCACGGGCGTCGAGGTGGACGGCCGGCCGGTGGAGCTCACCGGAAACGAGACCGTGTCCATGAACCTGTGGGGGCTGATGCCCGACGTGGTCGAGCGGCTCCGACGTCAGTTCGTGCGTTTCCTCGGGTACTGGGGGAGCGACACGCAGCACGAGTTCTTCCTCTCGACGGCGATCAGCAACCAGATCCGACTCGGGCACACGGAGGTGCAGGTCTACGGCGCGCTCGATCCGTGGTTCGGCATGACCCACAACGCCGACTTCGACCGGCTGCAGCGGGCGCTCGGCCAGCGGATCGGCGCCGGCGTGTATCCCGAGCGGCTCAGCCAGGGCTTCGCGGAGCTCGTCTAGCAGGTCGCTGAAGAAGGGGAGTGCACCGCGAGACCCACGCCTACGGCGCGGGTGCCCCGGTCTTGCGCGTGTTCAGCCAAGGAACGACGACGAGGCATAGCAGAGCTACGCCGAGGAGGAGAGACGATGGATCAACCGCGCAACACCCCTGCGCCCACCACCGTATCGTTCCACGATCTTCGTGGTTGCGGGTTACGGCGGCACGACCCCGACCCGGTCGTTGGAGCTCCTCCGCGTAGCTATGGCTATGCAGTCGTCGCTCCGCCTACGGGTCGGGGTCGTGGCGCTCGT
>JBBDSM010000141.1:0-3516 GCA_040904945.1 Gemmatimonadota bacterium
TTCGGACGGGAAGCCCCCGAGGAGGAGCCGGCGGGAAGGCGTCTCGCGGAGCCGAGGGTGGCCATCCGCAGGGGGTTGCAGGCTCGTACCTTCAACCGTCTCCGTTCCCTCTCCGTGCTGGGCGGGTGATGCCGTGATCCTCCAGGACACGACCGCCGTCGCGCCCCAGGCCGTCACCAACATCCTGGGCGCCATTCCCGTGGGCACGACCCTCCGCGCCGCCGTGATGGTGCTCGTCGGCATGCCGCTCGTGTACCTGGCGAGTCGAGGCGCCCGGGTCTGGATGACCGGGCGGGTCCACCCCCAGGCTGGGCTCATCGCCGGCAAGCTGATGCTCTACGGCGGTCTCATGATCGTCGCGGTGTCGACGCTCCGGGAGCTCGGGTTCAGCCTGGCGCCCCTGCTCGGGGCCGCTGGCGTGCTCGGGATCGCCCTCGGCTTCGCGTCTCAGACCAGCGTCTCGAACGTCATCAGCGGGCTCTTTCTCATCGCGGAACGGCCCTTCATCGTCAACGACCTCATCGAGGTGGGCGGCGTGACGGGGCGCGTCATCTCCATCGATACGCTCAGCGTGCAGCTCCGCACCTTCGACAACCGCATGGTGCGGATCCCGAACGAGACGCTGGTGAAGAGCCAGATGATCAACGTCACGCGTTTCCCCATCCGTCGGGTGGACGTGCGGATCGGGGTCGCCTACAAGGAGGACGCCGCGCGCATCCGGGCGCTCCTGCTCGACATCGCCGAGCAGAACCCGACGTGTCTCATGGAGCCCGAGCCCGTCGTGATCGTCGAGGGCTTCGGGGAGTCGTCGCTGAACTTCCTCTTCGGGGTCTGGGCCACGCAGGCGAACTTCCTGAAGCTCAAGAACGGGATCCAGGAGGACATCAAGGCGCGCTTCGACGCGGAAGGCGTCGAGATCCCGTTCCCGCACCGGACGCTCTACGTGGGGAGCACCACCGAGCCATTCCCCGTGCGGGTCGTGGACACCGAGGGCGAGGCTACGCCGCCCGCCCCCGACTCAGCACCATGAGCTGATACGGCTCCAGCACCAGCTCCTTCGTGGCGGTCACGGTCCGGCCCGCGTAGAGGTCGACGGCCGTCTTGCGGAGACCCATCTGGCGTAGCCTCCGCGCCTCGACCGCCTGGGGATGCTCGGTGAAGTTCGCCAGCACGAAGATCATCCGGTCCTCGTGGCTCCGGATGAAGCCGAAGACGTGCGGGGTCCCGGTGTCGGTGATCTCGGTGTCGGCCTCCCCGAACGCGGCGTGGCTCTTCCGCAGCCTGAGAAGGCGGAGCAGGCCGTGGTAGACCCGGCCGGGGACGGAGTCGGGGTCGTGCCGGAGCTGGGCTCGCTCCGCATCGAACGCGGGGCGGTGGAGCCAACGCGAATCGCCCGTCATCTCCGGGTTCTCTTGATAGCCGTAGTCGTTCAGCGTGGCGATCTCGTCCCCGAGGTAGAGCAGGGGGATGCCGCCGATGGTCGCTGCGACCCCGTGGATCAGGAGGATTCGCCGGACCGCGAGATCGAGCGCCTCGTCGTCACCGGCCTCGAGCGCGCGCTCCACACCGCACAGGGAGGCGCACGTTCCCGAGACCCGGGCCAGTCCGGTGACGGGGTCCGGCTGGAACGGCTCACCGCGCGCGAAGCTCCCCTCGAACCGGCCGGTGTAGAAGTCGGTCAGGAACGCACGGTGCGCGGCCGGATCGAAACCGCTGGCCTCGACCTCGTCGTCCGCGAACGCCCATCCGATGTCGTCGTGACCCCGGACGTAGTTGAGCCAGGTACACCCCTCGGGGAGCTTGAACCGGCGCGTCATCGACGACTGGAGGACCCGGACGTCGCGGGTGGCCATGGCTTCCCAGAGAAGCGCCATCAGCTGCGGATTGTACGAGAGGGGACACTCGTCGACGCTCACGTACTTCCGGACCTCGTCCGGATGCACGATCGCTTCCGAGAGCAGGGTCATTGCCGGAGCCGCGATCGCCGCCACCGCGTTGAAGGCGCCGATGATCCGGTGTGCCTCGGGCAGATTCTGACAGTTGGTTCCGAGCCGCTTCCAGAGGAAGGCCACGGCGTCGAGGCGTAGCACCTCGACACCCTGGTTGGCCAGAAACAGCATCTCCTCGAGCATCCGATTGAAGACGACCGGATTCTCGTAGTTCAGGTCCCACTGGTAGGTGTGGAAGGTGGTCCACACCCATTTCCGGACCTCGGAGCGGTACGTGAACGCGCCCGGGTGGTCGTCGGTGAAGACCTCGGGCATGCTCCGCTCGAACGCGTCGGGCATCTCGCGGTTGGGGTACATGCGGTAGTAGGCCTGATGCTCCGCGTCGCCATCGAGCGCGCGCTCGGCCCATTCGTGCTCGTCGGAGGTATGGTTGAACACGAAGTCGAGGGCGAGCGAGATCCCCCGGTGGCGCAGCTCCGTGGCGAGCTTCGCCAGCTCGTCCATGGATCCCAGCGCGGGGTCGACGCGCCGGTAGCTCCTCACCGCGTATCCGCCGTCGTCGTCCCCCTCGGGGGGCTCGAACAGCGGCATGAGGTGCAGGCACGTGACGCCGAGCTCGGAGAGGTAGGGCACCCCGTCACGTAGGCCGTCGAGGGTGCCCGCGAACCGGTCGACGTAGCACGACGCGCCGACCATCTGGTTGGACTGGTACCAGTGGGGGTCCGCGGCCCGGGCCCCGTCGAGCGCTTTCAGCTCGTCGGACCGCTCCAGCCACAGCTCGGTGGCCGAGACCAGGATGCTCTCTAGGTGGTAGAAGAAGTCGTAGTGGTGCCCGTAGAGCGCGTGGAGCTCCGTGAAGAGCCGCGGGAAGTGCCGCCGCATGCGTTCCACATAGGCTTCCCACTCCGCCGGATCGGCGTCGGCGGCGAAGCGTGCCTCGATCCTCGGCATGAGGCGCGCGAGCGAAGAGGCGCCGTGCTCCTGGAGCCAATGCGGGTGGAGATCCATGGTCACTGCGGGAGGGTACGGGTGAAGGACGTCGGCGTCAGCGGTAGTTGCCGAACATCAGCTCTACCCCGTAGTCGCCCTTCTTCACCAGAGCGATCACCTCCTGGAGCACGTCGCGGGAGGCCGACGTCACGCGCAGCTCCTCACCCTGGATCTGCACCTGCACCTTCTTCAAGCCGGAGTCGCGGATGTCTTTGGAGATGCGCTTGGCGGTCTCCTGATCGATCCCCTGCTTGAGAGTGACCGTCTGGCGGGCCCGACCGAGCGTTCCCACCTCGACCTTCCCCAGATCGATGTTCTTCAGGGGGACGCCCCGCCGGCTGAGCTTCTCACGCAGGACGCCGAGCACGGCCTGGAGACGGTATTCGTCGTCCGCGTCGAGCTTCACCGCGCCCGCCTCCCGGTCGAGCTCGATGGTGCAGCTCGTGCCCTTGAAGTCGTAGCGCGTCGCGATCTCCTTGATCGCCTGATTGACGGCGTTGTCGACTTCCTGGAGGTCGACGGAGGTCGAGATGTCGAAGGACTGGTTCTTGGCCATGGGCCCGCTCGTGTGGAGTTC
>JBBDSM010000142.1:0-4041 GCA_040904945.1 Gemmatimonadota bacterium
CAGTAGCAGCAGCAGCGTCCCTAGCGCACTCAGTTCAGGAGAACAGACATGCAATTCATCACTGGAAACCACCTCGACCGCAGAACCTTCCTTCAAGGAATGGGCGCTTCGGTAGCGCTGCCGTTCCTCGACGCGATGGTTCCAGCGGGCCGCCTGCGTGGTGACAAGGCCGCCGCTGCTGCCGCCGCCGACCGTATTCCCTTCATCGCCATTGAAGAGGTGCACGGTCTCGCGGGCTGTAACATCTGGGCCGAGAAGCAGCATCTCTGGGCGCCGGAGACCACGGGCAAGGACTTCGAGATCATCCCGGACAGCGCGCTCGCTTCACTCCGCGACTACCAGGACTATCTCACCATCGTGAGCAACACCGACTGCCGCATGGCGGAGGCCTTCGCTCCGCCGGAGATCGGTGGAGACCACTTCCGGTCCAGCGCCGTCTTCCTCACGCAGTCGCATCCGAAGCAGACGCAGGGCTCCGATCTGTTCGTCGGTACCTCGCTCGATCAGATCTACGCCCAGCGCTTCGGGCAGGACACGCCGCTCCCGTCCATGCAGTTCTGCATCGAGCAGCTCGACGCAGCCGGTGGGTGCACGTACAACTACTCCTGCTCCTACACGGACGCGATCAGCTGGGCCTCGCCCAGCGAGCCGCTCCCGATGATCCGGGATCCGCGGGTCGCGTTCGACATGCTCTTCGGCACCGGGACCTCGATGGAGGACCGCGCCGCGCGCCGTGCGACACGCCGCAGCATCTTGGACTGGATCGCCGGTGAGGTGGCCGCAGTCCAGAGTCAGCTGGGCGCCGAAGATCGTCAGCGGATGGACAAGTACCTCACGGACGTACGCGAGATCGAACGGCGCATCCAGATGATCGAGGCGCAAAACACCTCCGGCGAAGAGCGTGAGATGCCTGAGGCGCCGGCCGGCGTGCCGGACTCCTTCAAGGAGCACATGGAGGTCATGTTCGACCTGCAGGTGCTGGCGCTCCAGTCCGACATGACGCGGGTGATCTCGTTCAAGACCGGACGTGACGCCGATAATCGAGTCTTCTCGGCCAGCGGCTCGGACCGCCCGTTCCACCCGTCGTCGCACCACGGCGGCCGGGAGGAGGCGATTCTGGAGTTCAACAAGATCAACCAGTTCCGGGTCGGGATGCTTCCGTACTTTATCGAGAAGCTCAAGAACACCGACGACGGAGGCACCAACCTCCTCGACAAGTCGGTGGTCATGTGGGGCTCCCCGATGTCCGACGCGAACATCCACAACCATCGTCGTTGCCCGCTGTTCTTCCTCGGACACGGTGGTGGCGTTCTCGAGGGGAACCTGCACCTACGCGCCGGTGACGGCACGCCGATGGCCAACGCCATGCTGAGCGTGGCGCAGCGCATGGGTCTGGACGACCTCGAGAGCTTCGGTGACAGCACCGGTGAGCTGCCTCTGAGCATGCCCCGGAGCGCAACCCAGCAGTTCTGAGGGTGATGTTTTCCGAACGCTTCTGCAGCGGGGGTTCGGTCGCCGTCCGGCGGCCGAGCCCGTCCGCGCACACGTACTGATCGGTAACGGAGGAAGAATGAGATTCGGCCTACGCCTCGGCACACTCTCGGCGCTACTCGCCATTGTTGTGGCCGCTGCCGGTCCGCTGGAGTCCCCGGTCGCCGACGCGGCGATGCGGGGCGACGCGGAAGCAATCGTCGCTCTCCTTCGCCAGGGCGCTGACGTCAACGCGGCCCAGGGCGACGGCATGACCGCCATGCACTGGGCGGCGGAGCGGGACAACGTCGAGATGGCCCAGGTGCTTCGCGCCGCGGGTGCCGATCTCGAGGCCATGACCCGGATCGGCGGCTACGTGCCGCTGCACGTCGCGGCCCGTGAAGGAAACGAGGCGATGGTCCGTTGGCTGCTGTCCGCGGGTGCCGACGTGGAGCGCAAGACCACGGAAACGCGTGCGAACGCACTCCACATGGCATCGACCGCCGGAGACGTGGCCGTCGTTCAGGTTTTGCTCGAGAACGGTGCGGATCCGAACAGCGTGGAAGATCAGTGGCAGCAGACGCCGTTGATCTTCGCTGCGGCGGAGAATCGCGCACCGGTGATTCGACTCCTCCTCTCCCGCGGCGCGGATCCGAACGTGACCACGCTGGTGCGGGACCTGGTGGAGTGGGAGGCCTTGATGGAGGCCGCCGACCAGCGTCGTGACGAGGTCCTCGCGGCCTTCACCAACGACGGTGCGCGCGAGCCCACGCCGAGCCAGATGCAGGCGGCTGTGAAGGCCGGTCGGGAGGTGTTCGAGATCGGCCTGCCGGAAGAGGACGAGGAAGACGAAGATGAGGACGACAATCGGCGCCGTCGCGGACCTCCGACCATCACCGCCAAGGGCGGCCTTTCGCCTCTGCTCCATGCGGCCCGTCAGGGACATCATGAAGCGGCGGTGGCGTTGCTCGAGGGCGGAGCGGATCCGAATCTGGTCAGCCCGGCCGATGGCACCAGCCCGCTGCTGATATCCGTGTTGAACGGTCAGTTCGACATGGCGCTGCTCTTCCTGGAGCACGGCGCCGATGCCAACGTCGCGTCCACGCTCAATGCGGTATCGCCGCTGTGGGCCGCCGTGAACGCGGAATGGCAGCCGCGGACCCGCTATCCGCAGCCTCAGCAGCGCGAGCGTCAAGACGCGAGTTACCTCGATGTCATGAAGGCGCTGCTCGACGCAGGAGCCGACGTGAACCACCGGATCTCGTTGCACCCGTGGTACATGGTGTACACGGGCTGCGGCAACGGGAACTGCGGGCTGATCGACACGGACGGCTCCACGGCGTTCCTGAGAGCGGCCTACGCCACCGACGTCGCCGCGATGCGGATGTTGGTGGAGTACGGGGCCGATGCCACGATCGCCACCCGGGCGCCCGCGCCGCGGGAGCGTCGTACGCCGGACGAGTTCCTCCGGCAGCAGAACGTCCAGGAGCTGCGGAGCGACGACTTCGAGACCAAGACCGACTCGGCCAAGTTCGTGGTGCTGCGGTCGGTGCGCGACGACTTCCCCGACGAGATCCGCTATCGCTTCGATGACGAGATCTTCGCGATGAGCTCACCCGACGTGCTCCGTGAGCAGGTGCTGGACGCCGTCGACGAAGCCAACGAAGTGCTGGCGAATCAGCTCGACCCCTCGGGGCTCCCTCCGGTCGAAGAAGATGGACCGGCCGTGTATCCGATCCACGCCGCGAGCGGCGTCGGCTACGGTGAGGGCTTTGCAGGAAACGCTCACCGCCATGCGGTGAACGGCTGGTTGCCGGCCGTGAAGTTCCTTGTCGAGGAGATGGCCGTCGACATCAACGTGCGTGACCACAATGGCTACAATGCGGTGCACCATGCCGCGGCGCGTGGGGATAACGAGATGATTCTCTACCTCGTCGAGCACGGGGCGGACATCATGGCCGTCAGCCGGCGAGGGCAGACCACGGTCGACATGGCCAACGGTCCGGTGCAGCGTGTGTCGCCTTTCCCGGCGACCGTGGCGCTGCTCGAGAGCCTCGGTGCCATCAACAACGACAATTGCCTGACCTGCTGATGAACTGAGGGTGGGAAAGGCCGGCTCCGACACGCCTTCGGACGTGTCGGGCCCGCGGTCGAGCCGGAGCTAGGGCCGGCTCGGTCGCACACGAAGGAGCCCCGGGGTCTTCGGACCTCCGGGGCTTTTTCGTGCCCTTCTTCCGCGACCTGCTAGCGCAGCCCGACTGTAATGGCCTCGGCGAAGCGCTCCGACATGACCCGGTGGGTGACAGGATCCACGAACGCGAGCCAGGTCGCGGCGTTCAGGTCCAGGAGGATCTCGACGACAGAGCCCTCGAGCACCGTCAGGTCGAGCGGCAGGACGACCACGAGGTCTTCGACCTCGACGTCGATCTCCCCGGTCACCTCCTCCCCGTCGATGATCAAGACGTTCTCCACATCCACCGCAATCTCTTTGAACCAGATCCGGAGACCCGAGTAGCTGTTCGCCGGCACGCGCGCGCTGATCACGTCCGCCTCGACGCTGCCGTCGAGCTC
>JBBDSM010000142.1:4141-20793 GCA_040904945.1 Gemmatimonadota bacterium
AGGAAGCTCGTCAGAAAGACGGCCAGCATGGCGGCGCCGATCCCGGAGCGAGGGTGTCGGGCGTCTCTGGTGGTATCGATCATCGGTCTTCGTCCGTGGAGTCTAGGTTGTGGGTTCGAGGTCGAAACAGTCCGCCCAAGGGCGGCGCACCCCGTTGATGCCGAGCGACCGATACGCCTCGATCGCACGGATCCACAGAGGGGAGGCCGATTCCGGATGGTCGAGGGCTTGCTCGGCCATGGCGTACGCCTGGAGTGTCTGAGCACGCTCGAAGGTGAGGGCGGAGGCGCTACCCGACAGCTCGAGGGAGCGCTCGAAGAGCACGAAGCCGTCGGGGTTCCGGTTCGCCGCGGCGATCCGGCCGAGCATCCGGTAGACCTCCGGGAGCTTTGCGGTCAGGCTTCCGACGATGGCATCGCGCTCGGCGTCGCGGGCGTGCTCGGCCGCGTCGAGGAGCCGGTCCCGGGCCAGATGGCTCTCGGCGAGGTTCAGACGGATCGTCGACCGGGCCCAGAGCCCGTTGGCCGCCTGCAGAGCGTCCACGAAATGCCGCTCCGCTCGCTCGGGCGCGTCCTGAGCCATCTCGAGCTGACCGCGCGCGTTCTCCAGCAACGGCACGGCCGCGGGGTCGGGAAGGGCCTCAGCAAGGGCGCTGGCGCGGTCGAGCCAGTCGATGCTCCGCTCCACGTCGCCACGGGAGCGGTGCACGATGTGGAGGTTCAGAAGCACGTGCCAATGCGCCGGGGTGCGCGGGCTTACCGTCTCGAGCGCTGTACGCGCCTGCTGATAGCGCGCTTCGGCTTCGTTCCACCGCCCCCTCTGCTCCTGCACGTTCCCGGCCCCGATGGCGGCCTCCGCGAGCCCCTCTGCGTCGTCGAGGCCTCGAGAGCCCGCGAGGGCTTCCTCATAGAGACGCGAAGCCGAATCGAGGTCTCCTGCAGCCCGAGATGCCCGCGCGAGCCGGCGGAGGGCGAGGGTGGTCAATACCGGGTCGTCGTGCGACCGAGCCGCGTCCACCGCGGCCATGGCGAACGCCATCGTCTCCTCGGTGCGTCCGGCCGCTTCCTCGAGGGCGGCGCCCCGGAGCAGCGTGCGTACGACGCTTTGACCGTCTCCGGACGCCTTGCTGGACAGCACTTCCGCGACGACCTCGTAGATGGCGTCGACGTGCCGGCGATGGACTGCCGCAACGCGGTCCGACTCACGGGCCAGAGCGGCAGGATCCACGCGACGTGCTCCCACCGTGGCGAGCTCGCCGGCGGAGGTCCATGCCTCGTCGGGATCCGGGACGGACACCCGCAGCGCCGCGTCGAGCAATGGGCGTAGCTCGGGCAGGTCGGGGAGGAGCCGTCGAAGGCTGTCGAAGTCGATGGTGTCGCTCATATCACCCATGTCACATGCACGTTCCGTGCGCGAGCGAGGGCATGGCGGGTGAGGCTCATAACTGGTGTGGTAGCAGACAGAAAGGTCGCTACATCTAAGGTGTGATATGAGCTGTCACTCGGGCACCCCAATCGGGTGACGCACTGTTCTGGTGCAGCCGCGCGCAATTCCGGGGCCTCCAGGGCCGACGGACGTCTATGTCCCATCGCCTTCGTCTTCGACGTCGATCCCGTATTCACGGACCTTCCGGGTCAGCGTGTTCCGGTGGATGCCGAGGACGTCGGCGGCGCGCCCGATATGGCCCTGGGTCGACGCCAGCACGCGCTCGATGTGGTGCGCTTCGACTTCCGCGAGGGAGAGCTCGGGAGGATACCCGACCGGCCCTGGGGCCGTGGGTCGGGACGAGGCGCGTGGCGAGGCCTCGCCCACCCGGAGGTGCCCGGAGCGGAGGACCGAACCCGACGCGAGGAGTACGGCGCGGTCCAGCACGTTTCGGAGCTCGCGCACGTTCCCCGGCCAGGAGTGCGCTTCGAGACGCTCGAGCGCTCTTTCCGTGATTGCTGAGACCTCGCTTCCATGCCGTCGGGCGAAGCGACCTGCGAAATGGAGCGCGAGAGCCCGTATGTCCGGTCCGCGCTCACGGAGCGGAGGGAGATGGATGTCCACCACCGCGAGCCGGTAGTAGAGGTCCTCCCGGAACGACCCGTCCAGGGTCCGGTCGCGCAGGTCCCGGTGCGTGGCGGCGACGACCCGAACATCGATGGGCCGAGGGCCATCACCCCCGACCGGCTCGACCGTCCGCTCCTCCAGGGCTCTGAGGAGCTTGGCCTGGAGCACCGGGCTCATGTCGCCCACCTCGTCGAGGAGCAGCGTGCCCCCGTCGGCGCGCTCGAAGCGGCCCGAGCGCGATGCGACCGCGCCGGTGAAGGCACCCTTCTGGTGGCCGAACAGCTCGGACTCGAGCAGCTGCTCGGGGATCGCCGCGCAGTTCACGGCGACGAAAGGGCCGCGGGCTCGAGGGCCGGCGGCGTGGAGGGCTCGGGCCACCAGCTCCTTGCCGGTGCCGGACTCGCCGGTGAGGAGGACCGTGCTGTCCGAACGCGCTACCCGGGCGATCCGCTCGAACACGTGGGCCATGGCCGGTCCTTCTCCGACGATCGGGTCCGCGGCAGCCGCGCCGTCAGAGGCCCCGCGGTCCACAGGACCGGCGTCGGTCGGGAGGCGGAGCTCGTCCCCCTCGTCGAGAAGCAGGGAGGCGCGCTCGATGAGATCGTCGGCCCGCAAGGGCTCGCGGACGAGACCCACCGCGCCGACACGCTCCGCCAGCAGCGCCCGGTCGAGGGACGCGCCCGGAGCGGACAGAAGGAGCGCCCCACACCCCGGAGTGCGGGCGACCCGTTCCACGACCCGCTCGTCGACGTTGTCGGCCGAGAGGGAGACGAGGGTTCCGAGCCAATCCTCTTCCGAAAGCCGCTTCAAATAGGCGGAGAGCCCATGCACCACGACCGCGTCGATGTCGACATCGCTCAGCGCCGCGAAGGCCGACGTATCGGCGTCTTCCGGGACCAGGACCAGCAACCGGGACTGCGCGTCGCTCACGCTAAGGCGTCCGGCGTCATCGAAGGCGTGTGACTCACCCGTCGACGTCGACCCCGACCCAACCGTCCCGCCCGGTCGGCGCGCGTACGTAGAGATACGCGCCGAAGCGGCCGTGCACGGTCATCTCGTCGCCCGGACCCATGGTGCCGATGATCGGCGCGTTTTCCCCGGGGGCGTTGCGCACCGGCCGCGATGAGGTCGACGCTTCGGCCGTGAGCGGCTCGTCCAGAGATTCGGTCAGCCGGGCCGCTACGTATCCCTGGGCGCCATTCGGCAGCCGGACCCGGAAGTAGTCGCCGGAGCCGGCGAGGACGCGCACCGGGGTGTGCTGCTCGAGCTCGTCGAGGATCGTTCCGTTCAGCCCGGGATCGGAGCGCAGGTGGATGCCGTCGTTCTGGAGCCGGACCCACGTCCCGAGACGGGACACGTCGGCGGTCAGCTCGGGGAGGGCGCTCGGCGGGGGATCGAGAAACGGGAATGGATCGACCGGCCCTTCGCCGCGCCTGTACAGGCCGAAGTGCAGGTGGGGCGGCGTGGTGCGCGCATTGCCCGTGTTTCCGACGAAGCCGATGGTGTCGCCAGGTCCGACGCGCTGCCCCGAGCGGACGTGTTGGCTGTCGAGGTGGGCGTAGTAGAGGTTGGCGTTGCGGACCGGATCGCGGAGCCAGACCACCTTGCCGCCCAGATTCGTGTTCTGGACCCGATTCACGACCCCGGCGGCCGCGGCGAGCACCGGCGTACCACGGAGCGCGAAGATGTCGACACCGTGGTGGCTTCGCCGCCCACCGTCGCGGGCCACGCCGAATCGACTCTGAACCGCCCGGACGCCGTGTCCTTCGACCGGAAACGCCAGCTGCGCCTCGAGGCGCAGGGTCACGGTGTACTGGCCGCCCCGCAGGAGCTCGGGTTGGAGCCTGAGCAGGAAGTCTCCGCCCCGCCATGGCTCGTGCACGAAGGTGCCGGGCAACGAATCCGTGGAGATGAGTGGCCGGACCGGGTCCTCATCGTCGGCGGGGACCCGGAAGAGGTCGACGAACACGCGGGTTCCGTCTTCCGTGTCGAGCGTCACCTCCGCGGTCAACCTCCGGCCTCGCGGCACGGACACGAGGTAGCCCATCGCGCCCGGCTCCTCGGGGGAGATGTAGCCTCGCTCTTGGAACGGGAGCGAGATCTCGACGGGAGTGGCGATGGCCTCCGCGGCCGCTTCCTGCCAGGCGACGGCCAACGCGGTGCCGTCGAGTCCCGCCTGTTTCAGTGACTCCAGATACGCTTCGTGGGGGGTCAGGTCGCGGAAGTGGTCCTGGACCTGCTCGACCTGCTCGCAACCCGCCGTGAGGGAGAGTGCGAGTACGGCCACGGCCGCCCGGAGGCGTGTGCTACCCTGGGAAAGCGTCGTTCTCAAGAGATGATCCAGCCTGCTGGAGGTGAGGACGATACGCCTCTACAAGGCGGGTTCGGCGAAAATGTTCCCGACCGGAAAGCTGTCGCCCGACGGACGTCGGGGTCAATGGATGCGCGCCCCGCCGTGAATTGAAGCCAAGGGGAGCGGCCGTTAACTTTCCTGGTCTCTCCATCCCCCGCAGGCCCAGGCACCCCAAGTGGTTCGTATTGCCGAGATCGAGTCGGGCAGCATCGCCGAGGAGCTCAGCCTCGAGATCGGGACCCGTGTGGTCCGGATCAACGGCTCCCGCGTGCGCGACGGTATCGACCTGACGTTCCTTCTCGCCGATACCGAGCTCGAGCTCGAGACGGTGAGCCCCGGGGGTGAGACGGTCGTGTACGAGATCGAGCGCGACCCGGGAACCTCCGTCGGGATCCAGCCGGCACCCGACACGATCCGCGAATGCGCCAACAAGTGCGTGTTCTGCTTCATCGACGGGAATCCGGAGGGTGCCCGCCAGACACTTTGGCTGAGGGACGACGACTTCCGGCTGTCGTTCACCTACGGAAGCTACGTGACGCTCACGAATCTCGGGCCCAAGGGGCTCGAGCGCCTGGTCGATCAGCGGCTCTCCCCGCTCTACGTCAGCGTCCACACGACCGATCCGGAGCTACGGGTCAAGCTCCTGGTGAACGAGCGGGCCGGCCTCATCATGGACCAGCTCCGGTTCCTCATCGACGGCGGACTCGAGGTTCACACCCAGGTCGTCCTGTGCCCGGAGTGGAACGACGGCGAAGCGCTGGACCGCACCATCGAAGATCTCTGGGCGCTCGGTCCGGCCATCCTGTCGCTCTCCGTCGTGCCCGTGGGACTCACGAAATACAACCTCGGACGCCCGGTGCGTCTGCTGACTGCCGAGGAGGCCGGAGACGCCATCGACAAGGTCGACCGCGCTCGCGCCCACTCGGTACAAGCCGGCCGCTCCGAGGGGTGGTGCTACACGGCCGACGAGATGTACCTCATCGCGGGGCGGGAGATACCCGGGAGGGCGTACTACGATGACGGTGCGCTCTACGAGAACGGTGTGGGGTCGGTCCGTAGGTTCATCGACCTGTTCGACGAGGAGGCCGACCGCATTCCCCGCATGGAAGGAAGCCGGATCCGCCTGGTGACGGGCCGGTCCATGACGCCCTTCATCAGCGAGCGGGCCCCCCGCCTCGAGCGGATCACGGGCGCCGATGTGGAGGTCGTGACGGTCCGGAACGACTACTTCGGGGAGACCGTGACCATCGCCGGCCTCCTCGGTGGGCGTGACATCCTGGCCGCGCTCGGACCCGCGTCCCCGAACGACGTCGTGGTGCTGCCGGCGGAGGCGCTGAATCAGGACGACGCCTTCATCGACGACCTGACCATGAAGGACTTCCGCGCGGCTCTGGGCGGCGCCGAGATCCGGACCGGGCACGACCTGATCGACGCGCTGGCGCACGCGTGAGCGGGCGCCTTCCAGTGGTGGCCGTGGTCGGCCGCCCGAACGTCGGTAAATCGACCTTTTTCAACCGGGTGCTGGGTCGCCGCCAAGCCATCGTGGACGACCGCCCCGGTGTGACCCGCGACCGCAACTTCGCGCGCGCGGATTGGGCCGGGCGCCACTTCTTCGTCGTCGACACCGGCGGCGTGGTGGAGGGGAGCGACGACCAGATGGATCGGGCCATCCGTGGCCAGGCCATGGCGGCGATCGAAGAGGCCGACGCGATCCTCTTCCTCGTCGACGGAAAGGAAGGGATCTCGTCTCTCGACGAGCGACTCGCCGCGGTGCTTCGCAAGGCCGACAAGCCGGTTGTCCTGGCCGTGAACAAGGTCGACAACCTCCCGCACGACACCCGGTATCTGGATTTCTGGACGCTGGGCATCGGCGAGCCGCTTCCCGTAAGCGCTATCTCCGGAAAGGGTTCCGGCGATCTGCTCGACCGACTTCTCGAGGCGCTTCCGGGGGCGCCCGAGGCGTCGGAGTCCCCCGAGGAGATCCGCGTGGCGGTGGTCGGGAAGCCGAACGTCGGCAAGTCGAGCTTCGTCAACCGGCTCTTGCAGCAGGACCGCGTCGTGGTGTCCGAGGTGGCGGGCACGACCCGGGACCCCGTCGACACGCTGCTCCAGTATCACGGCCGTCCTCTGGTCCTGGTCGACACCGCGGGGCTCCGGCGGCAGGCGCGCATAAGCGACAGCCTGGAGTACTACAGCGCGCTCCGCACCGAGCGCGTGGTGCTCGACTCCGACGTCTGCGTGGTGTTGGTGGACGCCAGCGAGGAGGAGATCCACGCGCAGGACATCCGGATCATCCAGACGGCGTGGGACGCCGGGAAGGCGGTCATCGTGCTGGCCAACAAGTGGGATCTCGTCGAGAAGGAGACCCAGACCGCGGTGGAGTGGACCCGAGCGGCTCGGGCCCGCGTACCGTTCCTGAACTGGGTGCCGGTGGTCTTCATTTCGGCGCTCACCGGTCAGCGCGTGCGGAAGTGCCTCGACCTCATCCTCGAGGTCAACGGCGAGCGGTACCGGCGCATCGAGACGCACGAGGTCAACGAGGTGCTCGAGCGTCTGGTCGGGCGGCAGCCCCCCCCGCATCATCGGGGGCGGGCGGTGAAGGTCAAGTACGGGACGCAGGTCGACGTGAAGCCTCCGACGTTCGCGCTGTTCTCGAACTTTCCGAAGTCGATTCCCGCGCACTACGTTCAATATTTGCACAACGGCTTCCGGCACGCCTGGTCGTTCATGGGCACGCCCATCCGCCTGAAGATGCGCAGTAGCAAGGAACCCACGTGACCTTCCTCTTCCTCGCCCTCTCCTACGTCGTCGGCGCCACCCCGACCAGCTACTGGGTGGGGCGGGCGGTCTACGACGTGGACCTGCGGGAGAAGGGATCCGGCAATCTGGGGGCGACCAACGTCTACCGGGTGCTGGGCTGGAAGGCGGCTGTTCCCGTCGTGCTCGTCGACATGGCGAAGGGCTGGGTTCCGGTGGGCGTTTTCGCTGCGGCGATCGACGCCAGCCTGCTCTGGACGCTGGCCTTCGGCGCCGCCGCCATCGTGGGGCACATGTTCAGCTTCTGGGTGGGTTTCCGGGGCGGGAAGGGGGTGGCCACGAGCTCCGGGGTCTTCCTCGGGCTCGCTCCCTGGGCGGTGCTGGGCTCGACCCTCGTCTGGATGGCGCTGACGTTCGGGACGGGATACGTCTCCCTCGCCTCCATCGGGGCCGCCGTCGTTCTTCCCGTGCTCGTCCTCCTCACGCCGCATCGCGGCGGGGCCGTGCTCACGGTCTTCGCCTTCGCCCTGGCCGCCTTCGTGGTCTGGGCGCACCGGGCCAACATCGGCCGTCTGGCGCGCGGCGAGGAGAATCGCTTCGGGCGACGGTCCGGCGGCGCGGGGGCCTCGTGAGCAGCGGGGGTGCCAGGGTCGGTGTGGTCGGTGCGGGGGCGTGGGGGTCATCGCTCGGCGTCCTTCTGGCGCGCAAGGGACATGACGTCACCGTGTGGTCGCACGATCCGGAGGTCGCCGACCAGGTCACCCGGGAGCGCCGGAGCCCCTACCTCCCCGACGTTGCCATCCCGGACGGGCTGACCGTGGTCGCGGACCTTCCCGCGGCCGTGCGTGACGCCGACCTCGTCCTTTCCGTCACGCCGTCCCAGTTCGTGCGTGGGGTCATGGAGCGCGCCGGACCCGCGATCCCGCAGGACGCGCTCATCGTCAGCGCCTCCAAGGGCATCGAGCTCGGTTCGCTCAAGCGGATGGACGAGGTGCTGTCCGAAGTCCTGCCCGGACGGTTGATGGAGCGGTTCGCCGTCCTGTCCGGACCCAGCTTCGCGGACGAGGTCGCCGCCGAGATGCCGACGGCCGTGGTCGTCGCGGGCCGGTCGGTCGAGGTCGCCACGGCGGTGCAGGACATCTTCCAGACGCGCTACTTCCGGGTGTACACCAACACCGACGTCGCGGGCGTGGAGCTCGCCGGGGCCGTGAAGAACGTGATCGCGCTCGCATCCGGAGTGGCTGCCGGCCTCGGATTCGGACACAATACCACAGCGGCGCTCATCACCCGGGGGCTGGCGGAGATCACCCGCCTCGGCGTGGCGCTCGGGGCCCGCCGCGAGACCTTCTACGGGCTCGCGGGCATGGGCGATCTCGTCCTGACGTGCACCGGGTCGCTGAGCCGGAATCGCACGGTCGGATATCGACTGGGGCAGGGTGAGGCCCTCGACGACATCCTCGACGACATGAGCTCCGTGGCGGAAGGTGTTCGCAACTCGGAAGCGGTCCGGGCGCTGGCGGTCCGGCACGACGTCGAGATGCCCATCACCGAAGAGGTACACGCCATCGTGCACCGGGGGCGGGACCCCGCGGAGGCGCTCGCTTCACTGATGGAGCGCGACCCCAAGCCGGAGGACTGGTCATGAGCCACGATCCCATCGCGAAGAAGGTCTACTACTCCATCGGCGAGGTGTGCGACCTCACGAACCTCAAGCCGCACGTGCTCCGCTATTGGGAGACCCAGTTCGATGTTCTGAACCCGACCAAGAATCGGGCCGGGAACCGCGTGTATCGTGCGAAGGAGATCGAGCTCGTCCTCCTCGTGAAGCATCTCCTCTACGAAGAGAAGTACACCATCGAGGGCGCGAAGCAGCGGCTCACGGACCTCCGCGCCGAGGGGTCGCTGAAGGAGGAGCGTCAGGAGCTCGTGTCGCCGGAGTTCCTCGCGGGCATCAAGGACGAGCTGGCGACGCTGCGCGACGTCCTGACGCCCGGCACGCCGCTCGAGCGTGACTGACGGAACCCGCCCGACCCCTTCCGGTACCCCGAGGCCATGAACATTCTCTGCACGAACGACGACGGGTACCTCGCGACCGGCATTCGCGTGCTGGCTTCGGCCTCGAGCTCTCTGGGATCGGTGACCGTGGTCGCCCCCGACCGGGAGCAAAGTGCGACCAGCCACTCGCTCACGCTCCACCACCCCCTGCGCGCACGGCGCAGCTCCGACGGGGCTTGGTTCGTCGACGGAACGCCGACCGACTGCGTCATCCTCGCCGTCAGCGAGCTTCTGGACGGGAAGCCCGATCTCTGTGTATCGGGTATCAACCACGGGTCGAACATGGGCGAGGACGTCCTGTATTCCGGGACCGTCGCCGCCGCCATGGAGGCCACGGTGATCGGCATCCCCTCCGTCGCGATCTCGTACACGGGCGACAAATACGAGGAGCTCGAAGGCTGGGAGGACGTCGTCTCGGCCATCCTGTCGAACATCCTCGGGGACCGGAGTTTCCCGGCCGACACGCTGTTCAACGTGAACCTGCCGGCGTGCGCGCCCGGCGACGTGAAGGGGATCCGGGTGACGTCCCTGGGAAGGCGTCGCTACTCGGAAAGCATCACGCGCGCCCTCGACCCTCAGGGCAAGGAGTACTTCTGGATCGGCGGCGGCGTGGCGAAGTGGCGCGGATCGAGCGACTCCGACTTCCAGGCCGTGGAGGACGGATACGTTTCGGTCACGCCTCTGCACCTCGATCTGACGAACTACAAGCTCCTGGAGGAGGTCCGTTCTTGGGACATGAGTCTCTAGACGACACCCGATTCGTCGGGTATCGGCGCAAGCTCATCGAGGAGATCCGCGAGCGGGGCATCGACGACCTCGAGATCCTCGAGATCTTCGACCGCGTGCCCCGGCACCTCTTCCTTCCGGAAGGGGTCTGGCCGCGCGCGTACGAAGACGCGCCGATCCCCATCGGCTTCGGGCAGACCGCGTCCCAGCCCTCGCTGCAGGCGTATTACCTGTCGCTCGTGCGCCCGACCCGGAACGACAAGGTCCTCGAGATCGGGACCGGGAGCGGATATCTTACGGCGCTGCTGGCGCTCTCGGCCGACCGGGTCTACTCGGTCGAGCGGGTCCGCGACCTGTCCCGCCGTGCGCGTAAGGCGCTCGACGACATGCACCTGAAGAACGTCGCGCTCCTCGTGGGCGACGGTACCATCGGGTGGCGTAAGTACCAACCGTTCGACGTGATCGTGGTGTCGGCCTCGGCGCCTTCGGTCCCTTCGACGCTGGTGGACCAGCTCGCCGAAGGAGGTCGTATGCTCGTTCCGGTGGGATCCCGTGATTCGCAGGATCTCGTGATGGTGAAGAGGGAAGGGGGCGAGGTGAGCGAAGAGGTCGTGCGCGGAGACTGCTCGTTCGTGCCCCTCCTCGGGCGCTTCGCCTGGAAAGGTGAGGGCGCGGAGTGAACACCAGGCCGAACGTGGTCCGGCGCCTCTACGACTGGGTGCTGCACTGGGCGGAGACCCGGTACGGGCCCACCGCCCTCTTCCTGCTCGCGCTCGCGGAGTCGTCGTTCTTCCCGATCCCTCCCGATCCGCTCCTGATCGCGCTCTGCCTCGGGGCCGCGGGGAAGTCGCTCCGCTTCGCGGCGGTGGCCACGTTCGCGTCGGTCATCGGCGGAATCATAGGCTACGCGCTGGGGGCGGGCTTCTGGCACATCGCCGAGGGCTGGTTCTTCGCGTACGTGCCTGGCGTGACACCGGAGGCGTTCCTGCGCGTGCAGGGTCTCTACGACCGCTTCGATTTCTGGGCCGTCTTCCTCGCCGGCCTCACCCCGATCCCGTACAAGGTGTTCACGCTCTCGGCCGGCGTGTTCTCGGTCAACTTCTTCGTGTTCGTCGTGGCGTCGGTGCTGAGCCGCGGCCTGCGCTTCTTCGTGCTCGCCGCGCTGATCTACCGGTACGGCCCGCCGATCGCGCGCTTCATCGACCGATACTTCAACGCCCTCGCCTGGGCGTTCGGTATTCTCGTGGTGGCCGGCTTCGTGCTCATCGAGTTCGTCCTGTGAGCACACGGCGCCCTATATTGGGTGGCGAAAGCGACCCGCCCACGGAGCCGAGATGACCGAGGACCGCAAGTCGACCCGCCTGCCACCGCCGGCATTCCCGCCCGGGAGCCGCCGTCACGCCTCCGCGAACGCGGCCCAGGCAGGGGCCGGGAGTGGGAACGAGGCTGAGGCGGCGCGCAACGAGGCCTTCTACTATCCGGACGGGGTGTCGAAGGACGCATTCTCGCTGATCTCCCCGGACGATCCGTTCCCCGATCGGGACGAGAGCCTCGAGGAGGGCACGGTGACGGGCATCGGCGACGATGAGCACCTGACGCCCCAGGAGCTTGCCGCCGGCGGTGATCCGCACGTCACGGCGCTGACCAATGCGGTGGTGAAGCTGGCCGAGGCGCTGCGCCACCGGGGCGAGGCGGGACTGCACGCGTCGCCCGACATGGGTCGTTTCGAAGCGACGCTCCGGGCGTATTGCGTCGGGTATCTGGCGGGAAGGCGGGCGGAGGTGGAGACGGGCGGGCGCGAGGCGGGGCGAGCGGGGGAGTAGAACTCCGGTCAATCCGGCACACCCAGATCGACTCTGGTCATGGCCTCCACAGCGGTCACGCTCACCACGGAAGACCCCTGGATGCCAGGTGTCTCGAGCTCGATCAGGGCTCCGAGAGGCGCGCAGATGACGAAACGCCCATCTTCGTCGGTGGTGGCTTCGATGATCTGCCGATCTTCGGTGACGGTCACCAGGCGTCCTCGAGACAGCCGCTGAGCCCGTGCGAGCCCGGGGAGTGATTTCGCGATCATCTCCCTTCGTTCGAATCCGTCCGGAATCCCCGGTCGGCCCGCTGCTACGCCCACGTTCCAACGTGAGAACGAGGCGCGAATGACCTCTTCGCCAATGGGGTCGGCCTCCGTACCCAAGACCCGGCCGAAGACCACCGCCACCTCCGCCGATTCATCCAGCTGTTCCAGGAACGCTCTCCACGGGCCGTTCTCCTGGCAGGTGACTGCAGCTACTTCCGGTGCGTCTGGCGTGACGACGTGGATGGCATCCCGGGCGCTCTCCCTGATCTCCACCGGCTCCTCCCAGCGTTCGAGCCATATCAGAGAATCGAGCGACGGATGAGCGACACTCAGCACGTAGCGGCCTTCGGGGACTCCGGTGAAGGCGAAGCTTCCGTCGACCTCGGCTCGGGTGGAGAACGTCGTCCCGAGAATCGACACGTGGGCGTTGGACAGAGGAGTGCCGGCCGTTTGCACGACCCCTTCCAGATGGGTGTCTTGTCGGAGGTCCTGCGTGCGTCCCCCGGCCTGAATCGAGAGAATACGCCCCCCTTCTTCCAGGATGCCCGTAACGCGTGCGGGGGACGAACGTCGATTCCTCCAGAGCGTCTCGTTCACTTCCACGATGGGCATCCGGATGGCCCAATCGCTGACGACCCGCCGACCATTGGGGGCGGTGGTGAAGCTCACCTCACCGCCGGCGACCGCCTCTCCCTCGGGAGGGATCTCGAGATTCACGTACCGGAACCGTAGCTGTCCGAGTTGCGTCGTCTCCGCGTCGAGGAAGAACGCGCCCGCGAGCTCAGGTAGGTCACGGGCACGGTTGGGCTCGAAGTGGAGCACGTACTGATCGCCTGAATGCTCCGCCCAGAAGCAGTGGTGGTCCGAGAATTCCGGGGAGAGCAGGGCCTCCGCATCGGGCGCGTAGTACACGAGATCCCCGGCGTCCTCACGAACCCAGCCCCGAACCTCGAACGTGTCCGCCTCGACCGATACGAAGGGGCGATCCGAGAAGATGCTTCGCACCCGTGTCGTCCCATCGAGCACGCGCAGGCTCTGCGGATGCAGGTCTCGGCGATAGCGTTCCACCTCGAACGCTGCCACTTCGCTCTGGCTGACCGTCGCCATGAGCAAAGCTTTCTCGGCCTCCGCCCAGAGCGCCGCGGCCAAGGGGCCTCCATCGCGCCCGACCTCGCAATGGCTGTCACCCACGACGCCGAGGCCGGGTAGTTCGATGGGCGCCCTCGAAACCTCGATGCGCAGCCGACTCTCCGTGGAGGCGACGGAGATACGCTCGGTCTCGTAGCCGATACGCACGACCGTCAGGTGGGAGACGCCGCGACCCTCGAGCCCTCGCAACAGGAAGCTTCCGTCTCCATCGGTCAACGCTCTGGAGAGAATCCGGTCATCGGCGTCCAGAGCTTCGACGAGCGCGCCGCTGACAGGGAGGCCGCTGTTGCTATCGAAGACGGCCCCACCGACATCCTGGGCGAGTGCGGCGGTCGCAGGGGTGGCCAGGGTGAGGGCGGTGATCATCAGCGATACGCAACGAGCCATCGGGGCACCCTTACTGCCATGGTGAGCTGCCGGACCGCAGCCGTGGACCGCTGGTCCTCACGAAGGGTTATAGCATGCTGATTCCGGATTGGGGAGGGGCGGCAGCAATGGAGGATCGACGATGAGGTATCTGGTCAGGACGCTTTGGGTTGTCGGCATGATCACCGGCTGCACGCAGACCGAGCGCGAATCGCTGCCCCAGGAGTCCGCCGTACAGGACTCGACCGATATCCTCTTCACGGTGTCGGGACTGAGCGGCCCCGAGGCCGTGCGGTACGACCCGGACCAGGACGTGTACTTCGTCGCGAACTTCGGGGAGAGTGAAGAAGACAGCCGAGACGCCAACGGCTTCATATCCCGCGTGTCGGCGGCAGACGGTACGGTGGAGTCGCTGCGCTTCATGACCGGGACGGAGTCATCGCCACTGCACATGCCCCGCGGGATGTTCATCAGAGGCGACACCCTCTGGGTCGCGGATGTGGACGGCGTGCACGGATTCCTTCGTGGGAACGGGCGTCACGCGGCGTTCGTCGACTTCACCGCACTCGAACCGGGTTTTCTGAACGACATCGCCACCGGACCCGACGGTCTCCTGTACGTGACGGATACGGGCAGGGGGCGGGTCTACAGGGTGCGAGCCGACGCGGTTCCCGAGGTGGCGATCGAAGACGAACGGACCGGGCCGCCGAACGGGATCACATGGGATGCAGGGATGAATGCCTTCCTCTTGGCTCCGTGGGAGGGCGGTACGACGCTCCGCGCCTGGAACCCGGCCACCGACCAGATCACCGACGTGGCCACGTTGGACGGGGGCCACTTCGATGGCATCGAGCTCGTGGACGGCGCGGTGTTGATCACCAGTCAGGACGATGACACGCTCTATCTGGTGGATAATGGTGCCGTGCGGGCCCTGATCCGGGTTTCTGGCGATCCGGCGGACATCGGCGTGGACACGCGCCGGGGACGGGTCGCGGTGCCCTACATCGCCCCGGGGCGGGTCGACGTCTGGGAGCTCCCCTGACGGCACCGCGAACACTCAGTTCATCGAAGGATCGTACGGCATCTTCGAAAGCCCCTCGTATTCCGGTCCCTTCCGCCGAAGCACCCGGCTCCAGAGGAGCTCCGGAGCATCGGTAAAGACGTCGTCTTCCCGAGCCGGATCGACGATCCAGGACCCCTCGTCGATCTCTGCCTCGAGTTGGCCGGGGCCCCACCCGGAGTACCCTGCGAAGACCCGGGCCCGCTGAATGTCCTCGGTGGCATCCACAGGGACATCCCCGATCAAGAATCCGACATTCCCGAATACCGGCAGGTGCGCCTCTCCAGGCCTGGTGAATTCGGCGAGGAGGACCGGGCTCTCGGGCTGAACCGGGCCGCCCTGGAAGACGGGGGTGCCTGATTCGACGAAGTCCCGGAGCTCCGGAATCGCCTCTTCGACGGTCAGGTCGAGGGGGCGATTGAGCACGACTCCGAGCGCCCCTTCCGGTCCATGCTCCCCAACCAGCACCACCGTGTGGCGAAAGTCGGGGTCCATGAGCCCGCCGGCAGAGATGAGGAGTTGGCCTCGGAGACTGTTCATGGGGAATAGGACTCCTCGAGCGTAGCCCGCTTGCCCAGCGCGGTCTCCACGGCACCACGGACGCGGTCCCATCCGTCCATGCCGTACCAGAACACGGTCCACCTGTCGTCCTTCCAGGCCCCGTCGGCGTTGGCGAAGTAAAACTCGTTGATGGGGTTGCCGCGGCGGGAGCGCCAACAGAGCGATGGGTTTTCACCGCGCACCACGTCCCAGAGGGCCCGCCCCAGACCTTCGCCCTGAGCTTCCTCCATCACGGCGAGCTTGTCCATGTAGGTGAGGTCATCGACTTCGCGCGTGAGGACGACGGCGGCCCGGTAGTGCTCGCTCCGGTAGACGCGCCACGGGGTCGTCGTCTCGAAGTAGTCGGGGGCCAGCCGTCGCCCGAAGCTGGACTCGAGCAGGGTCCGCAGCCGCCCCGTGTCCACGCCGTCCCAGGAGTCGTGGACATGGATGACCTCGCCGCGGCGCACCAGGGTGCCGGAGCCCCGGTGGGTGAACAGCTCCTTGGCCATCTCGTCCGGCGTCGTGATGGACAGAGACGTGGACGGGGGCAGGTCCATGAGCAGGTCGTGGATCTGCTCGAGCTTGACGCGCATGCCCGAATGGAGCCACGGCTGCGCCATGAGGTGCTCGTACTGGCTCGAGAGGCTGACCGACTCGATGAGTCGGCCGCGCTCGTTGAGGATGCCGCCGGTGCCGGTGAGGAAGATGATCTTGTACGGCTGGATCCGCTTCACGAGCTCGTTGGCGGACCAGTCGGCGTTGACGTTCAGGATCTGCCCGCCCGCCGTCTCGCCGAGAGAGACGATGACCGGAATCGAGTCCGCCTGGATGGCCGCCTCGAGTCCCTCCGTGTGCACGGCCACGACCTTTCCGACGAGGCCGAGCTTCTCCCGGTCCAGCTCCTCCGCCTCGAAGACCCCGGCGTGGATCGACGTGGCCCGCACGCCGGCCGCCTGCAGGGCTTCGACCAGGCGGAGGTTCTCCCGCATGAACACCCTTCGAACCACCGCCAGCCCTTCCGGCGAGGTGTATCTCAGGCCGTCGACCATCCGCTTCTCGATGCCCGCCGCGGCCATGTCCTCGTCGAGCTGCGGACCCGCCCCGTGGATGACGATGGGGGTCAGCCCGACTTGCTGGAGGAAGGCCAGCGACGAGACGAGCGCGTCCAGGTCATCGCGCAAGATGGCGCCCCCGACCTTGACCACGGCGAAGCGGTCGGCGTCGAGCTGGCTGAAACGCTGCAGGTAGAGCTGGATCTCCCGGGCGCTGGCCAGCCCGGAGAGAAGCCGGATGATGGTGGGTCGGACGTCCGTCGCCTGCCGCCTTGCTTCGGCGGAGCGGGGCGACGGGGCCGGTGCGGCCGTGCGGCCCGCAGCTTGAAGGTCACTCAACTCACTGTCGCGGGTTTGATAGGGGCCGGAAATGGAGTCGGAAGGGGAATCCATGGGCTCGTTGGCTGAGCGGAAGGTGGGACGCGATCTACGGCGGGAGACTGACACGATGCCGATCCGGGCGGC
>JBBDSM010000143.1:0-20737 GCA_040904945.1 Gemmatimonadota bacterium
GATCAGCTCCGGAACGCGTGGGGAGCGCGGCGGGCGATGCTGACGAGCCCCCATCCGAGCGCAGCGGCCACGGCGAAGTCGACGATTCCACGCCACGGGTCCGGGAGCGACCGGACGATGAGGATTGCCGTCACGATCGCGCCGGTGCCGAGCCAAGCCCGGATGAGCCGGGGCGCCGGTGCCCCGACGAGCGACAGCCCGTAGAGCGGCGCCAGCAGCTGTAGCCCGAACCGCTCGTCCCTGAGGGCGCAAGCCCGCTCGATGAGCTTCGGCACCCACCGACGCTGGAGCGCAACGACGCCCTCTCCGTAGACCATGACGAAGGTGAGCACCGTGAGGGCCACCCATTGGAGGGGCGCGAGCCCGCCCACGATGGTCTCGATGCCGCGTCCGCCCAGTCGGAAGACCGCGGAGCCGAAAAGCGCCGCCACGCCGGCGAGCGCCCACAGGACCGCGATGTTGCCAGGAGCCATGCGCCGACTCACCCTTCCTCCGCTGCCGACGCCGCTTCCCGCGGGCGCGAGCGCACGGTCGGGCGATTCCCGAGGCCGTCCATGCCGTACGGATCCGGCGCGGTCGGACCGCCCTTCCCCGCCCGGTCCTTCCCCGCGGCGCTCGTGAGACCGGCGGCCACGCGGGCAGCCTCCCCGAGTCGTCCGGGAAGGCCCGGGCGGGACCACCAGCTTCCCGTCACGATGAGGCCGTCGGGGAGCGCGATCTCGGACAGCCCGCGCCAGCTTACGTCCCAGGCCGGCACCCATTCGTGCTCGGCCGCGAGCGGCTCGGCTACGTAGCCCGTCGTATCCCGGAACTCGCGCACGGCTACCTCGGCCAGAGCACTCGAGGAGAGTCTCGCCACGTCGGGACGGAGGGCCCCGCCGAGGTAGGCCGTGTAGACGTTCTCGCGGGCGAACAGGCTGTCGTTGAACGTGACACCCCTGAGCGCCCGGTCCCGCTCCGTGAACGACACCTGGAAGCCGAGTCCCTTCAAGTCGGTTTCCGCGTCGAGATGGACGACGCCGAGCGGGTTGTACCTGAGCCCATCGATCACCTCGGACGCACCTGCCGCCACAGGTCGGAGCAGGTCGGCGGCGGCAGGCGCCGACGTGGCGAGCACCACCTGCCGCGCGTCGAAGGTCTCCGCCCCACCTTCTCCCTCGGTGTGGACGCGCCATCCGGCGCCGCAGCGCTCGAGCTCGGTGACGGGCATCGACAGACGGACCCGGTCGCCGAGCGCGTCGGCGAGCGCGCGTGGGAGGGTCTCCATGCCGTCCCGAAAAGAGCAGGCGGGCGGCGGGGTCACGCGTCCACCGCGACGGAGGAGCGGTAGCAGGAGGCTCCGACCGATACCGAGCTCCCGCAGCACGTGCGCCAGCGACAGTCCGACCTCCATGTCGTCGGGGTCCGAGGCGTAGAGCCCCCCGTACAACGGAGCCACGATGCTCTCGTAGATCTCGTTCCCCAGCTTGCGGCGAAAGAACGTGGAGACGCGCTCCCGAGGGTCGGGCCCGGCCCGGAGCGGCTCGGCGAGCATGCGCAGCTTGGCGCCGACACTCACGATATCGGACCTCAGGAACGCACCGACGTCGAAGGGCACGACGCGCAGTTTTCCCGCCCGGTAGACGAAGAGGTCCAACCCCTTCGGCGCCGTGACGAGCTCGTCTGCGAGATCCAGATCCTCGATCAGCGCCGCCATCGGCGGTGCCAGGCGCGTCCGTTGGGGACCCCAATCGAGCACCCGCCCGGAGACCTCCGCACTGCGGATTACACCTCCAACTCGGGACGAGGCTTCGAGGATCACGAAGTCCTCGCCGGCCTCCTCGAGCCGGCGACCCAGCGCCAGCCCCGTGATGCCCCCACCGACGACGACGATCATGCTACGACGACGTCGCGTAGGGGCTGGGCGGAAGATCCCGCGCGCCGTTCGTGCACCAGATGTCCGCGTCCGGCGCGCACCGGCACGGAGCGAGCGGTGGGGTCGCGTCGGCGGGACCGGAAACGAGCCCCTCGACGAGATCTCCGAGAAAGCGGGCGAAGCCCGGCGCGTCGTGCGGAACGGGCACCCGGTGGAACTCCTTGCCGAGCCCTTCGACGAACGCCCTCAGCTCGTGGTCGAGCTCCGCGAGCGTCTCGGACTGCTCGTGCATGAACGAGATCGGCACGACGACGAGCCGGCGCTCGGACGCCTCCTGAATGCGGTCCTCGTTGTCGGGCTGGGTCCAGGCGATGCGCCGGTTCGTGTGGTTCTGGAAGCCTACGCCGTACCGCTCCGTCCCGAGCGCCAGGGCGATGTCCCGACACTGCTCCTCGACGTAGCGATCGTAGCGGTTCCCCTCGTCCAGATACTTGATGGGCGTTCCGTGGACGGAGAAGTAGAGCAGCGTATCCGGATCGGTGACGTCGAGCCCTTGGGCATCGGCGAACGAGCGGATGTTGTCGATGCGGAGCCGCACGTAGTCGGGGTGGTGATGCCATCCCGACACCCCCGCGAAGCGTGGGCTCCACCCCTCCTCGTCCAACGCCGCACGCACCGACTCCAGCGCCGCGACCGTGGTCGACTGTCCGCAAATGGGATACACGGGCACCGCGACCAACGTCTCGACCCCGTCCGCCCGAGCGGCGCGCACCGCCTCCGCGATGGTCGGGTCCGTGAACTGGTAGGCGGTATAGCTCCGGACGTCCCACCCGCGCGCGGCCAACTCCCGCTCGAGCCCTTCGGCCTGGGCCTCAGCCTGACGGTTCAGGGGCGAGCCGCCTATGGCCTCGTACTCCTCGATGAGCCCGGGCGCCCGGTCGGCCGCGAGCTGCTTCGCCCTCGCCCGTCCCGATTCGCTCGGCTCGAGGCCGGCGTTCTGCAGGAAGATCCGTTCGAGGAACGGCTCGACCTTCTCGAGGACCGGCTCGTCCGGCTCCCCGAAGTTGATGACGAGGACTCCGACCTTCTCCGACGCTACGCTCATGATCCGTGCCCCACGGTCCGCGACGCGTGCAGCCGAGCCGATGTCTCGTGCACGCGGTCGACGAGGAAGGCCACGCGGTCCGGATCGGTGGTCCGGTGGATGCCGTGGCCGAGATTGAAGATGTGCGCGGCGGCCGAGGACCCCTCCTCGATGACCGAGTCGATCGCAGCGCCGAGTTCGTCCCGCGGGGCGAAGAGCGCAGCGGGATCGAGGTTGCCCTGGAGGACGGCGTCCGGTCCCAATCGGCGCGCCGCCTCGGAAAGCGGCAGTGTCCAGTCGATGGCCATGACGTCGGAGCCGACCTCCTGGGCCGCCTCCAACAGGGTGGCTCCGCCGTTGGCGAAATAGATGATCGGACGATCGACCTCGGCCCTCACTCGCTCGACGGTCCGCTGCAGCACGGGAAGCGCGAAGCGGCGGTAGCTGTCCGGGGCCAGCAGTCCGACCCACGAGTCGAAAAGCATGAGCGCGTCCACGCCCGCCCGGGCCTGGGCGACGAGGTACCGGGCCATGCTCTCGCCGAGCAGGTCAAGCAGGCGTCCAGCGGCTTCGGGCTCGGCCCTGAGGAAGCTCCGCGCCTCCATGAAGTCCTTGGATCCGCCCCCCTCGACGAGGTAGCAGAACAGCGTGAAGGGCGCGCCGGCGAAGGCGATCAGCGCGCGGTCTTCCTCGAGCTCCGCACGCACCAGCCGAATCGCCTCGAGCACGAACGGCGTCCCTTCCTCCGGGTCGAGGGCCCGCAGCGCGTCGGCGTCCTTGGCGGACCGCACCGGGGATTCGATGACGGGCCCGGGATCGAAGTCCATGGCGACGCCCATCCCCTCGAGCGGCGTCATGATGTCCGCAAAGAGGATCGACGCATCCAGCGGGAATCGCCGCATGGGCTGAAGCGTGATCTCCGCGGCGAGATCGGGCGTCTTCGTGGCGGTCAGGAAGTCCACCTTCTCACGGAGGGCCCGATATTCGGGGAGGTACCTGCCCGCCTGGCGCATGACCCAGACCGGCGCGTGCGGACCGCGCTCCCCCCGGCAGGCCCGCTCGAACAGCGTCTTCCCCTCAGGCACCGGACACCTCCTCGGCCAGAATCTCCTCCGCGGCCGCGAGCGTCCGCTCGACGTCCTCGGGCGTGTGGGCGTACGACCAGAACCAGGCCTCGAACGGGCTCGGCGGCAGGTGGATCCCGCGGTCGAGCATCCCGTGGAAGAAGCGGTTGAAGCGCTCCCGGTCCGAGGCCGCCGCCGACGGCCAATCGACCACCGGCGAATCGGAGAAGAAGAGCGAGCCCATGCCTCCGGACCGATTCCACTGGAGCGGCAGGCCCAGCCGACCGCCGAGGTCGTGGAAGCCCTGGTCGAACATGGAGCCCAACCGCTCCAGGTGGTCGAACACGCCCGCTTCCTCACGGAGATACCGGAGCGTCGCGAGTCCGGCCGCCACGGCGAGGGGGTTCCCGGACAGCGTGCCGGCCTGATAGACCGGCCCGTCGGGCGCGATCATGCGCATGAGATCTTCGCGTCCTCCATAGGCGCCAACGGGGAGCCCGCCGCCGATCACCTTGCCGAGCGTGGTCAGGTCGGGCGTCACGCCGTACCGGGCCTGCGCCCCGCCGTAGGCGACGCGGAAGCCGGTCATGACCTCGTCGAAGATGAGGAGGGCTCCGCACGACGCGGTGAGATCGCGCAGCGCCTCGAGAAATCCTTCCTCGGGCGGGATACACCCCATGTTGCCGGAGACGGGCTCGACGATGACGGCGGCAATCTCACCGTCGTGCGCGTCGAAGAGGGCCTCGACGGACGCCGCATCGTTGAACTCGGCTACGAGCGAATCGGCTACGGTGCCGGCGGGCACGCCGGGGCTCGACGGAACCCCGAGGGTGGCCGCACCCGATCCGGCCTCCACCAGGAAGGCGTCGCCGTGGCCGTGGTAGCCGCCCCGGAACTTCACGATCCGGTCGCGGCCGGTGGCCGCCCGCGCGAGGCGAATGGCGCTCATCGTCGCCTCGGTGCCCGAATTCACCATGCGCACGACCTCGACGCTCGGCACGCAGGACACGATCTCCTCGGCGAGATCGATCTCGCCTTCGGTCGGCGTTCCGAACGACGTCCCCCGCTCCACCGCTTCCCCGAGCGCACGCCGCACGGTCGGGTGCGCGTGACCGAGCACCATGACCCCCCACGACCCGATGTAGTCCAGGAGCTGGTTGCCGTCGACGTCCTCGAGGAACGCGCCTCTGGCCGACCGAACGAACCGGGGGGTGCCGCCGACCCCCTTGAACGCCCGTACGGGGCTGTTCACCCCGCCCGGGATCGTCTTGCGGGCGCGCTCGAGAAGCCCGGCGCTCCGGCCCGGCTCACGATTCGTCTGCTCATCACTCACGATACAGCCCCCTTCCCTTGTTCGATGCACGAAACGCATGCGTCCACGAGACCGTCGAGACCCGGCGGAACGGCCGTGGCGATCCTGCCCTCGTCGACTCCGGAGTCGGTCAGCGTCCGCGTCGTCGACGGCCCGATGGCGGCGACCCCGGCCCGGCCGAGCGCCCCCGGCCATTCGGGCGAGAGCGTCGCCACGAGGGCCCGAACGGCCGAGGGGCTCGCGAAGGCCACGGCGTCGACGCCGCGCCCGAGGTCCGCGCGCACGCTCCGGCGCTCCGGTGGGCGAGCCACGGTCCGGTACGCCTCGACCCGGTCCACGCAGGCCCCAAGGGACGTCATCTCTTCCTCGATCGTGTCGCCGGCCAGCGAACCCGCGGGGAAGAGGACCCGCGCGCCATCGAGCACGGCTTCATCGGACACCGCCTCGATCAGGGCGCGCGCGTCGCTCGTACCGGTCACGTCGACCCTCCATCCCCACCCTCGCAGCACCGACGCCGTAGCCGCGCCGACCGCAGCGACCCCGACCCCCTCCGGGACGTCGTCACCGCGGCCCAGCGGCTCGACCGCACGGGCGCTCGTGACCACCACCCAGTCGTAGGCACCTGCCCGCACGTTCCGTCGCGCGCGCTCGATGGGTTCGGAGTCATGCGGGGCTTCGAACGAGAGCGTGGGCCACACCAGCACCTTCGCACCTTCGGCGCGAAGCTTCTCTGTGAGGGGATCGTCCGGAGCCCCGTCACGCGTCGTCGCCACCACCCGGCCCGAGAGCCGGCTCATCGCCCGCTGTCCGGCGTCCTCGGGGGCGGTCCCGCCCACCCTACGCCACGCAGCGACGGAAGCCCGAGCTGCTCCAGGAGCGCCGACGCCAGCGCCACGCCGAGAACGGACGGATCATCGTCCGTCGACCCGGCTCGTGCGTCGCGGACGACCCCGGAGGGTCCGACGACGGCGCCATCCACGGTCACCGAGCCGTCGGCGGAAGTGCGTGCGAGCACGCCCACCGGCGCCTGGCATCCGGCTTCGAGTCGACGAAGGCACGCGCGTTCCACCTCGATGGCGAGGTGGGTCGGGCCGTGGTCGAGCCGTGCCGTCACGTCACGCAACCGCGCATCGTCTCCACGGATCTGAAGCGCCAGGGCACCCTGGGAGGCCGCCGGCAGCATGACGGCGGGGTCGAGCATCTCCGTCGCCCGATCCGAAAGGCCGAGCCGAGCCAGCCCCGCGGCGGCGAGGACGACCGCGTCGACCGCGCCATCCTCGGCGGCCCTCAGCCGCGTCGGCACGTTGCCGCGCTGATCCTTCAGCGTGAGATCCGGCCGCGCGAGGGCGAGGAACCCCTTCCGTCTCGGACTCGACGTGCCCACCGTGGCGCCATCAGGAAGGGCAGCGAGGCCGCCATGCCTGCTCACCAGAACGTCGCGGGGGTCCTCACGCTCCGGGATCGCGCCGAGCACCAGCCCGTCGGGCATCGCGGTCGCGAGATCCTTGCAGGAGTGCACCGCGAGGTCGATCCGGCCGTCGAGGAGCGCGTCCTCGATCTCCTTGGTGAAGAACGCCTGCCCGTGCTCCGGCCCCAGCGGAACGTCCTGGATCACGTCTCCCGACGTCTTGATCTCGACGAGCTCGATCTCCAGTCCAGGATTGAGCGCCCGCAACCTGTCCGCCACCCACCCCGACTGCGTGAGCGCGAGCCGGGAGCCGCGGGTGCCGAGACGCACGGCGCTCATTTCGACCCCCGTGGCTGGCCGCCGTCGTCGGGGTCTACACCGAAGAGCGCCGGCGCGGCATCGAGGAGGAAACGGCCCTCGGGGCTCTCGGGGTCGGCTTCGCGCAGCGCGAGCGTTGGCGGGTGCAGCAAGGTGCGCGCGAGGGAGCGGGCCAGGAGGCGCATCTGTTCCTTCTCCTCGTCGCTCCGTCCTTGTCCGAAGCGCTCGGCCTCGGACTTCGCCAGATCGAGCACTTGACGACGCACGGCTTTCAAAACGTCGACGCTCCGGCGTGAGCGCATCCAGAGCGCAAAGGTCTCCGCCTGATCGCGCACGATGGCCTCGGCCCTCGGCACCTGCGCCGCGCGAGCCGCGCGAGCAGACTCGACACGCTCGAACACGTGGTCCAGGTCGAAGAGCGTCACGCCGGGAACCTCCGCCAGCGCCGGATCGAAGTTCCGCGGATGGGCGAGGTCCAGGAAGCGGACGGGTCGGGCCTCCGACGGGCGGGCCTGCGCTCTCATCATATCGGCGGTCACCAGCCACTCGCCCGCGGTGACCGCACCCACGACCAGATCGGACCCAGCCAGGAGCTCGGGCAACCGGTCGAGACCGACACCCATGCCGCCGAGCGGAATGGCGACTTCCCTGGCCGTCTCCTCCGTCCGGTTGGCGACGACGAGCGTCCCGACCCCGGACTTCCGCAGGAGACGCGCCATGAGGCCACCGGTCTCTCCCGCGCCGATCACGAGCGCCCGAACGTCACCGAGCGACCCCATCTCGCGCTCGACCATCTTCAGCGATGCGCTGGCCAGGGAAGCCGCGCCGCGCCCGATGTCCGTCTCGGTCCGGACCTTCTTCCCGGTGGCCAGCGCCATCTCGAACACGCGGTGCAATATCGGGCCCTTGCTCGTCATCGCGAGGGGATGGTGTGCCGCCTCCCGGACCTGACCGAGGATCTGCGCCTCGCCATGCACCACGGAGTCGAGACCCGACGCGACCCGGAACAGGTGTCGCACCGCGATCGAACCTCGGAGCGCGTAGATGTGCGACCGGAGCTCTTCGCTGGGAACCCCCGTCCGACGTGCGAGCAAGCGCACGAGCAGCTTGAGCGCTCGCTCGGCATCCCGAGCGACGCAATAGAGCTCGAGCCGGCCACAGGTCGCGAGCGGGACCGCCTCTTCGAGCACGCCACGCTCGGTCAGCAACGCTCCGAGCGCGGCGTAAACCTCGTCGAGGTCCACGTGCATGCGCTCACGAACCCGCGTGGGGGCGACCGATTGGCTGGTGCCGACCACGAAGAGCTCCATGGTCATCGGCTCTCACGCTCGGCAGCCAGCCAAGCGGCGGCGTCGAGCGCGTGATACGTGATGACCGAATCGGCTCCGGCCCGCCGGAACGCCAACAGGGTCTCGAGCACCACCGCCTTCTCGTCGAGCCAGCCGCGCGCCGCGGCCGCCTTCACCATGCTGTACTCCCCGCTCACGTTGTAGGCAGCCAATGGCATCTCCGGAAACGCGTCCCGCGTGCTGCGAACGATGTCCAGGTAGGCGAGCCCCGGCTTCACCATGAGCATGTCGGCCCCTTCGTCGACGTCGGCCTGATGCTCCCGAACCGCCTCACGCGCGTTCGCCGGATCCATTTGATGACTCCTCCGGTCGCCGAACGACGGTGCGCCGTCCGCGGCGTCGCGGAACGGTCCGTAGTAGGACGATGCGTACTTGGCCGAGTAGGAGAGTATCGGCACGTGGCCGAAGTCCTCCACGTCGAGCGCGAACCGGATCGCCGCCACCTGGCCGTCCATCATGGCCGACGGAGCCACGACGTCGGCGCCCGCTCGGGCATGGGAAACCGCCGTTTCGGCCAACCGATCGAGCGAAGCGTCGTTGAGCACCTCACCGTCCTCCCCGACCAGGCCGCAATGCCCGTGCTCCGTATATTCGCAGAGGCAGACATCCGTGATGATCAGGCCCTCGTACCCCGTCGCGCGGAGCGCTCTCACGGCACGCTGCACCACTGCGTCGTCCGCGGATGCCTGGGTCCCCTTAGCGTCCTTCGTGGTCGGGATCCCGAACAGGAGCACCCCTCCGAGGCCCGCTCCCGCCGCGGCTGACGCCGGCTCGCCCACGCGGTCCACCGGCCAACGGAAAACGCCGGGCATGGACGAGATCTCGGTCGGCTCGTCCTCGACCTCGGTGACAAAAATCGGAAGCACGAGGTGCTCGGGGGCGAGCACATGCTCGCGCACGAGCGTCCTCAACGCGGGACTCCGACGAAGCCGTCGGAGTCGCGTGAAGCCGGTGTCTGCGTAGGGATTTGGATCGGTCATAACTGCAACGAAGATCGGTCGTTGCGCCGATCCGGACAATTGGGGAATGCCCGCGTTCGGGGTCCGTAAAACCCCCTACGCGGAGTTCAGGAGAGACGCGGCGCGCCTTCTAGTTCGGTGGCCCCTGATTCACGCGCAGCTCCACCACCCGCATCTCCACGGTCATGGTGCCGTCTTCGCCGCCCATCAGTGCCTCCATCTGCTCCATCTGGCCGCGGAACATCTGCTCGACCATCTCCCGCTGGCCCTCGGGCAACCCCTCGAGCTGACGGCGCATTTCCTCGTACTCTGCGCGCATCTCCGGATCGATGGCCGCGCCGAGGCCTTCCATGCGCACGACCGTGCGATACGGCATGAGGAGCCCTTGATCATCGCGATAGTCCTCGAGATCGATAACGCTCGTGACCTCGACCGGTCCGTTCCCCGTGTCCAGGTCGCCGGTGAACTCCATGCGACGGGGCACCCAGAGATCCGTGTCGACGAGAATACGCCCCGACCGGGGTTCGAACTCGGAATCCTGCGGTCCGGTCTCGGGCACGAGGTCGAGGGCAGCCAGGTCGTCGATCATCAGGACGTGCACCTCCTCACCTCCGACACGCTCCGTGCCTCCGTAGCGGGCATGCTCGGCGAGCTCGGGGCCGGCCGCGAAGACGTCGCTGTAGCCGAAGTCTTCCTCGACCTCGGAGGAGATGCCCGCGCTGGACGAGCCCCGAAGCTGGAACACGGGGCGTCCCTCGCGCATCTCCTTTTCGAAGTACAGCTCGGACTCGAAGCCCATGACCTCCTGTACCACGGTGTAGTTCTCGACGGAGGCGGTGTTACGCTCGTAGGCATCGAGCATCTGCTCGACGATGTCGGCTGGGGACTGTGCCGCGGCGAGGGCCGGCAGGGCGGCCAGGAGGATTCCCGGAACGGAAAGAATGCGTTTCACTGGACGTCCTCTGATTGATTCGCTTCGAACTCACGACCCCTGACGATCGTCGGGGCGCGCGACCGGGGCAAGCCGCATGCCGGTCCGGCGGCCCCCTCCGCTATGCTGCGCCCGTTCCAGACGCGCTCCCGCGCACGAAGACCGTCTGCGTCGGGTAGGCGAAATCGATTCCGGCCTCTTCGAAGCACCGGTGGATCTCGAGATTCACGGCCTCCTGGATGTCCATGAAGCTGTTGTAGTCCGGGCCCATGACGTAGTACACCGTCTCGAACTCGAGGGCGAAGTCTCCGTACCGAGCGAAGTGGGCCCGGTCGAAGCGCACGTCGTCCCCATGGCTCTCGATCGCTTCCCGGATCATGTCGGGGATTCTCTGTAGAAGCTCTCTCTGGGTGTCGTACGTGACCCCGACCTCGAAGACGACCCGGCGCTCGAACATCCTACCATAGTTCTGGATGCGGCTGTTGAGCAGATCCGTGTTCGAAAACACGAGCTGCTCGCCGGACAGGCTCCGCACACGGGTGGTCTTGAGCCCGATCTGCTCTACACTCCCAAGCTTGTCGTCGACCTTCAGGAAGTCGCCCAGCACGAAGGGCTTGTCGAGGACGATGGAGAGCGACGCGAACAGGTCTCCGAGGATGTTCTGCAGGGCGAGTGCGACGGCGATCCCGCCCACGCCGAGCCCCGCGACGAGAGCCGTGACGTCCACTCCGAGGTTGTCCAGGGCCAGGAGCAGGACCATGGACCAGAGCACGATCCGCACCGCGATCCCGATGACGTTCATGGTCATGACGGCCGCGGCGTCCTCGTCGGCGCGCTCCTCGTGGTGCATCTCGATCCACTGCCGGATTCCGGCGCTGAGCCAGATCCCCGCCTGCACCAGGAGGGCGATGACCGTCAGGTGCTCGACGGTGGACGTCAGGCGTTCGGGAAGGGACAGGGGGAGAACGCCCGCGTAGAGAGCGACGATGAGCAGGACGATGCCCTTCGTCTTGCGGAGCGCATGGGTGATGATGTCGTCCCAACGCGTATGGGTGCCGGTGGCGAGCTTCGCCAGGCGGGTCACGAGAACGCCCACCAGGAGCCGCAGACAGAGGTACGTGACGAGCGCCGCGCCGAGCGCCGAGGCCCAGGCGGCCGGCGCGTTGCCGAGGATCTCTTCGGGAAGCATCTCCATCGATGTACTTGGATTAGGGGGGAAACGCGAAGCGGGGGACGCCCTCGGCGTCCCCCGCTTCTTCGACTACCTGGCGGACGAATCCGCCGGCGGTGTCGCCTAGACCACAGCCAGCACGGGCTCGTCGGTCTCGGCAGAGGTAGCCTCGACGGACTCCGTAGCCTCGACGGACTCGGTAGCCTCGACAGACTCGGTAGCCTCGGCGGACTCCGTAGCCTTCGTCACGTCGGTGGCCTCGGCCGCGTCGATCTGCGGCTCCTCGGCCTCCGGCTCTTCCCAGCGATCACGATTCGCGGCATGCGACTTCGCGCCGTGCGGGATCGCGGGCTTCACGAAGCGCCGTCCGATCACCTCGAGCTGAGCGATCTCGAGCTCGGTGAGGTCGGGATAGCGGTCCGCCATATAATCCATCGTCTCGGTCAGCCACTCGAAACGGTCCTCCATGTGCGCGTCGAGAACCTCGCAGCGGATCACGTGGCTGCAGAGCTCATCGCGGGCGCGGTCGAACTGAGTCTTACTGTGCTTGTTCCCCATGTATGCGGTCTCCTTTAATCGGGTGTTAAGTCCTTATTTTACAATAATTTGCATTTTAGATCAACCCCTCCGGCCCGTGCAGGACGGGAAACGGGGCCTTGCCCGGTGTCCCCGGTCCGACGAGGTCGTCGCGCGCCTGGCTCAGGAGCGCACGATCGCCTTCTTCAACGAGCATCTCCGCTGAGGCCTTCGGGGAGCGACAACCCGACGGCTTCGAGGAGCTTCAGCGCGTTCCGCGTGGTGGCGATTCCCGGGCGCAACGCGTAGTCGAACGTGATCCGCGGGCGGCCGTCTAGACCCTCGCCCTCGACCTCTTCCCGGAAGTGCACGGGGTGGGAGGCGTCCAGAAGCTCGGGGCTTTCCGCGAGCGCGAGGTCGTGCGTGCTGACCGCCCCGAGCGCCCCCGCGTCGAGCAGGTGCCGCACGACACCGCGGGCGGCGACCCTGCGCTCGGCCGTGTTCGTGCCGTGGAGCATCTCGTCGAGGAGATAGAGCACGGGACTGCCGGGCGCGCGGGCGGCTTCCACGACGGAGCGGATTCGCAGCAGTTCGGCCATGAAGAGCGAGACACCCTCCTCGAGCGAGTCTTCCACCCGCATGCAGGTGAACACACGCATGCAGGGGATCGACAGCGAGCGGGCGCACACTGGCGCTCCTGCGCCGGCGAGCACCGCGTTCAAGCCGAGCGCGCGTAGCAGTGTGCTCTTGCCCGACATGTTGGAGCCCGTGACCAGCAGAAAGCGACCCGGCGGGCCCAGCGTGACGTCGTTGCGCACGCAGCGGTCGGGGCGAAGCAGCGGGTGTCCGAGCCCGATAGCCTCGACCCTCGGCGAAGCCTCGTTCGACAACTCGGGATAGGACCAGGCCGGATGGTCGTGTGCCAGCGTCGACAGGGCGCCGAGGGCCTCCCACTCCGCGCTCGCGTCGAGCCACGCGCGCACCTCCCGGCCATGACGATCGCGCCACCGATCGAGCGCCATGGCGAGGTGTAGATCCAGCAACAGCACGGGCGACAGGGTGGCGTAGATGAGGTTCCGCCGGCTCTCCACGGTGTCGAGCCACCGGAGCAGCGAGCCCAGGCGAGCGTGCGCGGCGTCCGCACCCCGGCCCAGGCGTTCCCTGGCGTCTCGCAGCACGGGGGCCTCCCACTCGGTGCCCTCGAGCAGCCTCATCTGCGGCACGACGGCGCGGGCCGGAGCCGCCGCACCGACTGTTGCGGCAAACGACGACTCCGCGAGCCGACGGGCCTTCCGGACGACGACGATCTGGGGAAGCGCAACGAGAAGCCACCACGGCCCGAAACCGAGCAGGACGTCGCCGAGAACGGCAGCGATGAGAAGGGACGGAAGCAGGAAAGCCGCGACCCGGAGGGCCGGTCTCGAGCGGAGGTCGGGAGCAGCTTCGGCCCAGTCCAGGAAGCGGCTCCAGCTCCCGAGCGTGTCGGGCGCGTCGAGGCGGCCGAGCGCCGTGAAGTGAGCCCGCAGGTCGGTCCTGGGCGCCATCTCCCGAACGGCCTCCTGGCGCGCCCGGGCCGCGTCGGGCACGCCGGGCTCGAGCAGCCAATCGGAGAGAAAAGCGCGCGCCCGGGCAGACGTAACCGGCCCCAGCAGGCGCCAGAGCGAGGCACGCCCCACGACATCGAGGTCCGAGGCGTACGCGTGGTCGGCCCGCACCTCCGGGGGCTCCCGCTCCGCCGCCGGGAGCGCCTCGTCCAGCTCACGCCATCGGCGCTCCAGGCGCAGGGTGCCCTCGAGGGCGATCGACGCGAGGGCTCCTTCCCAGCGCTCCTCCGCACGAACCCTTCGATGGACGACGACCTGGGCGACGAACGTCGCCACGAGCAGCAGGAGTACCGCAAGCGCTGCCCGCTCTCCGTTCCCTTCCAGAAAGTCGACCGCCACGAGCACGCCGACGCCTGCCAGGAAGGTGGCGCCCCTGACCGTGGACAGCCGACGGGAACGAGAGGCCGCTCGAGCCCTCGCGGCATCATGAAGATGCCATCGTTCCCGGTACCCGTCCGACACGGGGTCTGAAGTCGTGGCCTGGCTCTCGCTCGGTGCGCGCTCGAACAACGGTGAGCCTCCGGAATCGCTGCGGTGGACGGAGCCCAACACTAACCACCGGGCTCGTCCTCTCCCATGGCATAACAGCCAGTGCGGGGGAACCCCGCCACTTTCGGTCCGACTTCCGCTGCGGTAGCCTGCTTCGCACCAGTCGCATCCGCACGGGATATCGAGATGATGAAGCTTCGGGTGATCAGTACGAATCTGCTCCTCGCCGCCGCCTATGCCGCGGCGGGCGCGGCGACTCTGGCCTTTGGCCAGACGGTAGGCCCGAACCTCTCCAGCATGCTGTGGATCGGTTCCGGCCTCGCGCTCGCCGTGGCACTGCTCGTACCATTCCCCGTCTGGCCCGGAGTCGCGCTCGGCGCCATGCTGGCCACCGCCTCGGAGGGGTCGCCGATCGTCCATGTGATCGCCACCGGCATCGCGAACGGCGGCGAGGTCGCTCTGGCCATGTTCCTCCTGGGCAACGCGGGCTTCAATCGACGATTCGGGACGGTCAGGGACGTGCTGCTGTTTCTCGGGCTCGCCTGCGGCCTGGCGGCCGCGATGGCCGCCCTGGTCAGCGTGATCTCGCTCATCCTGACCGGGGGAGCGCCAGCGTCCGTCTTCGGGCGAATCTGGGCCATGTGGTGGCTGACCCACGGCCTGGGCATGCTCCTCGTGGTCCCGCTGGCGCTCATCGTGCGGGCCCGGGGCTCCGAGCTCAACCATGCAACCCGCAGTGAGGCCTTCGTCCTCCTGACGGCCATCGGCGTGGCGTCGTGGATCTCCTTCCTCGCTCCGCCCACCAGCCTCCGCGCCGAGGTCTTCTTCCTCCCCTTCCCCCTCCTCATCCTCGCCGCGGTCCGCGGCGACGCGCTCGTCGCCACCCTCGGCGGGCTGATCGCCACCGTCCTCGCACTCGTGGGCGCTTTGTTAGCGCGGGGGCCGTTCTCGCTGGGAACGTCGAACGAGGCCCTGTTCCTCACCTGGAGCTTCGCCAGCGTCACGATCACGGCCACCGTGATCGCGACCGCCGTCGTCCGGGAGCGCGCACTGGCCCAGCGCGAGCTGGAGAGCGGTGAACGGAGGCTGCGCGCGGTCCTCGAAGCCACGAGCGAAGGCATCCTGGTCGCCGACGACCTCGGCCGGGTCACCGACGTGAACTCGGCGTTCCTGCGACTCGTCCGCGGAGACGACGACGTGCCGCCCCCCTACTCCGAGGTGACCGCGTTCCTCGATCGCCTCCAGCCCGCGGAGCCGGACAAGCGACAGCATTCGGCGGTTCTCGATCCCGGCATCGAACGTGAGCGCACGGCCACGGGCGAGCTACGACTCCGCGGTGGACGCGTGGTGGAGGCGGAGTCCGTGCCGCTCCTCGGCCCCGCAGAGCATGCCGGACGTGTCTGGTCGCTCCGGGACATCACCCAGCGGGTCGAGTCGGAGGAGGAGCGGCGTCGGCTCCACGAGCAGATCCTCCATAGCCAGAAGCTGGAGGGGCTGGGCGTGCTCGCGGGCGGCGTGGCCCATGACTTCAACAACGTGCTGGCCGGTATCATGGGGTACGCCGAGCTCCTGCTGGCCCAGCCGAAGCTGGACGACGAAGGGAAGTCCGACGCCGAGGGCATCATCAAGGCGGCGCAGCACGCTGCCGGTTTGTGCGGCCAACTGCTCACCTACGCCGGGAAGACCACGGCCGTCCTCTCCTCTGTGGATCTGGCGGAATGCGCGCGCGACATGCGCCACTTCATGGCCATGTCCGTCGCGAAGAGCGTCGAGCTGTCCCTGGAGGTCCCGGACGACGAGGTGGTCGCGGTGGCCGACGAGGTCCAGATCCGACAGGTGATCTTCAACCTCGTGACGAACGCCTCGGAAGCGATTCTCGAAGGCTCGGGGTCCGGACGGATCGTGGTGCGGGTCGGGACCCACCACTGCGACCGTCGCTGGCTCGATCGAGCGTACGCCGCGGAGGGGCTCCGGGTCGGAGACTATGCTATGATCGAGGTGGAGGACGACGGGGTCGGCATGAACGCCGACGAAGTGGCGCAGATTTTCGATCCCTTCTTTTCTTCGAAAGGGCCGGGTCGTGGACTCGGCCTCTCTGCGGTGATGGGCGTGTTGCGAAGCCACCAGGGGGCACTGGTGGTCAATACCGAGGCCGGGCTGGGCACGCGCTTCCAGATCGTCCTCCCCAAGTCGGGGCAAGCAAGCGCCGCGGACGCGGGACAGGCACCCAGGCGGGCGCCTATCGAGGGGCCCGCCATCATCCTGGTAGTCGACGACGAGCCGGTGGTGCGCGAAACGGTGGCCCGAATGCTTCGTAAGGACGGCCACGAAGTCCTCCAGGCGGGCGACGGCGACGCGGCCCTCGAGCTCCTCGCCGAGCGGCACCACGAGGTGGCGCTGATGGTCCTCGACCTCACGATGCCCCAGCGGGACGGTCTCTCGACACTGGCCGAGATGCGCACTCGGGGCTACTCCGTGCCGGTGCTGCTGGCGAGCGGATACTCGGGCGAGGCGGTGCCGGCGGACGCGGCCGTCGCGGGCTTCATCCAGAAGCCGTTTCGGTCCGCCCAGCTCCGTGAGCGGGTCTCCACCGTCCTGAGCTCGGGAACCGCCCCGGTCTGAAACGCGTCAGCGCATCGGGTCGGCCGGCCTCTCCCGATGGAAGTTCGTCACCGCCTGGTACGCCGCGGCCACGGCCAGCATCCGCTCCTCGCCGAACGGTGCCGCGCCCACAATCGCGCCGCGGGGTACGCGCCGGCCGGTCTCCTCGTCGGTGTCGAAGCCGATGGGAAAGCACATCACGGGAAGGCCCGTCCCGTCGAACGCGCCTGACGATGGCGTCAGCACGACATCGCACTGGTTGAACAGCTGGCTCGTCATGCGACCCAGGAGCAGCTGACGAGCCTGCTGGACCTTCACGTAGCTGTCCGCGCTCTGGAGCATGCCGTTCAGGAAGCGCGGCAGGCGGTCGCCGAACAGGCGGACATCACGACGCAGGTGCTCGATGAAGAAGGCCGTCGGATCGCCGTGTGAGCCGCCGAGCGGGCTGGACGTGAGGACGTCGAAGTCGTCCGGCAAAGAGACTTCCCCGACAAGCGTCACGCCCGGCGTCCGCTCGAGCTCGGCGACGAGGTCGCGCCTGAGACGACTCTCGCCGTCGTCATCGTCCGACAGGTAGCCCGGCCACACGCCGACGCGGGTGGGCCAGCGAACCCGGGGCCGCTCCCCGCCGAACGGGGTGGCGGCCAGCGCGTAGTTGGGCGGCCGGGGCAGTCCCAGGGTGCGGGGGTCCATGGGGTCGGGCTGCGCCAGCACCTGGAGCAGGATCGCCGCGTCGAGCGCGTTCCGCGCCATCGGGCCGACGTGGTCCCGCGTATGGCTGAGCGGGATCACGCCGTGAAGCGAGATCCGCCCGAAGGTGGGCTTGATGCAGGTCAGTCCCTGCGCCGTCCCCGGTCCGACGACGGATCCACCGGTCTGGGTCCCGACGCCCGCCACGGCCATCCGGGCGGCGATGGCGGTCGCCACGCCGGAGGACGATCCCCCCGGCGAGTAGCGGACGTCCTCGGGGGTCCATGCGTTCCGCGTCGTGGGCGTCGTTGTACCGTAGACCTGCGCGCGACCCCCGGCCAGGTTCCCCATCTGTCCCTTGCCGAGCACCACGCCGCCGGCCGCCCGCATGAGCGTGACGGCGGTGCCGTCGTAGTCCGGCTGGAATCCCTCGAACACCAGAGACCCGCCTTCGGTGAGAAGGTCGGCCGTGTAGAAGTTGTCCTTGGGCACGAGGCCGATCCCCCGGAGCGGGGCGTCCGGCCCTCCGGCAGGGACCCGCTCGGCCTCCGCGAGCAGCTCCTCACGGGTGGGCCGCGCGGCGTAGGCCCGGTAGAACTCGGCGTCGAACGCCTCGATCCGGTCGACGTGGGCCTCGACGAGATCCCGCGGGCGAATGGAGCCGTTGCGCACGAGCGTCATCGATTGGGAGAGGGTGAGCTCGGTGAGGTCGCCCACGTCCTGGATCCGGACCGCCTGGCCGAAGGCCTCCTCGGTCACGACGGGTCCTCCGGGACTCGCAACCGCCGGGGCCCGCGACAGGAGCGTGCCCGTCGCCGCCGCCGAAGACACCCAGGCCATCCGGTTCAGGAACCAGCGCCTGGAGACAGGCCCGTCCAACGGTCCCGGCTGGTCCGGTCCGGCCACGCCTTCGTCCGGTCGCTCCTCGCGGCCGCTCACTCCTCGTCCTCGTCGACCCAGGCCGTGAACGGCGCCGGGTAGAGTTGGGGGAGATGCAGCTGCGGATCGATGGTGAAGTCGGCCGCCTCGACGTCCTGCCGCAGGATCGAGCGTCCATTGGCGAGCAGGCGCCGCTGGTCCATGGGGGCATCCGGATCGGATTCGGGAAGAACCGAGATATCGATCCCCATCAGCGCATAGCGCGTCAGGATGTAGCGATCGAGCTCCTCGTCCGTCGGAGAGGCGGGTGTCGTGGGTACCTGCATGGTGCTGGTCCGGAAAGGGTCGGCTTGCCGTGCGCGATCAGACGCGACCCTACGCCCCGGCCCTACGGCCGTCAAGCGTAGACCGCCATCGGACGGCGACCCTCTCCCGCCGTCTCGTTACGGAGCCGCGTCCAGCTCACCCGCGAGCTCCGCCCAGACCCGCCGCACCGCGCGCTCCACCTGGTAGACGTAGTCGGCCTGCTGGGAGAGCGCGCCGAAGTTGGCCTGCTCGATCGCCGTATCGAGATCCACCCCCGATTCCCGGAGGCGGCGGACCTCGGCGATGACCTGCTCCACCGCCTGGCGGTAGCGGACCAGCCCCTCGGGGCTGTAGTCGATGGAGCCACGAATGCCGTGCCCGGCGACGTACGTGTCCGCGTCCATCGCCTCCGCGGTCAGCAGTACCTCGACCCACTCCGACGGATACGCGGCTCTCATGAGCGGAAACACCCGGTCGAGATGGGCTTCGCTCATGAAGAGGATCCCCTCTTCGGGAAGATGCACCACGAGGGCGCCCGCCGTGTGCCCCCGGCCCAGAAACCGGATCTCGATCACCCGCTCCCCGAGTTCCAGCCGCTCGAGGTTCTCAACGAGATGGTCGGGCTCCAGCCACTCCTCGCCCGCGCTCTCGGAAGCCAGCGCGGCGGCGGCGAGCGGGTGCGCGTAGACCTCAACCGAGTCCGAGAACGCCAGATTCCCCCCGGTGTGGTCCCCGTGCTCCGACGCGATGACGAGGTGCGTCACCGGCTGATCGGTCACCCGCGCGATCTCGTCGAGCAAGCGCTCGCTCTCTTCTACGTTCCCCTGCCCGTCGGCGACGAGCACGCCGTCTTCGGTGACGACGAACATACTCACCGTCGTGACAGGATCTTCGGGCCGGGCGTACTCGTACGTGTAGACCCCGTCGGCGAGCTCCCGGACCTCCCGGTGCACCGTGTTCGGTGCCTCGGGAGCGTAGGGATTGTCGGCCGTATCGACGGTCGCGCCGTCCGTCACGGGGCGAGCGTCGTCGCCGTCGCCGCACGCGACGAGGGTCAGGGTCAGGATGACGAGTCCGGTGAGAGCGCGTTGCATATGCATGATGGGCATGGGTCTGGAGTTGCCGGAGGACTACATCATTCTAGCTTTCCGGCTCCTTCGTCGCGCGTGCCCATGCGCGGCTCGTCAGGACGACCCGCAGGGCCACGGACGGAGGAACTTCATTCAACCAGGAGGCCCCGCCAATGCCCCGTTACCAACCGCCCGACGCGATGGAAAGCCCTCGCATCGGTGGTATCCGCACGTTCATGCGATTGCCACACTTGCGCACCACCGAGGACATCGATTTCGCCGTCGTCGGCATCCCGTTCGACACCAGCACGACGTACCGCGTAGGAGCCCGTTTCGGTCCGCAGGCGATCCGTGCCGCCTCGACGATGCTCCGTCCGTTCAACGCCTATCACGGCGTCGACCTCTTCGAGCACCTCTCGGGAGTCGACTACGGTGACGTGGGTGTCGTACCCGGCCATATCGAGGCGTCGTACGAGCGCATCGAGGCCGGCCTGCGACCCATTGTCGACGCCGGCGTCATCCCCATCGGGCTCGGCGGAGACCACTCGGTCACCCTCGCGGAGCTCCGCGCGCTGAGCAAGCGCCACGGGCCGCTGGGGTTGGTCCAGATCGACGCCCATCCTGACACGTGGGAAGGCCACTGGGGGAAGAAGTACAACCACGGTACGGTCTTCCGCCGGGCGACCGAAGAGGGCGTGATCGACCCGCACCGGGTCATCCAGGTGGGCCTCCGCGGCTCCATCTACGGATATGAGGACTACGACCAGTCCCGGGATATGGGGATGGAGGTCATCACCATGCAGGAGTTCCGGGAGATCGGCCTGCAGGAGGTTACCCGAAGGATCCGCGCCCGGTGCGCCGAGGGGCCGACCTTCCTCACCTACGACATCGACTCCTGGGACCCGGCGTACGCTCCGGGCACCGGCACGCCCGAGGTCGAAGGCTTCACCAGCCACGAGGGACTCTCGCTGGTGCGCGGCATGACCGATATCGACTTCGTCGGCGCAGACCTCGTGGAAGTCTATCCCATGTACGACCACGCCGAGATCACCGCGATCGGTGCCGCGAACGTACTGTTCGAGCTCATTTCCCTGCTCGCGCTGAGGAAGCGGGACGGGGCGGCACGGGACT
>JBBDSM010000144.1:0-3869 GCA_040904945.1 Gemmatimonadota bacterium
TTCCGGGACCCACGCTCGTGTGCGTGGGGGCGATTCACGGCAATGAGCCCGCCGGGGTGCACGCGATCCATCGGGTCGGGCAGCGCCTTGCGGACGCGGGATCTCTGGTTCGAGGCGACTTCGTGGGCCTCGTCGGAAATCTCGAGGCTTTCGCCCAAGGGCGCCGCTTCGTGGAGCGTGACCTCAACCGGGCCTGGACCCGCGACAGGGTCGGGCGACTGACCGTAGCTCCGGGGGATGGCGGCGCCCTGCACGCCGAGGATATGGAGCAACGCGAGCTTCTGACCGAGATCGAGTGGGCGATCCGCGAGGCCCGTGGCCCCGTGCACCTGATCGACCTGCACACGACCTCGGGGTCGGATGGGATTTTCACGGTCTTCGGTGACGCCCTCCCGCACCGCGCCTTCGCCGAACGGTTCTCGATTCCGATGGTGCTCGGTCTGGAGGAGCTGGTCGACGGCACGATCATTCAGCATTTCGGAACACGCGGGATCATCGCGGTGACCGTCGAGACGGGCCGTCACGACGCGCCAGGCTCGGTGGATCGAGCCGAAGCCGCGGTCTGGCTGGCCCTGGATGCGCTCGGCATGCTGAGCGAGAGCGTGCGCGACCAAGCGGTCGCGGGAGAGCGCACGCTGCGACGGGCCTCGGCACATCTGCCTCGTGCGTTGGAGATGCGGCACCGGCACGCGGTGCGCCCGGGAGATGGCTTTCTGATGCGGCCGGGCTACAAGAACTTCGACCGCGTCGCACGAGACGAGGTCGTGGCGTCGGATGCCGGTGGAGAGGTCCGGGCGACCGAGGCCGCGCGCCTGCTCATGCCGCTGTACCAGGACCAGGGGGAGGACGGGTTCTTCCTGGTCCGGCGGTTCAGCCCCTTCTGGATGTGGCTCTCCGAGCAGCTCAGACGCGCACGGGTCGACCGGATCGCGCCGTATCTGCCTGGCGTACGCCGGGTGCCCGGTGACCCGGACGCCGTCACCATCGATCGCCGCGTGGCGCGCTTCTTCGCGCGGCAGCTCTTCCACCTGCTCGGCTTCCGGAGGGTCGAAGAAGCCGGCCCCCGACTGGTGATGCGCCGCCGCCCTCGGCACGTGAACAAGGGGGCTTGACAGCCCCGATCGGCCTGGACCCATTCGATGTTGGAGCACTTCAACCGGAGCAACATATGCGCGCCTTGATCATGTCCGTGATGTCCTCGATCCCCCTCGTCTTGTTCCTGGCGGGATCCGCACCTCCGGCTTTCGAGGCCCCGCCCCCCGAAGTCCCATTCTACGCCGCGTCCCCCGAGGCGGGCTCGCGGGGGGAAGTCGCTGTCGTGGGGTCCGGTATCTCGATCGGGTTCGACCACGCATGTAGGCTGCTCGAGGGTGGGGCGGCTCAATGCTGGGGCGCCAATGACCAGGGCCAGCTCGGGGACGGGACGACCGAGCTGAGGGGCGTCCCGACGGACGTCGTGGGCGGGCTGTCTTTCTCGGCGTTGTCTGCCGGGCACAAGCGTACCTGCGGCATCGCCGGAGGACGCATCCATTGCTGGGGCATGGAAATCGCCCGCGTCCCGGGTCAACCCGCGGGTGAGCCCAGCCAGGAGCCGGCGCCGGTTCCGGGTGACCGGACCTACACCACGGTGGCTGTCGGGAATCAGCACGCCTGCGCGTTGGACGCCTCCGGCGCCGCGTTCTGCTGGGGGCGCAATCACGCGGGTGAGCTCGGGGACAGCACGACCGACGCACGCGTGGAGCCGATCGAAGTGTTCGGCGGACAACGCTTCACCCAGATCTCCGCGGGAGGCGACCACACCTGCGCCCTCGACGGCAACGGACGGGCGTATTGCTGGGGCAGTAACGACTTCGGAGAGCTGGGGGGCGAGGCGACCGGCATGTCGTCGGCGCCCGTCGAGGTTCAGGGCGATGTCCGCTTCGAGTCCATCGACACCGGCCTCAACCGCACGTGTGGCCTGGCAAGGGACGGCGTCGTGCACTGCTGGGGCGCCAACGGGCACGGGGCCCTCGGTGACGGGACGGACTCGGCTCGCGTCGCGCCGGCCCCGGTCGCCGGAGACGTCCACTTTTCGGCCATCGAGGTCGGCAACCTCCACACCTGTGGGCTGTCGCGGGAAGGCGCGGCGTACTGCTGGGGCTTCAATGGCTTCGGCGAGGTCGGAGACGGCTCGACCACCAGCCGCATGGAGCCGACGGCCGTGGTCGGTGAGCACACCTTCGGTGCGGTCGGTGCGGGGGCGTACCGGACATGCGGAGTGACGTCCGCGGACGAGATCCTCTGCTGGGGACGCGATCCCTCCGGAGGGATCGCCGGCGCCGCCGTGATCCGGCAGATGGAGCCAACTCCGTTGGTGGCCGTCGAGGCGGAGCCGGGCGGCCCAGTCAGTTCGCGCTGACCGCCCGTCCTGCCGCCCACGCGCGCATGTCGTCGATCCGCTCGCGCATGGTGACGGAGAGCGGACGCGTGGCGGCGGCCTCACGTGCCAGGAGTGCGGTGTCCACCGGTGCGTCGGCGGCGAACGCGGTATAGAGGGCCGACACCACGACCTCCTCGATCTCGGCGCCCGAGAAGCCGTCCGTGCGGGCGGCCAAGGCGGGTAGGTCGATGGCCCCGGCGTCCCGCGCTCTCCGTTCGAGGTGGATCCGGAAAAGCTCTTCGCGGACTGCACCGTCGGGGAGATCGACGAAGAATACCTCGTCGAACCGGCCTTTACGGAGGAACTCCGGCGGCAGGCTGCGGACGTCGTTGGCTGTCGCGACGACGAACACCTCGCCGGCCCGGTCCTGCATCCATGAGAGGAAGCTTCCGAGGACGCGCTCGCTCACGCCGCCGTCCTCGCCGCCGCCCGACGCGAACGCCTTCTCCAGCTCGTCGATCCAGAGGACCACGGGCGCCATCCGCTCGGCGACGGCCATGGCCCGCTTGAAGTTCCGCTCGCTCTCCCCGATGTACTTGTTGTAGAGGTTCGAGGGGTCGAGCTTCAGCAGCGGCAGGCCCCACTCGCCGGCCACCGCCTTGGCCGACAGGCTCTTGCCGCAGCCGGGGACGCCGAGCAGCAGCACTCCCCGGGGGAACGTCAGCCCGAAATCCCGGGCCCGCTCGGGCTCCCGAACCACCGCCGAGCGCTTGCGCAGCCAGGCCTTGAGCCCCGCCAGATCGGCGATCTCCGCCAGGGCGTGCTCCACCGGGTAGTACTCGAGCAGCCCTTCCCGCTCGACGATGCGGCGCTTGGCCTCGAGGACGTGCCCGATGTCGTCCCGCGTGAGGGCGCCGTCCTCCACGATGGCCTTGGTGAGCACCTTCTCGGCTTCCATGAGGGTCAGGCCGGTGAGCTGCCGCACGAGCTCGCTCCGCTCGGCCTGCGACAGCGAGACCTCGACATGGGTGGCGCGGGACAGGTCGCGCACGATGTCGGCGAGGAGCGCCGTGAGCTCGGGTTCCGACGGGCCGGGCAACGTCACGTGGGCGGCTCGCTCGGCCAGCGGGCGCGGCAGCTCGACCTCGTGCCCCGTGAGGACGATGGCACCGTCCAGGGACTCCAGGCTCCGCGCCGCATCCCTGGCGAGGGACACGAGGAGGTCTTGACCCTCCAGGCTCGGCGCCAGCGACTCGAAGTGGTAGACGGCCTCGATGCCGGCTACCGTGACGTGGCGGAGCGCTTTGGCCGGATCCTGCGTGTCGTAGATGGGGTCGTGCAGGCCGTGGCGCCGCAGGCCGCCTGAGCGGGTCCACGTGTAGAATGGCAGGCCCATGCGGTCGGCCACGTGCGCGAGCAGTGTACCTGCGCGGGTCTCTTCTTCCGTGTCGAGGTGCACGAGCCCGTGCCGGGACCGCATCAGCAGCTCGATGTCTCGAAGGGCGTCCTT
>JBBDSM010000144.1:3969-20657 GCA_040904945.1 Gemmatimonadota bacterium
GCACGAGCCCGTGCCGGGACCGCATCAGCAGCTCGATGTCTCGAAGGGCGTCCTTAGGCATGCGGGATCTTATCGGGCTTTCCATTCGACGCCACCCCGCTGGCGAGCGGCTCCATCGCCGATGAGGGCTTCGGTCACCGTGGCTGCGACGCTCGACGCGCTTCGGGCGGCCCATCCGTCCGTGTACGACCGCATGGTGCCGGAGCGCCGCGAGCTGCGACCCCTAACCCTCCGCCAGCCCCGCGCGTACGTGGAGCGCGACGGCGCCGAAGCCGAGGGCCGTCACGACCACCCGGACGGGAAGGCCGATCCAGGGCAGCAGCGACAGCACCGCGACGATCGCCCCACCCAGGAGGAACGCTTTCGCGGGCGCCGTCGGAGACTCGCCCGGTCGGTCGAGGAGCGAGATGCCGAGCCAGACCCCCGGGATCACGGGCGCCAGGTAGAGTGAGATCAGGTAGCAGACCGTCGCGACGATGGCGAGGGGTATGCCAATGATCGTCACCGCGGCGGCGAAGACCATCACGGGGAGCGCGATGATCCAGAGCAGCCCGAGCCCGAGGGCCGAGCCTGGGCGCTCGTTCAGGCGGTCGGCGGCTCCGGCCAGCCGCCGGAAGAGCAGGAGCAACACGAAGCCCGCGAGCAGGAAGGCGGCCACGCGGCCGGCGGCCACCGAGAGGCGGAAGGCCGTCGACGGCCCAGGTACGGGGACGGCCTGTACGTCGCCCGAGACGACAGCCGCGGGGTCGATGCTGTCGGCGCCGTCACGCACCCGGTACGTCAGATCACCGTCGATCCGCGCCGACGGGCCCAGCGTGAGCCGGCCGGCGATGACGTCGACGTTCCCGCCCACGGGCCCGTCGAGCACGACCTCGCGCGCGGCGATCCGCAGGTTGCCCCGCACCGCGCCGCGCTGCTCGACCCGCCCACCGACCAGGTAGGCGTTCAGCGTGACGTTCGCGTCTCCCGCGACCAGGAGGTCCGCGGCCAGCAGGGTGACGTTGCGCTCCACCCGCGAGGCGAGCAGGACGGCTCCTCCGGCGGCGTGGACGTTCCCGGCCACCGATCCTTCCAGGGTCTGGGTCGATCCGGCGGTCAGCAGCGATCCTCCGGCATCGCCCGTGAACACGACGTCCCGCCCCGCAGCCATCACGTCTCCGTCGACCGACTCGGGGACCTCGACGACCGTGCCGGTGGCGACGAGGTCTCCCCCCGACCGGTAGCGGAGTTCCTCACCTCCGGGGGCGAGCGGACCGCACGCTGCCGTCAGCGTAAGGCAGAGGAGGAGCCCCGCGCGGGCGATCCGAGGACCCGAACGCTGGCGCGAGACCCGGTCCTTCATCGGTCGAGGTGTGTTGGTTGGATGGGTCATCATGGTCGCTCCCATGTAGATCGGGCTCCGGGCTTGCCGCCGGCCGGACGTCTCTTCGAGAAGTCCCTTGAATGGTAGAACGCGCGAGCCGTCCGGGGGAGTCGCGTGCCCGGGGCTTGAGATTCCGGCGGGACGTGATACGCTCACGACATCGGGAGCGCCGCGTCGAGGCGCTCTTCTCTATCGCTCTCCACCGGTCGTTCGCGTCATGGGCAAGGTCTTGCTGGTCATACTCGACGGTTGGGGACACTCCGACTTCGAGGGCGCTCCCGACCCGGGCAACGCTATCGAGCAGGCCGAGGTGCCCAACTTCCGGAGCCTCTACGACACCGCGCCCCGCACCCGTCTGGCTTGCTCCGGCCAGGATGTCGGCCTGCCCGCAGGGCAGATGGGCAACTCCGAGGTGGGTCACCTGAACCTCGGCGCCGGGCGCGTCGTGCACCAGGATATCGCCCGGCTCGATCTGGCTGTCGCCGACGGCACCTTCACGGAGCGCCTCGGACTGGACGACCTGGTGGCGGGGCTGCGGGAACGCGGGGGCGCGCTGCATGTGGCCGGCCTCGTTTCGGACGGCGGGGTGCACGCGCATCTCCGGCATTTCACCGCGCTCTTCGACGTGTTGCCGACCGATCTCGACGTGCGGGTGCACTGCATCACCGACGGCCGTGATACCTCACCGACCGGTGGGCGCGGGTACGTTGGCCGGATCGAAGAAGCGTGCGCCCGGAGCGACCGATGGGCTATCGCCTCGGTGACGGGACGCTACTGGGCGATGGACCGCGACCGGAGGTGGGACCGTACCCGGCGCGCCTATGACCTCATCGCGAGCGGCAAGGCGGAGAACTGGGCGGACGGCCCCGACTTCCTGGCCCGGAGCTACGAGGATGGTGTGACTGACGAGTTCGTCCCGCCGACCGGCATGCGTGGCGCGGGCGAGCGTGGCATCCGGGCCGAGGACGCGGTCATCCTCTTGAATTTCCGTTCCGACCGCATGCGGCAGCTCACCGAGGCGCTGTCCCGACCCGACTTCGACGCTTTCGAGCGAGACGCACCCGTTCCTGACGAGATCGTGACGATGACCGAGTACGAAGAGGGCCTGCCGGTCACCGTGGCGTTTTCTCCGGACAACGTCCAGATGGGCCTTTCCGAGTACCTGGCTGAGCAAGGAAGAAAGCAGCTCAAGGTGGCCGAGACCGAGAAGTACGCGCACGTGACGTACTTCTTCAACGGTGGCGAGGAGACGCCGTTCTCGGGCGAGGACCGCGAGCTGATCCCCTCGCCCGGGGTGGCGACCTACGACCTGCAGCCCGAAATGAGCGCGTTGGGGGTCGAGCGGGCCGTCGCCGCCGGGATCCGTGGTGGAGCGTACGATTTCATCCTGGTCAACTTCGCCAACCCGGACATGGTCGGGCATACGGGCTCGATTCCGGCGGCGGTCCAGGCGGTCGAAGCGGTGGACGCGAGTCTGGGCCGCCTGCTCGAACTCGTCCGGGCGCAACCCGGCTGGGTCACGCTGGTCACGGCCGACCACGGCAACGCCGAGAAGATGCTGACCGAGACCGGGGCACCCTACACCGCCCACACGACCGAGCCCGTCGATCTCATCATCTTCGACCCCCACGGCGGCCGAGCCCGACTCCGTGACTTTGCGCGCTTGGCCGACGTCGCCCCCACCGTGCTGAGCTACATGCAGCTGGAGCAGCCCCCTGAGATGACCGGTGAGAGCATCGTCGTCCAGCGAGAGGAGCGTGTCTGATGGACCTCGATGCGCTTCTCTCCCGGGTTCTCACGCTTGGCGATGAGGGGGACTGGACCTCCGCGGCCGAGCTGCTCCTCGAGAATCTCGAGGAGTTCGACGAAAATCCGGCGGTGCACTGCTGGCTCGGTGTCGCGGAGCGGGAACTGGGATTGGAGGGTGTGGCCTACGAGCGGTTCAGGCGCGCGCTCGCCCTCGAGCCAACGGATCCGTACATCCTCGCCACCGCCGGTAACGGCATCGCCGCCTTCGACGATCCGGACGCCGAGCAGGCGCTCCGGGCCGCGGCGCTCACGGCGCCGCAGGTCGTGCTCACCCGCCTCCTGTACGGCGCGTACCTCACGCGAGAGGGGCTCTTCGAGGAGGCCCGGGCGGAGCTCGAGGCGGCCGTCGCCATCGACGAGCAGGATCCGCAGGCGCGCTACGAGCTCGGGGTTCTGCATGCCATGGAAGAGCGTTTCGACGCGGCGGCCGACGCGCTCGGCGACGCCGTGCGGCTCGACCCCGAGGACTCCTGGACCCGGGTCGTGTTCGGCCTCGTGCTGGTGGAGGCGGACCGCTTCGACGAAGCGGCCGGAGAGTTGATCGAAGGCGCGCGGATCGATCCGGAGGACGTCGACGCGCAGTTGGCCGCCGCCCTCGCCGCGGCTGCGATCGGCCGCGAGGGCATCGCCTACGAGATGCTCGAACGCGCCCGCATGCAGGCCGCCGAAGCCGACCAGGAAATGGTCGCAGCCGTAGAGGACCGTCTCGACGCGGACCACGACGCGGCCCGTACGCTTCTCGTGGACGACATCGCCCCCTCGTTCCTTCGCGTTCGCCTGAGCGAGCGTCCCTGACCGAGAGAATACCCTTGAGCCGACTCTCCATTCCCGTCGAGCGCCACCGCCTCGACAACGGGCTGCGCGTGGTCCTGTCCCCCGATCCCACTGTTCCGGTGGTCGCCGTGAACCTGTGGTACGGCGTCGGCTCCCGGAACGAGCGGGCGGGGAAGACCGGGTTCGCGCACCTGTTCGAGCACATGATGTTCCAGGGCTCGACCCACGTCCCGAAGAACAAGCACTTCGAGCTGGTCGAGCGTGCGGGCGGCACCCTCAACGCGACGACGTGGTTCGACCGGACGAACTACTTCGAGACCCTCCCTTCCCATCATCTCGAGCTCGCCCTGTGGCTCGAGTCGGACCGCATGGGGTGGATGCTCCCGGCCATGGACCAGGAGAAGCTCGACAACCAGCGCGACGTCGTGAAGAACGAGAAGCGCCAACGCTACGACAATCAGCCCTACGGCGACTGGGACGAGCGGCTGCAGTCCCTCGTTTTCCCGCCCGACCATCCCTACCACCACACCGTGATCGGAGCGATGGCTGATCTCGAAGCGGCGACGCTCGACGATGTGGCTGCCTTCTTCGAGACGTACTACCGACCCAACAACGCGGTGCTGGCCATTGCCGGGGACTTCGAGTCCGGTCGCGCCCTCGAGGCGGTCGATCGATACTTCGGGGAGATCGAGGCCGGAGCGCCGGTGCCGCGACTCCCCGGCAATCCCGACGTGGCTCCCCTCATCGGGGGCACCGTGCGTGACGACGTGGTCGCGAATGTGCCGCTCCCGCGCGTGATCATGGCCTTCCGCATCCCGCCGTACTCCTCGCCCGACTTCGCGACGGTCGAGGTCGCCCGCGCGCTGCTGGGACAGGGCAAGGCGTCGCGCCTCTATCGACGACTGGTGCGCGAGCGCCGTGTCGCCAAGAGCGTGGTGGCGTACGCGTTCCCGCTCCTGACCGGCGCGTCCATGCTCCTGGTCTGGGCGACGGGGTATCCCGGGGCGTCGCCGCGGGACCTCGAAAAGGCGCTGGCCGAGGAGATCGAGGGGTTGGTCGAGGCGGCGCCCGAGGAGGTGGAGCGCGCGATCGCGCTGAGCGAAGCGGACCTGGTATCTTCGCTGGAGCACCAGTCCGAGCGTGCGGACCGCCTCGCGATGTTCGAGCTCTATTTCGACGATCCGGACCGGATCAACCACGACCTCGAGCGGCTCGAGGCCGTATCGATCGACCAGGTGAGGGCGTTCGCCGCAGAGCGGCTGGGTCCGAACAATCGTGCGGTCGTCACGTACCGCCCGGGGGAAGAGCGATGAGCCCCCTCGATCGGTCGAGCCCGCCGGCCAGCGGCGCCATTCGGGACTTCGACTTCCCCGACACCGAGCGTTCCCGCCTCGAGAACGGCATCGACCTCCGGGTCGCGTGCGTACCGCGCCTCCCCCTCGTGACGCTCGACCTCTTCATGCGGGGCGGTGAACAGGCTCTCGATGCGGAACGGGCAGGCCTCGCCGTGCTCGCGGCGGAGGCCATCGACGGGGGCACACGGCGGCGGAGTGGAGCCGACCTGTCGGAGGAGCTGGAGCGGCTGGGGGCACGGGTGTCGGCCTACGCCGGCTGGGAGGGCACGACCGTGTCGCTCACGTGCCTCGCGGACCGACTCGAAGAGGTATTCCCGTTCCTCGCGGAGCTGGTCCTCGAGCCCGACTTCCCCGCGGGGGAGGTCGACCGGGCCCGCGAGCAACGCCTCGCGTCCATCCGCCAGCGATCCATGGACCCCGGAGCGCTCGCGAGCGACCGGGCCCTCGGGCGCTACTTCGCTCCGGACGTGCCCTATGCTCGTCCGGTGGGAGGGACGGAGGCGTCCATCTCCAGCGTCGACCGGCGGACGCTCCTCGGGTATGCCGACGCCGCCTACCGGCCGGGCGGTCGGGGTGGCTTCGTCGTCGCCGGCGATGTCGAGCCAAAGGAGGTATCGGAACTCGTGCTCCGTCACCTCGGTTCCTGGATGGGCGCCCCAGGGGGGGTGTCGGCGTTCAAGGCGGAGCCGGCCACGCGCGAGCGCCGGGTGACCGTCGTGCACCGACCTGGCTCGGTACAGTCCGAGATCCGCGTGGGGCACGTGGGCACGGATCGCGCGACACCCGACTACTTCCCGCTCCTCGTGGGCAACATGCTCTTCGGTGGGACTTTCACCAGCCGCCTCAACCTGAACCTCCGCGAGCGGCACGGCTTCACCTACGGTGTGCGCTCGCGCTTTTCGTACCGGAGCGCGGCGGGACCGTTCGAAGTGTCGACCGCGGTCGCGAACGACGTCACGGCGCCGGCGGTCCGCGAGATCCTGGCCGAGATGGAGCGGCTCGTGGACGGCGGGCCCACGGACGAGGAGGTCGCATCCACGCGGGACTTCGCCGCCGGGGTGTTCGGCCTCCAGATCGAAACGGTCGACCAGATCGCGACGCGCCTCACCCACTTGGTCGTGTTCGGTCTCGACGACCGGTACTTCAACGACTACCGGGACAACGTGCGGGGGGTCACCACGGCTGCGACGGCCGAGGCCGTCGCCCGCCACATGCGCCCCGCGGAGGCCCAGGTGGTCGTGGTCGGTGATGCCGACGAGATCGCGCGACCGCTGGAGGCGTTGGCCATCGGCCCGGTCGAGGTCGTTCGGGGCGACGGCGCGTAGGGCCGGCCGGCCGCGGCGGATCACTCCGGCGGCGGAACCTGCGGCCTTCGGCGGGCATTAGGAGGGTGAGGCAACACTACGAGCGTTCGATCTGTCCTAATTCGTGAGGTTCGCGCGTCACATAGGTAGGACGCCGAAGCGACGGGTACTTCTGGAGAGGGCTTGAAACAAGGCATTGTTGGGGTGGCACACCCTCTGCATCTGTAGCAAGGCGTAAAGAACGTAGGTCTGTCGGATAGGCAGGCATCGCGAACGAGGAGGTATCAAGTGGCCAGGGCACGGGCAGAACGGAAACGAGAGGGCGCTGGCTTCGGAGAAGCCAAGGCGCACCGGACACACCTCGGCGAGCTGAACGACTCGGACGTCGTTCAGGCTTCGCTGGACGGCGATCCCCGGGCCTTCGGAGAGCTGGTACGCCGGTACGATCAGCGGCTGCTGAACTTCGTGTACCGGACCATCGGCGACCGCGAGCGGGGGCAGGATCTGGTCCAGGAGACCTTCGTGCGGGTGTATCGTCACCTGCACCGCTTCGACCAGTCCAAGAAGTTCTCGACGTGGATCTACACCATCGCGAGCAACCTGGCGAAGAACGAGCTCAGGAACCGGTCCAGGAATCCCCTGGTGCTCTTCCAGACGTTGAAGAAGAACTGGGACGCCGACCACCGGCCGCTGGAGTGGGAAGACACCCAGTACAAGCCGGACGACCTCTTCCGCAAGCGGCACCTGCGTGAAAAGGTCGAGGAGGCGGTCAAGCAGCTCCCGGAGCATCACCGCATCGTCTTCGTCCTCCGCGAGATGGAGGGGAAGACCTATGAGGAGATCGCCGAGATTACCGACTGCAACCTGGGTACCGTGAAGAGCCGTCTGAACCGGGCCCGGAACAACTTCGCGCAGATCATCGCGCCCATGATCGACTGACGCCAGACGCGTCGAGGGACCGCTTGGGGCGGCCCACCCCACTCCTTCAACACCCTTCTAGGGCGGCTCTCCCGAGCGTCCACGGCCCCGCCGGATTCGTCCGGCGGGGCCGTCTAGCAGGTCGCTGAAACAGGGGCGCACCCCGCGCGCATGGGGCTTTCGCTGGTCAGGCTAGGAACGACGACGAGTCGTAGCACCGCTACGGCGAGCGAGGAGAGACGCCGCATCACCCGCGAAACCCCCATGCGCCCAACACCTTGATTCCTAGGACCTTACTGGTTCCTGGGTTGGGGCGGCACGGCCCCGTTCCGGTCGTTGGAACTCCTCCGCGTAGCCACGGCTATGCGTTCGTCGCTCCGCCTACGGCTCGGGGCCGTGGCGCTCCCAACGCGGGGTGCTCCCCTGTTTCAGCGACCTGCTAGCTTGGAACCCCTCCTACCGTGGGCCTGTATCACTTCCCGACGATCGTGATGGGCACGACCGTATATCCGGGAATCGAAGATCTCAGGACCTATGAACTGTACAGACTTCATGGCTCGCGCGTCGGAGTTTTTCGACGGGTCGGCCGACGACCGGAATCATGCGCTCATGGAGGCTCACCTCCGTGGGTGCGATTCGTGTCACCGCTACAAGGCCGTATACGAGCAGGGGGCATCGCTCCTCCGCTCGCTTCCCGAGCCCGAGTTGGCGGAGGACTTCGAGCCGCGGCTACGTCATCGGCTCTTCCACGTCGACGATCGCCGCGCGCTCATCGACAGTTCGGCGTCCGCCACGCCGGCGCTCACCGTGCTCGGCCTGGCCGTGCTCCTGACGTTCGTGGCCTGGTCACCGCTCCTGCGCGAGGAGCCGCCCGTCGTGGATCTGGCGCCGATCGTGGTCGACCGCGTCAGCCAGCCGGTGCCGGCCGCATCGTCGAGGAGCATGTCGCCCGCCGTGGTGTTCAGCGCGCTGGGGCGCGGCCTCTGGGACGACGCGCGGTTGTACGAATACACGCGGCTGTCGAAGCGCTACGCGCGGGACGGCGGCGTCCGACGGGTGGGTTTTGACCACGACTGACGCCCCCGGTGGAGCGTTCTACCTCCACGGCGACGACCATTTCCGCAAGGAGGAGGAGCTCCGGCGTCTCATCGAGCTTCACCTCGACCCATCGACCAAGGACTTCAATCTGGATGTCCTCCGCGGCACCGAGGTCGATGCCGAGACCCTCGCGTCGGTGCTCGCGACCCCGCCCATGATGGCCACCTGGCGCGTCGTGGTGCTGAGAGAGGTCGAAGGGCTGGCTGGCAGCAAGCACGCTCGCGACGCCCTGCTCGAGGTCGTGAAGGCCCCGCCACCCGGGCTCGCCCTCCTCATGAGCTGCACGGTGCCCGACCGCTCGAAGGCCAAGGTCTACGCCGAGCTCCGGAAACACGCCCGGTCCACCGCCTTCGAGGCCGTGGCCGAAGCCGACGTGCCCGGGTGGCTGGCGAGCCGGGCCTCCGAGAGCCACGGCGTCGAGATCGAGATCGATGCCGCCCGGGCCCTCGGCGCGGCGATCGGGACGGACCTGGGTGTCCTCGACCGGGAGCTGGAGAAGCTCACCGAGTATGTGGGCGAGGCCAAGCGGATCACGCTGGCCGACGTCGAGGCCGTCGGAACGCGCATCCCGGCCCAGGACCGCTGGCGGTGGCTGGACATGGTCGCCGAGCGGCGCTTCGAGGAGGCCTGCCGCACCCTCCCGACCCTGATCGGTCAGGGAGAGTCCGGTGTGGGGCTGGTCATCATGCTCGCCACTCAGCTCCTGCGAATCGGCGTGGTCCTCGAGTCCGGTCGCGAAGGGCTCGAGGCGGCACTTCCACCGTACCAGCGATGGTTGGTGAAGAACGTGGTGCCGCAGGCCCGGCGATGGACGCTCCCCGAGCTCGACCGGGCGGTGCTCGAGCTCCGGGACCTCGACCGTATGCTCAAAGCCAGCACCCAATCCGACGAGCACTTCCTGGAGACGTGGCTCATGGGACTCAGGGTTCGGAAGGAAGCCGCATGAGCGCGCGCGTGGTCGTGACGTGCTTCCTCGTCGGTCTCCTCCTGGTGGGTGCGCCGGCCGCCGCGGGAGCGCAGACGTCCGAGCTCGAGCGGATCGACGAGCTCGCTCGGGAGGGCCGCACCAATGAAGCGCGCGCTGCTCTGCTGGCGTGGTGGGAGGGAGGGTACGAAGGGGTCGATCGCGACCTCCAGCAGCGTGCGCTCTGGCTTCGCGCGCGCCTGACCATCGATCCCGAGCAGGCGATGCGTGACTACCAGCGCCTCGTCGTCCTCTATCCTGCCGGGACCTTCACCGACCAGGCGCTCTTCCGGCTCGCCCAGGCGGCGCATGCGCTCGGGGATGGAGCGCAGGCGCGCGCGCACGTCGAAGCTTTGACGCGAGATCACCCGGGTTCGCCGGTCCGCCGCGCCGCCGAGGCCTGGTTGCGCGATGCGGGCGATGCGGTCCCGCCGGCGAGCACGGGACAGTCGGCGAAGGGCGTCGTGGCGGGCGAGGGAGCGGGTAGCGCCGGAGCGGGCGTGCCGGCCGGCGAGGCACCCGGCAGAGCAGAGGCCGCCGGGGTGACGGCCGAAGGGCCCACCGGTGTCTTCTCGGTGCAACTCGGCGCGTTCGGCGAGGAGCCGCGGGCGCGCTCGGTCTTCGACGACGCCCGGGAGGCCGGCTTCGAGGTGCGGCTCGTGCGCGTCGAGGGAAGCCCGCTCCTCCACGTTCGGATCGGATCGTTCGACGAGCGGGAATCCGCGCAGGAGATGTTCGAGCGGCTCGCCCGTCAGGGCCTGCATTCCGCGGTGGTCCGCGACGAGCGGGCGGAGCGGCCGGTCCCCCGGTAGTGTAGTGTGGCCGAAGTCTCTTGGCATTCGAGCGCCGCTGCATCTCCTCCGGCTGCGTTGCTCCTCCTCGACGTAGCGGTGCTATGCCTCGTCGTCGCGCCTTGCCGGCGGAGCGCTTCGGCACTCTCGTTACTCAAGAGACTTCGGCCACACTACACTAGAGATTGAAGCTCGGGACCCGTTCGGGTGGCCCGGCCGGTTTCCGGACCCTCAGACCCGGGTCAGCGCCCGCTTCATGCGATCCCTGACCTCTTCGGCCAGTGGACCCAGATCGGCCCGCCCCGAGACCCCGAGCTGCTGGACGGGGTCGAGGACCGACACCGTGCACTTGCCGGGCTCGTCATCGGTGTACACGACGACATTGCACGGCAGCAGCAGCCCGATATCCTCTTCCTCGGACAACGCCCGATGGGCGAGAGCGGGATTGCACGCACCGAGAATGCGGTACTCGCGGAAGTCGACGTCGAGCTTCTTCTTCAGCGTTCCCGCCACGTCGATGCGCGTCAGCACGCCGAAGCCTTCCGTGGCGAGGGCGTCCTCGACCCGCACCTCGACGTCGTCGATCGATCCATCCACCTTCTTCTTGAACCCGTAGCTCAGCGCGTCGGACATATCGACTCGACTCCTGGAGATTCGTAAGACTGCATGTCTTCTTCTGACGATACCCCGATGATGCAACAGTGGCGCGAGGCCAAGTCGCGCCACCGGGATGCGCTCGTCTTCTTCAGGGTAGGCGATTTCTTCGAGCTCTTCAACGAGGATGCCGAAGAGGGGGCCCGCCTCCTGGGGCTCACATTGACGTCCCGCAACAACGGCGCGGCTGCGAAGGTCCCGCTGGCCGGCGTTCCGGCCAAGGCGCTCGACGACTATCTGGCGCGCCTCGTGAAGCTGGGACGGAGGGTCGCCATCTGTGATCAGGTGGAGGATCCGTCGGAGGCCAAGGGGATCGTGCGACGCGAGGTGACCGAGACCGTCACGCCTGGGACCGTGCTGGCCGACGCGCTCCTCACCGATCGGCGGAACAACTTCCTCGCGTCGGTCGTGCGGCGACAGGAGGGCGGCTTCGCGCTGGCTGCGCTCGACGTCTCGACCGGCGAGCTCTCGGTTCGGGCCGTACCGGAGGGCGAGCTCCGCGCCGAGCTCGGGCGACTGGAGCCGTCCGAACTGCTGCTCCCTCGGCGGCTCGACCGGGACGTCGCGCTCTCTCCGGATCGCTCGGGGACGAGCGCGCCGCGGACGTACCGGGACGATTGGATCTTCGAGCACGACGTCTGCGTCGACGCGCTGACGGAAACCTACGGTGTCCGCTCGCTGGACGGATTCGGGTTCCAGAGCGGGGATGAAGCGCTGGCCCGCGCGGCCGGATCGCTGGTGCAGTACCTCCGCGAGATCCGCCCCGGCGGCGTCGGCCATCTGCGTCCCGTCCGGATCCAGCGACGGGGCGCGGTCATGCTCCTCGACGACATGACCCGCCGGAACCTCGAGCTCACCGAGCCGCTCCGGACCGGTGAGGAGGGCGGCACGCTCCTCGACGTGATCGACGAGAGCGTGACCGCGATGGGCGGGCGCATGCTCCGGCGTTGGGTGCTCGAGCCCCTCGTCGAGGCCGAGCCGATCTGGGCCCGTCAGGACGCCGTGCGCGAGTTCGCGGAGCGGCGGGAGCTCCGTGAGGGACTTCGGGGCGAACTGGGCGGCGTGGCCGACCTGGAGCGGATCGCGGGCAAGCTCGGCACGCAACGGGTGGGTCCCCGCGACCTGGCCGGACTCCGTCGATCGCTGGAGCGCCTGCCGACGCTGCGGGATGTGCTGAAGGAGGCGGAGAGCGAGCTCCTGGGCTCGTTGCTCGGCGACTTCGACGTCCTCGACGACGTCTGCGCCCTGTTGGGCGAGGCGGTGGCGGACGACCCGCCGGCCGCGCTCCAGGACGGTGGCGTGATCCGGGCCGGATGGTCCGAGGATCTCGACGAGCTCCGGTCGGTGCGCGACGGCGCGCGCGACTTTATTGCCCGGCTCCAGGTGCGTGAGCGGGAGCGGACCGGAATCGGGTCGCTCAAGGTCGGCTTCAACAAGGTCTTCGGCTACTACCTCGAGGTCACGAAGGCGAACCTCGAGAAGGTGCCGGACGACTACGTGCGTAAGCAGACGCTGGCCAACGGGGAACGCTACTTCACGCCCGAGCTGAAGGAGTGGGAGGAAAAGGTCTTCGGCGCCGAAGACCGCATCGGCCACATGGAGGCCCAGCTCTTTTCGGACCTGCGCGAGCGGGTGGGGCGGGCCGTGCCACGCATCCAGGACGCGGCGGCACGTGTCGCGACGCTCGACGTCCTCTCGACCTTCGCGCAGGTCGCGGTCCGGCGTGGATACGTCCGTCCCGAGCTCCATACGGGCTTCGACCTCGAGGTCCGCGCCGGACGACATCCCGTGGTCGAGACGATGATGCCGCGGGAGGAGTTCATCCCGAACGACCTCGTGCTGAACGAGCATGGGTGGATCGTCGTGCTCACCGGCCCGAACATGGCAGGAAAGAGCACCATTCTCCGCCAGATCGGGCTCATCCAGCTCCTGGCTCAGATGGGGTCGTTCGTCCCGGCGGACTCCGCGCGGCTCCCCCTCGTCGACCGGGTCTTCACGCGGGTGGGCGCGTCGGACAACCTGGCCCGCGGACAGTCCACCTTCATGGTCGAGATGAGCGAGACCGCGGCCATCGTGCACGGAGCGACGGACCGGAGCATGGTGCTCCTCGACGAGATCGGACGCGGGACGTCGACGTACGACGGTGTCTCGATCGCGTGGGCGGTCACCGAGCACATCCACGAGGCGATCGGTGCGAAGACCGTGTTCGCGACCCACTACCACGAGCTCACGCAGCTCGGCGACCTCCTCCGGGGCGTGAAGAACATGAACGTCGCGGTCCGGGAGGTGGGCTCGGAAATCGTCTTCCTGCGGCGCCTGATGGAGGGTGGAGCCGACCGTTCCTACGGCATCCAGGTGGCGCGTCTCGCCGGGCTGCCGGAGGAGATCGTGGCTCGAGCCGGGGAACTTCTGGCCGAGTTGGAGGGAACACATAGCGGAGGCGGGGAGGGCCTTGGGCGGCACGGCGCGCATCGGCCGTCCGGTGACCCTCATCCCGATCAGCTCTCCATTTTCCAGGTCGAACATCCGCTGGTTCGGCGCCTGAGGGTGCTGGACCCGGATGCGCTGTCCCCGAGGGAAGCGCTCGACCTGATCTACGAACTCGGCAACGCTGCGACGGATAGAGAAGAGTGACACGACTTCGATGGAGCCGGGCCCTCGCGCTCGTCGTGGCGGGCGCGGTGAGCGCGTGCGGCGGCGAGGGCGAGATCGAGCAACCGGCGCCGCTGTACGGCGACGTTCCGATCGAGTATCCGCTGCATCTCTGGGACCAGGACATGGAGGGTGAGACGCTTCTCCGCGTGCGGGTCACCGACACGGGCGGCGTCGACAGCGTCGAGGTGGTCGAATCCTCCGGACACGCGGACTTCGACGCGGCGGCCGTAGATGGCGCCCGATCCCTCCGTTTTACCCCGGCGCGTAAGGACGGCGAGCGCATCCGCGTCTGGGCGCGGGTGCCTGTGCACTTTTCGAAGCGGCCGATGCCCGATACGCTCCGTTTGCGCGACGGCTCCGAGTCCTGAGCGGGCGGCGGCCGCGCGCCTCGTCCTCCCACGGGCTGTTGGCAGCCCACCTCCTCCGCGCATTCTCCAGGAGCCTCGCCGAATGACCGAGCGGCATCTGCGTCCCTACGACAGCATCCTCGACCTCATCGGGTGGACTCCGCTCGTACGCCTCAACGCGGTCACGGACGGAGCGCGAACGCCCGTCTACGTGAAGTGCGAGTTCTTGAACCCCGGGGGTTCGATCAAGGACCGCATCGGGCTCGCGATGGTCGAGCAGGCTGAGCAGAATGGAACGCTCCAGCCGGGCGGCACGATCGTGGAGGCGACCGGGGGCAACACCGGACTCGCCCTGGCCATGGCGGCGTCGCTCAAGGGGTATCGCTGCATCTGCACGATGCCCGACAAAATGAGCTCCGAGAAGGTGAAGCTGCTCCGCGCGTTCGGGGCGGAGGTCATCATCACGCCGACCGCCGTGGGTCCCGATCACCCGGACCACTACCTGCAGCGCGCCCGCACGATCGCGAAGGAGACACCGGGCGCGGTGATGGCGGACCAGTTCTACAATCAGGCGAACCCCGACGCGCACTACCATACGACGGGACGTGAGATCTGGGAGCAGACCGAGGGGAAGGTGACCCACTTCGTGGCGTCCGCGGGAACCGGCGGGACGATCACCGGGGTCGGCCGCTACCTGAAAGAGCACCGGCCGGACGCGCACATCGTCGGGATCGACCCCGAGGGCTCGATGATCGCCCCGTACTTCAACACCGGCGAGAAGACCGAGGGGCACCCCTACAAGGTCGAGGGCATCGGCAACGACAAGATCCCCGGGACGCTCGACCTCGACGTGGTCGACGAGTACCGGACCATCGGCGACGGCCCCGCCTTCCGGATGGCGCGGCGCCTGACCCGCGAGGAGGGGATGTTCGCGGGTGGCTCGGCGGGCCTCCTGGTCCAGGGCGCGGTCGACGTGGCTCGGGAGATCGACGACCCGGACGCGCTCGTCGTTTCCCTCGTTTGCGACTGGGGGGAGCGCTACCTCAGCAAGGTCTACGACGACGACTGGATGCGGGAGAACGGCTTCCTCCAGCGTCCCCGGCGTCCCACGGTCGGCTCGGTGCTGCAGGCGAAGCAGGACGGGGTCGGGCACGTGGTCTCGGTCGAGCCCGGCACGCCCATCCGACTCGCGCTGTCGGCCATCACGGCCCACGACGTCGGGCAGCTTCCGGTGCTGCGGCACGGAGAATGCGTCGGCTCGGTAACCGAGGGCATTCTGATGAGTGCCGTCATCTCCGATCCGACCATCCTGGACAAGCCGACCGAAAGCATCATGGGACCACCGTTCCCCGTCGTGGATAGCCACAACGACTCCGAAGAGGTACGCAACCTCCTGACCCGGGAGAACGCCGCCTGCCTCGTACGAGACGCGGGTAAGATCACCGGCATCATCACCCGGTACGACCTCGTCCGGGCGCTGATGGGATGAAGATTGCCGTGCTGATGGGCGGTACCTCCGACGAGCGCGAGGTCTCGCTCGCATCCGGCGTGGAGGTGAGCGCGGCGCTTCGTGAGGCCGGGCACGACGTGATCGCAGTCGATACGGTGACCGGGGTGCTCGATCCCGAACGCGAGCGGGCCCTGCGCGACCGTGGGGTCGCCGCGCTTCCCCCGTCCTCCGACGATCTCGCCTGGATGGACGAGCGCGAGACCGTGGCGCTCACGCGCGCCCCCGAGCTCGAGGATGCCGACGTGTTCTTCCTCGCGCTGCACGGAGGGAGCGGTGAGGACGGCACGATCCAGGCGCTTCTGGAGATCGCCGGGGTGACCTACACCGGCAGCGACCGGCTCGGGTGCTCGCTGGCGATGGACAAGGAGGTCACGAAGCGACTGCTGCGCGATGCCGACGTACCGACGCCCGACTGGATCGCTGTCGGGCTCGATGACGCTCCGCCGACGGCCGCGGAGATCGAGGCCCGACTGGGGCTTCCGGTCATCGTGAAGGCGTCCGCGGGGGGATCGTCACTCCGGCTGGTGCTGGCGCACGACCGCGCTGAGTTGGAGGCGGCCATCACCGCCAGCCGCGGGTGGGACGACGTCGTCCTGTTCGAGCGATACCACCGCGGTCGGGAGCTCACCGTCGGCGTCGTCGGGGACCGGGCGCTCCCGGTGGGCGAGATCGTGCCCCGCAACGAGATCTTCGACTACGAGTGCAAGTATCAGCCGGGCATGGCCGAGGAGATCTTCCCGGCCGACATCCCGGATGAATGGGACGCGCGGCTGCGCGATCTGGCTGTCCGCGTCCATGCCGCGCTGCGTATGCGGGACTACTCGCGGGTAGACTTCATCGTGGACGGTGACGGCGGGGCATGGTGCCTCGAAGCCAACGCACTCCCCGGCATGACGGCCAACAGCCTTCTGCCGAAGGCGGCGAGGGCCTCGGGGATCTCCTTCCCGGAGCTGTGCGACGAGTTGGTCTCGCTCGCGGCCCGGAGGGCCCTTGACCGGAGCCATCATTAGAAGGGTGTTGAAGGAGTGGGGTGGGCCGCGCACGAGGGTCTTGCGGATATCGGACAAGGAAGAGCGACGAATGCGATGTGTTAACATCGGGGAGGAGCTATGACGCAGTCCGGTGCCGCGGGCACCGACACCCGCA
>JBBDSM010000145.1:0-20579 GCA_040904945.1 Gemmatimonadota bacterium
ACATGCATCTGGAGCCTTTCCCGACTGGCGATTTGGCCCCCGGTCCCCGTAGATTGAAGTAAGCGTCGGGGGACGCCCCGAGTCCAATCCGGTTCTTTTTCATCGGCATGGGACTCGCAGCAAAAAAGAGGGTCCCGGGTGACGGAACTCACTCCGAGACCCCGGGGGAGGTTCTGAGCATGAGTGACCCGCTTCAAATGGAGGCGCAGGACACCGGCCGCCGCCTTGCGCAGGTCCTTCAGGAAGTCCGCGAGCGTGCTTCGGAGACCATCAAGGAACTCCCGAGCACACCACCGCGTCAGGCCGACGACGCGTCGTCGAAAGGCTTGCCGAACGTCACCACCCAGGAGATTCAAGATCTCTTGGACGACGATATCGGTCTGAAGGAAAAGGTCGAGAAGTGCAGCGATGCCCGTGCAAGGCTCGTTCGACAGTGGGTGGCGGCCCACGGCACGCCGTCCATCGCAGAAGTGAACGGCCTGATCGCGTTGAACCAGGCGATCGACCAGAGCTTGATGGAATCGATCGCTCGGGCGCGCATCCGCTCGCGCAAGCGACGCGAACTGTTCCTCGCGATGCTGGGCCACGACCTCCGCACGCCGCTGGGAGCCCTGGTCATGGGGTCCGAGTACCTGGTGGTGCGAGGAGAGTTGACCGAGCGTGACCTGAGGGTCGCGACCAGGATCCGCAACAGTGGTGAACGGATGACGGATCTGGTGAATGACCTGCTGGACTTCTCACGGTGCCGCCTCGGCGGTGGCATCCCCATTGTCCGGTCCCACACCAGCCTCGAAGCGGTCGGGCGCGAGATCGTCGAAGAGGTCAAGGCGACGCATCCGGAGTGTGAGCTCCGGTTCGAGACCCTGGGCGATCTCGAGGGAGAATGGGACGCGGGACGCCTGGGGGAGGCGATGTCGAACCTGGTCGAGAACGCGGTGCACCATGGAGCCCGCGCGCCGGTCACCGTCACCCTGATCGGGGAGGATGACGAGGTGGTCGCCTCCATCCACAATGCCGGAAGCGCGATTCCAGACGAGGATAGGGAGCGGATCTTCGATCCGTTCGTGCATTGCGCCACCACCGAGGGGAGCCGCCGACCCGGGCAAGGGTTGGGGCTCGGACTCTACATCGCGCGGGAGATCGCGCGGGCGCACGGAGGCTCGATCGTGGTCTCCTCTTCGGCGCAGTCGGGCACCACGTTCGACGTCCATCTGCCGCGGCGGGCCTGACCCGACTCCTCGGTGCCGTTTGACATCAGGCCGGGCGCCCCCCGAGACTGCCCTATCCGAAGAGTTCCACTCTGGAGGTAAGGCCATGCGCGCGTCCGCCCCGTCCGTCTCTCCGTCCTCCCGACGAGCCCCCCGGGCGCTCCGGGTGTGCGCCTGGCTCGTATGGCTGGCGCTACTACCCGCCGGAGGCGCTGCCCAAGTCCCCTCGATCGTCGAGCCGTTCAAGGTCGGCACCTTCGAGATCGACGACGAGCCTCGCGTCGGCGTGGTCTTGCGTGACCGCTTCGTGGTGGACCTGGCGCGCGCCAACGCCGACCTGGAGCGCCGCCCCGAGTACCCGCGCCTCCCCATGCCGGCGGACATGCTCGAGCTCATCGAGCGGTACGAGTACGGCATGAAGGCCCGACTCTACGAGATGGTGAATCACCTCGTCGCCGCCGGTGCATTGGGCGCGGATCGGCCGGACTACGTCTACGAGGTCCAGGACCTCAGGACCCTGCCGCCCGTCATGTATCCGGGCAAGATCCTCAACGCCGCGGTCAACTTCTACACTCACGTCGATGAGACCGGCACCGAGGAGGAGCGGGCCGAAGCCCTGCGGCAGCGGCGGGAGAATCGGGGCGTGCCCTACCTCTTCCTGAAGCCGAGTCGGGGCGCCGTGGTCGGCAATGGTTCGCCCGTGGTGCTCCCGTACGGCCGGGACCGGATCGACTGGGAGGTCGAGCTCGGAGCGGTGATCGGGCGAGCCGGCAAGTACATTTCCGCAGACGACGCCGAGGCCCACGTGTTCGGGTACACGGTCACGATGGACATCTCGGACCGCGGGGGGCGGCCCCCGGGCGGGAATCCCCTCCAGTCCGACTGGTTCGTGGGGAAGGGACACGACACCTTCGCGCCCATGGGCCCCTGGATCGTGCCCAAGGAGTTCTACGGGAACCCGATGGAGATCCTCAGGCAGACGCTCAGCGTAGGCGACGAACGCATGCAGGAGGGGATGGCCGGCGACATGATCCACTCCCTCTGGGAGCTCATCGAGTACGGCTCGTCGATCATCACGCTCTTTCCCGGCGACGTGATCAACAACGGGACCTCGGGTGGGACCGGAATGGGCACGGCGGTGCGGGGTGAGCAGCGCTTCCTGCAACCGGGCGAGGTCATCGAAGCGACCATCGACGGGGTGGGGACGCTCCGGATGCCCGTCGTCGCCGAGGAGGAGCCGGAAGGGCTCACCGGCGCGGAGCTTCCGCCAGTACGTAGCTACCGGCCGGGCGGCGGCTGACGGCGGCCGGGGGGGGCGCGTCAGGAGCTGCGCCCCCTTGTCCGCTCCCGCCCTCGTTCTACTGTTCGGGTCCCCGTACCGCACATTCCGGAGTCGACCCGAGACATGATCACGCTGAAAAGCTTCGTGAACGGCCGCTGGCAGGAGGGCTCCGGCGAGCCATCCGTCCTCGTGAATCCCTCGACCGAGGAGCCGATCGCGGAGACCTCCACGGAGGGCCTCGATCTGGCCGCGGCCGTCCGGTACGCTCGCGAGGTCGGCGGGCCCGCGCTCAGGGCGCTTTCGCTCGGTGAGCGTGCCGCGCTTCTCAAGGCGATCTCCAAGGCCCTCGGCGAGCATCGTGACGAGCTCCTCGACATGGCCAAGCGGAATGGCGGCAACACCAAGGGCGACGCCAAGTTCGACGTGGACGGCGCCACGGGGACGCTGGGCGCCTACGCCCACTTCGGGAAGGGTTTGGGCGATGCCAAGCTGATGCCCGACGGTGATACGGTCCCGCTCTCGCGCGACGGAGATTGGGTGGGGCGGCACGTTCTGGTGCCGAAGGAGGGCGTCGCCGTCCTGATCAACGCGTTCAACTTCCCGGGATGGGGATTCGGTGAGAAGGCGGCGTGCGCGCTGCTGGCGGGCATGCCGGTCATCGTGAAGCCGGCGACGAGCACCGCGCTCGTCACCTGGCGCATGATCCAGATCCTCGACGAGGCGGGCGTGCTGCCGGAGGGCTCGGTCCAGCTCGTCTGCGGCGGGGCCGGCGACCTCCTCTCGCACCTCGGCGAGCAGGATGTGCTGGCGTTCACGGGGTCGGCGGATACCGGCCTGCATCTCCGCTCCATGTCGGAGATCCTCGAGCGCAACGTCACCGTCAACATCGAGGCGGACTCGCTGAACAGCGCGGTCCTGGCACCGGGTGTCGATCCCGACTCCGACCTCTACGGGCTCTTCCTGAACGACGTCGTCCGCGAGATCACCCAGAAGAGCGGCCAGAAGTGCACCGCGGTCCGGCGCATCTTCGTGCCCACCGACCAGGTGGAGCGCGTCTCGGCGGACCTCGTGGCCCGACTCGAGGAGGTCGTGGTCGGGAACACCGCGGACCCCTCGGTCACCATGGGCCCGGTCAACAGCGCGCGTCAGCTGCGCGACAACCGCCAGGGCATCGACGCGCTGGCGGCCGAGGGCACCGTGCTGCTCGGCGGCTCGGAGCCGGTGGACGGCGTCGGCGCGCCCGAGGGGAAGGGGTACTACGTGCTCCCCACGCTCGTGCGCTTCGACGACGCCCGGACCGCCACGGTGGTTCATCAGCGCGAGGTGTTCGGACCGGTCTCGTCGATTCTGCCGTACGACGGGACCCCTGAGGACGCCGCGGAGCTCGTGGCGCTCGGCCGGGGGAGCCTCGTGGCCAGTGCGTACGGTGACGACCCGGAATGGCTCGAAGGCGTCGTGACCCACTTCGCTCAGTGGAACGGACGGATCTACCTGGGGTCCAGCGGTGTCGCCGGTGCGGCGCTCGGGTCGGGCATGGTGATGCCCGCGCTGATGCATGGGGGTCCCGGGCGGGCCGGAAACGGCTCCGAGCTCGCCGGGCTGTTCGGCCTCAGGCTCTATCAGCGTCGCTCGGCCATCCAGGGAGATCCCGATCTTCTCGAGCGGATGCTCGGTGGCTCGAGCCCACAGTCATGAACCACGGAGAACGGACATGTTGAAGCGGTGGGGTTGGGGCGTCGCGTTCGGCGCCGCTCTTGTGCTCGGCGCCTGCTCGGATTCGACCGGGCCGGTGTTCGAGCGGATCGAGACGGCGCTCTTTCACGAGTCGCTGAACGTCGACCTCGACGCGATGACGCGGACGGATTCCGGCCTCTACTACCAGGACCTCGTCGTCGGCGACGGTGCGCTGGCGGACCCCGGTTCCGTGGTGAACGTCGCGTACCTGCTCCGCTACCGCAGCGGAGCGACAGAGGAATCGGGCGAGTACTCGTTCGAGATCGACGCGGACGAGGCCATCGCAGGCTTCAACGAAGGCGTCCGCGGGATGCGGGTCGGCGGAGAGCGCAAGCTCGTGGTCCCGCCGGAGCTGGCCTATGGGCGCACAGGGCCCCAGGGGATCCTGATCTTCGACATCGAGTTGCTAACCGTCGAGTAACAGCTTGCCGAGGAGTTCGGCGTCGACGTTCCCGCCGCTGAGCACGACGACCACCGGCCCATGCAGGTCGGGCACCTGTCCCGACAGGAGCGCGGCGAGGCCCGCTGCGCCCCCCGGTTCGGCGAGCAGCTTGGTTCGCTCCAGCAGCAGCTTCATGGCCGAGACGATGGCGTCGTCGTCGACGAGGACGACGCCCCGGGACCAGGCGCGCAGGATCTCGAAGTTCAGCTTCCCGGCCATGGGTGCCTTGAGCCCGTCGGCGACCGTCGACACCGAGTCGAGCTGAACGGCCCTCCCGAGCTGGAAGCTCCTGTGCATCGCGGCGGCGCCTTCGGGCTCCACACACCATACCGCCACGTCCGGCGCCCGCACCGCCACCGCCGACGCGATGCCGGACGCGAGCCCGCCGCCACCGACAGGAACCAGCACGGTGGCGACGTCCGGAAGGTCCTCGAAGACCTCGAGCATGCAGCTGGCGTGACCGACGACCACGTGCTCGTCGTCGAACGGGTGCACGAAGGTCAGGTCGCGCTCTTCGGCCAGCTCGAACGCCTTCTCGAAGGCCTCGCCGGGCGTGCCGTGGAGAATCACCTCGGCGCCGTAGCCGCGGCTCGCGCGCGCCTTCGTGCGGGACGCGGTCTCGGGCATGACCACGGTGCTCGCGACGCCGGCCGCCGAGGCCGCCCATGCGACCGCCTGGGCGTGGTTGCCGGCGGAGATCGTGATCACGCCCCGCTCGCGCTCTCGTTCGTCGAGCTGCCCGATACGGTGCAGCGCGCCGCGCACCTTGAACGAGCCGGTCTTCTGGAGGTTCTCGCACTTGAGATGCACGGGCACGCCGGCCATCTCGGACAGCGTTGCCGAGTGGACGAGCGGGGTGCGGTGGATGGCGTCGCCGAGGTCGGCGCGCGCCTCTTCGAGGCGGGTCGTAGTGAAAGGTGCAGTCGTCATGCCTCGATGATGTCGGGAGGCTTCGCGCGGGGCCACCCCGGCGCAAATTTCATTCCCCCCGAGCCTCCGACACGGTAGCTTGAATTCAGTTGTCACCATGAGCGCCTACTTGTCCCAATCACGCTGTGAGGCCTCAATGTCCGCACGTTTCGTTCAATCTCTCGCCCTCGCGTCCACGGCACTCTTCGCTCTCGCCGGAGCGGCCGCCGCGCAGCAGGGCACGCTGACCGGCATCGTCACCAACGCCGAGACGGGCGCCCCGATCTCCGCCGCACAGATCCAGGTGCTCGGAGCCGGACAGGCCACCGGGACGCTGAGCGACAATCAGGGCCGCTATCGCATCGGGCTCGCGGAGGGATCATACGACCTCACCGTCACCGTCGTCGGATACCGAACCACGCGGTTCGACGGGATCACCGTGTCGGCCGGCCAGACCACGACGTACGACATGGAGCTGCTGTCTCAGGCCCAGGAGCTCGACGCCATCGTGATCACGGCCTCGAGGGGCACGCCCGAGAAGTCCACCGAGGCACCGGCGTCGACCTACAACATCAGCTCGGCCGAGATCACGGAGCGTCCGGCGGCGACGCTCGCCGACCATCTGAAGTCCGCTCCGGGCGTGGATATCATCACGCAGGGGGTCCAGTCGACGAACGTGGTCGTCCGCGGCTTCAACAACATCTTCTCCGGTGGGCTGCATATGCTGACGGACCACCGGCTCGCCGGTGTGCCGTCGCTCCGGGTGAACCTGATGCACTTCCTCCCGTCGAACGATGAAGACGTCGACCGCATCGAGGTCGTGCTCGGGCCCGGATCGGCGCTCTACGGGCCCAACACGGCGAACGGGGTGGTCCACATCCTGACCAAGTCGCCGCTCGACGCCCAGGAGACCACCGTCACCCTGGGTGCCGGCGAGCGCGACGTCTTCCAGGGCACCTTCCGCACGGCCTTCCTCGTGGCGGAAGACTTCGGGGTCAAGCTCTCCGGGCAGTACCTGTCGGGCACGGAGTGGCCGTACACCGATCCCGTGGAACAGGAAGCTCGTGAGCAGCCCTTGGCCGCTTGCCTCCAGGACAAGTCGATTCGTGGCTTTTCCACGGCTTTGGCCCAACAAGCCTGCACCCGGGTCGGTCGGCGGGACTTCGACATCAGCCGCTATGGGCTTGAGGCCCGCGCGGACTGGCGTTTCGCGACCGATGGCACGCTCGTCGGCACCTACGGCCGCACCAGCGCGACCGGGATCGAGCTGACCGGACTCGGAGCGGGACAGACCAAAGACTGGATCTACGACTACTTCCAGGCACGGCTGAACAAGGACCGCTTTTTCACGCAGGCGTACTACAACCGCAGCGACGCTGGCGACACCTGGCTCCTGCGCGACGGGGTTCCGCTGATCGACAAGTCCACGCTGTTCGTCGCGCAGGGCCAGCACGGCTTCGCCCTGGCCGACGGGCGTCAGGACTTCACTTACGGCGTCGATTACTTCGCGACGCGCCCCGATACCGAGGGGAGCATCAACGGCTCGTACGAGGACGAGGACGACATCGACGAGTGGGGCGCCTACGTGCAGTCCAAGACCGCGCTGACCGATCAGCTCGATTTCATCGTGGCGGCTCGCCTCGACTCCCACTCGCTGCTCGACGACAACGTCTTCTCGCCCCGGGCCGCGCTCGTGTTCAGCCCGACCGAGGAGCAGAGCTTCCGCGCGAGCTACAACCGCGCCTTCTCGACGCCGTCGAGCCTCAACTTCTTCCTCGACATCTCCGGCGGCGCGGCGCCGTCGTCGTTGGGTCAACTCGGATACACGACGCGGGCCTACGGTACCGGTAAGGACGGATACTCCTTCCAGAATCCCGACGGCACGCTGCGCGGGATGCGCTCGCCGTTCACGCCGCCCGGGCTCGGGGGCGCGGGACAGCTGCTGCCGGCCGACGCCGGCGTGATGTGGGATCTGCTCGTGGGCGTGTTGCAAGCGCAGAATGCCATCACCCCGCAATTTGCGGGGCAGATGAGCGGCTGGGATCCGACCAACGACGACATCGCGCGCATGCTCCTCGACGTGAACAATCCGGGTGAGCTGAGCCCGCTCGCGTCGACCCGCATTCCGGACGTGCCCGGCATCGCCGAGAGCTATACCGAGACGTACGAGGTCGGGTGGACCGGCGTGCTGAACGATCGGGTGAAGATCACGGCCGACGTCTACTACATGCAGAAGAACGACTTCGTGTCGCCGCTGCAGGTCCAGACGCCGCTGCTCCTGCTGAACGGCCAGGACGTGGGCACGTTCATCGCGACCCGGATGATCGCCGATGGCGCGTCACCGGCACAGGCACAGGCCACGGCGGCCGCGCTCGCTCCGGTCATCGCACAGATCCCCGCCGGTGTGGTGTCCTCCGACCAGGTCGGCGCGCAGGCGGCCGATCTGATCGTCACCTATCGGAACGTCGGCGACCTCGATCTCTGGGGGAGCGACTTCGCGATCCAGGCGTTCGTGAACGACGAGTGGACCGTGAACGGGGCGTACTCCTGGGTGAGTGACGACTACTTCGAGATCGAGGGCGGCGCTCCGATCGCGCTCAACGCGCCCAAGCACAAGGGCTCGCTGGGACTCGCGTACAGGAACGTGCGGACGGGCCTGTCCGCCAACGGACGGGCCCGCTTCTCTGCGGGCTTCCCTGCGGAGTCGGCCGGATACGTCGGCAACGAGTGCATCCCCGGGGTGGCGCCGAGCGAATTCTCGGAGCCGTGCGTCGACGCCTTCGCGATCTTCGACCTCAACGTGGGCTACAAGTTTCCGGGTACCGCCGCTACGCTGCAGCTCGCGATCAACAACCTCTTCGACACCGGGTACCGCTCGTTCGTCGGCGTCCCGACCATGGGCCGCTTCGCGATGCTCAGGCTTCGTTACGAGATCTTCTGAAGTTGCGTCATATTCACTCGTTGTTCGGACGCAACCAGATGAGAGAGGTCTGATGTCGACGAAGAGAACGGACGGGCAAGCGACGGTCCGGTGTGGCTTCTGCGGTACCCTGAACGAGGTGGAGGTGGCACGCGCGGCGGACCGGCCGCAGTGCGGGGAGTGTTCCAAGCCGATGCTTCTGGATCGTCCCCTCAAGGTGGCGCAGGACGATTTCGATCGCACGGTGCTGGCGGCGGGTGTGCCGGTCATGGTCGACTTCTACGCCGACTGGTGCGGCCCCTGCCGCATGGTGGCGCCCCTCATGGACGAGTTCGCCCAGGAGCACGTCGGGAAGATGCTGGTGGTGAAGATCGACACGGACCGGGCACCCGAAGTAGCGGGACGGTATGGGATCCGGAGCATCCCGACGGTCATTCTCTTCTCCGCGGGAGAGGAGACCGAACGCAGCGTCGGCTTCGAGCCCGAGCGGCTTCGCGACTTCGCGACGCGGGCCGTGGCGTGAGCAAGCGGGACCGCCACCAACTCATCCTCGAGATCCTTCGCGGGCATCGTGTCAACAGCCAGGAGGGGCTTCGCGCCCTTCTCGTAGAGCGTGGCACGGACGTGACGCAGGCTACGCTGTCCCGGGACATCCGCGAGCTCAGGCTCGTGAAGGTGCCGGGTGCCGACGGGGCCCCCCACTACGCGGTCCCGGACGACTGGGAAGGGACGCCGCCCCTCGAATCGCTACTCCCGACGCTCTTTCACAGCGCCGAGGGCGTCGATCATCTGCTCGTCGTGCGGACGATGAAGGGGGGTGCCCAGACCGTGGCAGCCGGGATCGACTGGGAGGAATGGCCCGAGGTGCTGGGCACGCTCGCCGGCGACGACACGATCTTGCTGGTCCTGCGGGACCTGAAGGCGCTCGACCCGGTGAAGGAGCGCCTCGAGCGGATGGCTCGCTAACGGCTCCCACCCCTCACTCTTGACCCCATACATTTTGGATGTATAATTATCCAAGACGCGTCGTCAGCACGTCTGACGCGACGCCACGGAGTTCCAAAAGGGACCCGGGGGCGGGAGTTCGGGGCACGAGGCCCCCCGGCACTTTGGCGGGAAGTGTCCGGTCTTCCAGCCCCCGGGTCTTTTTTTGTGCACCAGACATTGGCGAACCTGCCACGAACCATGAAATGAGGAAGATGACATGAAGGTCGTGCTCGGCTACTCGGGTGGTCTCGACACCTCCGTCATCGTGCCCTGGCTCCGCGAAACCTACGACGCCGATGTCGTCTGCATGGCGGGCGACGTTGGGCAGAAAGGCGGGCTCGAGGGGCTGGAGGAGAAGGCGCTCGCCACGGGCGCCTCGGCTTTCCACGGTGTGGATCTCCGGAAGGTGTTCGTCGAGGAGTACGTGTGGCCGACGTTGCGCGTGGGCGCCGTGTACGGGCGCACGTATCTGCTCGGGACGGCGATGGCCCGCCCGATCCTCGCGAAGGCCCAGGTGGACGTGGCGCTCCAGGTGGGAGCCGATGCCCTGGCCCACGGCTGCACGGGAAAGGGGAACGATCAGGTGCGCTTCGAGCTCACCTACGCTGCGCTCGCGCCCGACCTCCGCATCATCGCGCCCTGGCGTGAGTGGGATATCCGCTCCAGGGAGGACGCGCTCGCCTACGCCCGGGCCCGCGACATCAAGCTGACGGGAGTCGACGAAGTGAAGCTGTACTCGCGGGACGAAAACCTGTGGCACATCTCGCACGAGGGCGGTCCCCTCGAGGACCCGTCGTTGGAGCCGGAGCCGGAGATGTTCACCTGGACCGTGGCGCCGGAAGATGGGCCCGACGCACCGGAGTACTTAGAGATCGGCTTCGAGGCGGGCACGCCCGTGTCGGTGAACGGCGAGGAGATGGACGCCGTGACCCTGCTCACCACCCTGAACGACCTCGGCTCCAAGCACGGCATCGGTCGTGCGGACCTGGTCGAGAATCGGCTGGTCGGCATGAAGTCTCGAGGCGTCTACGAGACCCCGGGAGGCACGCTCCTCTATCAGGCGCTCCGCGATCTCGAGTCCATCACCCTCGACCGCCGGACGGAGACGCTGAAGGACGAGGTGGCCCGGCGCTGGGCGGATCTCGTATACGAGGGGCGGTGGTGGACTCCGGAGCGCGAGGGGATCCAGGCGCTCGCCGACCGACTCATGGAGCCGGTGAACGGAAACGTGCGGCTCAAATTGCTCAAGGGTTCGGCGCGGACCGTGGGGCGATCGAGCCCGACGTCACTCTACCGCGAGGACCTCGCCAGCTTCGGCCACGCGGCGACGTACGACCATGCCGATGCCGCGGGCTTCATCCGGTTGTTCGGGCTGCCGATCCGCGCTGCGGCACGGCGGGACGAGCAGGCCGACGGATGAGCCGCGACGGCGGAGACGCGCCGCTCTGGGGCGGTCGCTTCGATCAAGGAATGGCCTCCGACATGGAGCGCCTTAATCTGAGCCTCGACGTCGACCGACGTCTCTGGCGTGAAGACGTACGGGGTAGTGTGGCGTGGGCTCGGGCGCTCGGCGGGGCGGGCGTGCTCACCTCGGACGAGGTCGAGCGACTGACCGAAGGGCTCTCGCTCGTGGCCGAGCGGATCGAGCGCGACGGGTTCGCCGACGCGCCCGAGGAAGACATCCATTCTGTCGTGGAGCGTATGCTCCGGGAAGAGGTCGGCGACGTCGCCGGCAAGCTGCACACCGGGCGCTCGCGGAACGACCAGTCCGCGACCGACGCGCGGCTCTGGGGGATGGCCGCGACGGCTCGCATACGCGCGGCCGTCGTCCAGGTCGCCGAGGCCCTCCACGGGTTGGCCGAGCGTGGCGTCGACCACCCCATGCCGGGCTACACCCATCTCCAACGCGCGCAGCCCGTGCGCGCGGCCCAGTGGGCGCTCGCGCACCTGTTCGCCTTCCTGCGCGATCTCGACCGTCTACGAGCGGCCGAGGAGGCTGCTTCCGTGCTGCCGCTCGGATCCGGGGCGCTGGCCGGCTGCCCATTCCCGGTCGACCGGGAGGCGCTTCGCGCCGAGCTCGGCTTCCGGCGCGTTTCCGAGAGCTCCCTGGACGCCGTGTCCGACCGTGACTGGATGTGCGACCTGGCCTACGCCGGGGCGATGATCGGCGTGCACCTCTCGAGGTTGTCGGAGGACTTGGTTCTCTTCACGAGCGCCGAGTTCGGCTTTCTCAGGCTGTCCGACGAGTACAGCACCGGCTCGAGCCTCATGCCTCAGAAGCGGAACCCCGACGTGGCCGAGCTGGCCCGCGGGAAGTCGGCGCGCCTGGTCGGCTCGTTGACCTCGCTGCTGGTGCTCGTGAAGGGGCTGCCCACCGGATACAACCGGGATCTGCAGGAGGACAAAGCGCCCCTCTTCGACACGGTCGACACGCTCCTCCTGACGCTTCCCGCCGTCGCCGGCGCGCTCCGCACGGCCGAGTTCCGACCCGAGGCCATGCGCGACGCCCTCGACACCGTCATGCTGGCTACGGACCTCGCCGACCACCTCGTGCGGAAAGGCGTGCCATTTCGCACGGCGCACGAGACCGTTGGCCGGCTGGTCCGGGCGGCCGAGGGGGAGGGCGTTCCGCTCGACGCGCTTCCGCATGAACGCCTCGTGGCCGAGGACGCGCGTTTCGGCGACGACCCGCCCCGCATGGACTGGGTCGCGTCGCTGGAGTCGAGGGACAGCGACGGCGGATCGTCGGAGCGGGCCGTACGCCGTCAGCTCACGCTGGCCGAGGAACGGATCGAGGGGGAGCGGAGCGACCTGCCCGCCGCCTCGACGAAGGGACGAAGCCCGTCCATGAGCGCATCGAAGGCATCGAAGTCGAGCGACTGATCGCCGTCCGAAGACGCGTTCTCGGGATCGGGGTGCACTTCGACCATCAGTCCGTCCGCACCGGCCGCCACGGCGGCGTAGCTCAGCGCGGGCACGAGGTGGCTCCGTCCACCGGCATGGGACGGGTCGGCGATGACCGGGAGGTGCGTCTCGCGCTTCAGCACGGGGATCGCCGCCAGGTCGAAGGTGTTTCGGGTCTCGGTGCCGAACGTGCGTATGCCGCGCTCGCAGAGAATGACGTTGGGATTCCCCTGGCTCATGACGTATTCGGCGGCCAGGAGGAGATCCTTGAGCGTGGCCGACAGCCCGCGCTTGAGGAGCACCGGCCGCCGGAGACGTCCCACCTCGGTGAGGAGCGGGAAGTTCTGCATGTTGCGCGCCCCGATCTGGAGGACGTCCGCGTACGATGCGACGAGCTCGACCTGGCGCGTGTCCATCACTTCCGTGACGACGGGGAGGCCCGTCTGTTCGCGCACCTCGGCCAGCAGCTCGAGCCCCCGCTTTCCGAGGCCCTGGAAGGAGTAAGGAGACGTGCGCGGTTTGAACGCGCCGCCCCGGAGCGCCCCGGCTCCCGCGGCGCCCACCCGCTCCGCGGTGCGGGACAGCATTTCCGGCCCTTCGACCGAGCAAGGCCCGGCGATCACGAACACCTCGGGACCACCCAGCTCGCCGGCGCCGAGAGGGATACGGGTGGCTTCGGCGACGAACTCGCGCGAGGCGAGCTTGTAGGGCTTCAACACCGGGTGCACCGTGTCGACGCCCGGAATGGAGAGGAGCGGCACGTTCTGTAGGAGCTCCTCGTCGCCGACGCAGCCGATGACCGTGCGGTGCTCTCCACGGGAAAGGTGCGTGCGGAGACCCGCGGCTTCCACGCGCTCCCTGATATGGTCGATTTGGGCGTCTGTGGCGCCCGGGGCGGTAACGATGATCATGTTGTCTTGTTCCTCTGGGTTGGCGCTCGAGTCCCGTCGCTCGGAGGCACAAAAAAAAGCCCCCGACCAGGTCGGGAGCTTCGAAGCGTCGCGGTAGGGACTGTGGCTCAGTCGCGCACGAGGACGCCTGCTCCCGGGAGGGGGCGAGCGTAATACCAGTAGCCGTGGGTGAGTGCGCGATTCATGAAGGTACCTTCGCCGAGGTCCTTTGCCACTGTCAACCCCGGCGCAGCCCGCCGGACTTCCAGCACGGGCTGCCGGGAAGCTGGAATGCCCACCGGGGCGTGGGTACATTGCTGGGACTTCGCGGCGCGCCTCCCACAGGCGGCCCGGCGCGACATGCCCTTCAAAGACCGCACCCGGGAGCTCGCGCGACCATGGATTCGGTGACTGCCGAAGACCTCAAGAGACTGGCTGCCGAGCAGGCGGCCAACCACGTGGAGAGCGGGATGCGCCTCGGCCTCGGGACCGGGAGCACCGTCGCACACTTCCTCGAACTGCTCGGTGAGCGGCTGAAGACGGGACAGCTTCGCGACGTCGCCGGCGTACCGACGTCCCGCTGGACGGAGTCGGAAGCCGGCCGTCTGGGCATTCCGCTGGTGGTGTTGGCCGACCACCCCAGGCTCGACCTGGCGGTCGACGGGACCGACGAGGTCGATCCGCACACCGATCTCATCAAAGGAATGGGCGGTGCGCTGTTACGGGAGAAGATGGTCGCCCAGGCCGCGGATCACCTGCTCATCATCGCAGACGAGAGCAAGAGCGTCGACCAGCTCGGCACGCGCTCGCCGCTCCCCGTCGAGGTCGTCGCCTGGGAGTACGAGTCCCACATCGACTTCCTCACCGCGAAGGGTGCCGACGTCTCGGTGCGTCGGGGCGAGGACGGCGCCCCGTTCACGAGCGACAACGGCAATGTCATCCTCGACTGCCGGTTCCCCGACGGCATCGCCGATCCGCGGGCCCTCGATCAGGCGCTCCAGGCGCGTGCGGGTGTCGTCGAGACGGGGCTCTTCCTGGGGCTGGCGGACGAAGTCGTGATCGCGTCGCGTCAGGGCGTTCGAATCATGCGGAGAGAGCCTTGAAGATCGCGCCGTCGATTCTGTCGAGCGATTTCGGGCGGCTCGGTGAAGAGATCGGGGCCGTGGAAGCCGGTGGCGCCGACTGGATCCACGTCGACGTGATGGACGGCCACTTCGTGCCCAACATCACGATCGGGCCGGTGGTGGTCGAAGGGGCGCGGCGGGCCACCGAGCTCCCCCTCGACGTGCATCTCATGATCGAGGATCCCGACCGGTACGTGGACGCCTTCGCCGAGGCGGGCGCGGCCGTGATCACGGTCCATGCCGAGGCGTGCCGACATCTCCACCGCACCCTCCAGAGTATCCGCCAGGCCGGGTCGAAGGCGGGCGTGGCGCTTAATCCTGCGACGCCGCTCGACGCCGTCACGGAGGTGATCGACGAGCTCGATCTACTCCTGATCATGAGCGTCAATCCGGGCTTCGGGGGACAGGCGTTCATCGAGCGCAGCGTCGACAAGGTCGCCCGGGCCCGTCATATGCTGGACGAGGCCGGCTCCGGGGCCGAGCTGGAGGTGGACGGAGGAGTGGACCGCTCGAACGCCGCGACCCTCGTGGCCGCTGGCGCCACCGTACTGGTGGCCGGATCGGCCGTATATGGTCACCCTGACGGCGCGGCGGCGGGTGTCCGCGCCATCCGCAATGCGAGGAAACCATGACGCAGGCACCGGCGATCGATCCCCAGGCGCTCGACAGGCTACGAGAGTGGGGAGGTGACAAGCTGGTCGCCCAGATGATCCGGCTCTTCATCAGCAACGCAGGCCAGCGGGTCGAGCAGATCCGCGTAGGCGTGCGCGACGACCTCATCCGGGAGGCGGAGATGGGCGCGCATTCCCTGAAGTCGAGCGCGGCGAATCTCGGAGCGGAGCGGGTGCGCACCCTCTCCGCGGCCATCGAGCTCGCCGCCGCCGACGGACAGATGGCGCCTGTCGTGGAGAGCCTGCCGGCGCTCGAGGAAGCGTTCGCCGCGGCCGTCACCGAACTGGAATCGATTGAACGAGGAATCACGGATGAGTCATAAAGTCGCCGTCATCGAAGACAACCCGGACAACCGGATGCTGGTGCAGGCGCTCCTCGAGGACCGCTACGACATCTCCGAGTACGAATCGGGCGTCGACGCCGTCGCCCGCCTCGGAGACGACGTGCCGGACCTCATCCTGCTCGACATCTCGCTTCCCGAGATGGACGGCACGGAGGTGCTCGCCTGGATCCGGCAGCAGCCGGCGCTCAAAGAGCTGCCGGTCATCGCCTTGACCGCCCACGCCATGGCGGGGGATCGTGAGAAGTACCTCGCGGCCGGCTTCAACGACTATGTCACCAAACCGATCGTGGACGAGGACGTCCTCATCGGCGCGATCGAGCGTTGGCTGACCCCGACCGACTGATTCCGCCCGGCTCGGTGACCGGGACCCCGGAGGGCGTCGTTTCGACCCCCGGGGACGGCTCGCCGTTGTCCGCGCCCGTCACCGAGGAGGCGCTCGCCGGTCCGGACCGGGGCTCCGAGCACGTCATCCTCTATGCCGTGCTGTTCGTCGTGCTGCTCACCGGGGCGTTCCTGCTCCGCGAGAACCTGGTGTGGAACACGGGTCCGACCGCGCACACGATCATGGAGTCGATCTCCACCGTGCTCGCGGCGCTCATCGGCGCGCTCGCGCTGGTGCGCTACTACAGCCGCAAGCAGGCGACCTTCCTCCTCATCGGGACGGGGTTCCTCGGCGCGGCGATCCTCAACCTCAACCACACCCTCATCACCAGCGAAGCGCTCGTGGGGGCCCTCGCGGCGCGGCATCCGGGCGTGGACGACGCTACGCTCTTCGCGTGGAGCTGGACGGCCGAAAGGGTCTTCCTCTCCCTGTTCCTCTTCGTCAGCCTCCTGGCGTGGCGGCAAGAGGTGCGGGAGGACGACGAGGCCGACGGGAACGAGGCCATCAACGAGGCCTCGGTCTACGGGAGCGCGTTCGCGCTGACGCTCCTGAACCTCCTTTTCTTCGAGAACGTGCCGCTGTCGTCGCTCACGTTCCCGACCCGGCTGATCACCCGTCCCGGCGAGTTCTTGCCCGGGCTCTTCTTCCTGTTGGCGTTCGTCGGCTTCCTCGGGAAGCGGAGTTGGCGGAGGGACGTCTTCGACCACTGGCTGCTGGTCTCTCTCCTCATCTCGGTGCTCGTGCACGCGGGCTTCATGGCGTTCTCGTACCAGCGCTTCGACGCGATGTACGACGCCGCCCACCTGCTCAAGATCGCGTCCCACGCGGCCATCCTGACCGGGTTGCTGTCCAGCGTGTACGTGACGTTCCGGCGCGAAGGGCAGGTGCTCGGGGCGCTCACCGAGAGCAACGACCGGCTCGCGCGCGAGATCTCGGTGCGCTCGCGCACCGAAGAGGCGGTCAAGGAGAGCAACCAGCGGCTCCAGGAGTTCCTGGACAACGCGAACGACCTCATCCAGAGCATCACCCGGGACGGGCGCATCCTGTACGTGAACAGCTCGTGGAAGCGCGTTCTGGGATACGACGACGAAGACCTCGACCGCCTCGATCTCTTCGACATCGCGCGGGTCGAGCATCGGGACACGCTCAGGGAGGAGTTCGATCGCGTCCTGTCCGGGGAGCGGCCCCGGCGGTTCAACGTCGAATACGTGGCCAAGGACGGCCGCGTGGTCATTCTTTCCGGGAGCGCCCAGGCCCAGCTCGTGAACGGGGAGGCGGTGGCCACCCAGGGCATCCTCCGGGACGTCACCGAGCAACGTCTCGCCGAGCGGCAGCTCGCGGAATCACGGGCCAACCTCGGGGCCCTCGTCGAGAACACCGGAGACTCGATCTGGTCGGTCGATCGAGACTACCGACTCATCACCTTCAACTCTGCGTTCGCGCTTGCCATGGAGGCCCGCAGCGGCAACGAGCCCGGGGTGGGCCAGCTTCCCGAGCAGCTCTTCCCTCCGGAGGATCTGCCCTGGTATGAGGCGCTCTACGAGCGGACGCTCGGCGGTGAGCGCCACGTGGCGTTGCGCACGGACGAGGTCGATGGCCAGCTCCGGTACTTCGAGCTGTACGCCAACCCGATCCAGTCGCTCGAGGGGGTGTCCGGGGCCGTCTTCTTCGGCAAGGACGTCACGCCACGGGTACGCGCCGAGGAGGCGCTGCGCGTCGCCAAGGACGAAGCCGAGGCCGCCAACAAGGCGAAGAGCGACTTCCTTGCCAACATGAGTCACGAGCTCCGGACACCGCTCAACTCCGTCATCGGCTTCACCAACATCCTGCTGAAGAACAAAGATGGCCGACTCAACGACAAGGACGTGGGCTTCCTGGAGCGCGTTCTTTCGAACGGCAAGCACCTTCTCGCGCTGATCAACGAGGTGCTCGACCTGGCCAAAGTGGAGGCCGGTCGTATGGAGCTCATCATCGAAGACGTGGACCTCGGCGAGCTTTGCGTCGAGACCGTCCAGCAGCTGGAGGGTCAGGCCAAGGCGAAAGAAGGTGCGGTCAAGCTGCTGAGCGAGGTCCCGCCCGACGTGGCCCTCGTGCAGACGGATTCGGCCAAGCTGAAGCAGGTGATCATCAACCTGGTCGGGAACGCGCTCAAATTCACGGAGGGCGGCTCCGTGACCGTCCGGCTGGAGACCGCAGCCGACGGAAGGACGCCGACCGCCATCGCGGTGGTGGATACCGGCATCGGCATCCCGGAAGACCGACTCGAAGCCATCTTCCAGGCCTTCCAGCAGGCGGAGGCGGGCACGTCGCGAAAGTACGGCGGCACGGGCCTCGGACTCGCGCTGTCGCGGTCGATCTGTCTCCTCATGGGGTACGACCTCCTCGTGGAGTCGGAGTTGGGCGAGGGGTCGACGTTCCGGATCGTCCTGGGCGAGCGTGCGGGGAAGCCTGTGCGTGAACAGGAGCACGCCGATCGGGTCCGTCCGCATCTCGCGGAGGCGGCGCCGGCGACGGCTCGGGACTTCGCCGCGGCCGCCATGACCCGCCTGTCGGGCGACGGTGGGATGGCCGACGGGGCCGGTGCCGCGCACGGTGCTGTGGAACCCCGCCGATCTGCCGCGATGAACGACTTCAAGGTTCTGGTGGTCGACGACGAGCGCGACTCGCGGGTTCTCGCCCAGCACTATCTGGAGGAATTCGGATGTCAGGTCGTGACGGCGTCGGGTGGCGAGGAGGGACTCGCCGCGGCGAAGGAGCACCGACCCGACCTCATCACCCTCGACCTGCTCATGCCGGGGCTCAACGGCTGGGAGACTCTGAAGCGCTTCAAGGCCGATCCGGACCTCCGGCGGATCCCGGTGGTCGTGATCAGTGTCGTGGCCGGGGAAGGGCGGGGGAGGCTGCTCGGGGCGGTCGATCTCATCACCAAGCCCTTCGAGCGGGACGACCTGCTCCGCGTCGTCTGGCGACACTTGATGCGCAAGGAGGGGGGCGGGAGGATCCTGGTCGTGGCTGAGCCGGGTGACGCGCGCGACGCGCTCGTCCAGTTCCTCAAGGACCGGGAGATGAACGTCTTCACCGCTCCGGACGCGACAGAAGCCATCGAAGAGCTCAGGCTGGAAGTCCCCGATGCCATGCTGCTCGACGCGACCCCTCCGGCCGTGGCCGGGGTAAAGCTGCTGGAGCGCGTGCGGGGCGACCGGGCCCACCAGGGTCTTCCGGTCGTGGCATGGGCCGGACCGTCCGTCCCTCCCGCGGTGCGCGCGAAGATCGAAGACCTGGCCACGGTCGTGGTGCCTTTCGAGCAGGTGCCGGACGGGTTGGGCGACGTTCTCGTGAAGATCTTTCCCTCGCTGGAGAATACCCGTTGAAGCTGACCTATCGCGGTACCATTGAAGGGCACGCCCCCGGGGACGTCTTCGCCTGGCATGAGCGCCCCGGGGCGTTGGAGCGGCTCACGCCCCCCTGGTCGGACACTCGGGTGGTCCGGCAGGAGGGCGGCATACGGGACGGAGCCGAGGTTGAGCTCGAGATCGGGATGGGCCCGACGAGCTTTCGTTGGCACCTCCGGCATCGAGACTTCGTCGAAGGCCACTCGTTCTCGGACGAGCAGGTCTCAGGGCCGATGAAGCGGTGGAAGCACACGCACCGGTTCCTTCCCACCGAGGACGGCGGAACCCAGTTGGAGGACGAGATCGACCTCGAGGCCCCGCTCGGCTTCGCTGGCCAGGCCGTCGTGCCTTCCATGGTCCAGCACGAGCTCGACCGGCTCTTCGCGTTCCGGCACCGGCGGCTCCAGACCGATCTGGACCGCCACGCGGCACATGCGGACCGCCCCCGACTGACGGTCGCCATCTCGGGCGCCTCTGGGCTGATCGGCTCGAGCCTCGCGGCGTTCCTCACGACCGGCGGGCACCGGGTCGTGCGCCTCGTGCGACAGAAGGACGAGGTGGGTCCCGACGACGTCTACTGGAGCCCGAGCCGGGGCGAGATCGACCGTGACGGGCTCGCCGACGTCGACGCGGTGGTGCACCTGGCCGGGGCGCCGATCGCGCCCGGCCGCTGGACCGACGACCGGAAGAGGGCCATCCGCGAGAGCCGGGTCCAGGGCACGGAACTGTTGGCCCAGACGCTCGCCGAGCTGAAGGGCGGACCCCGAACCCTCCTGTCCGGCTCCGCGGTGGGCTTCTACGGGAATCGGGGTTCGGCCACGCTACGTGAGGGAGCCGAAGCCGGCACCGGCTTCCTGGCCGAGGTGTGCCGGGATTGGGAGATGGCGACACGGTCCGCCGACCGAGCGGGTGTCCGGGTGGTGCGCATGCGCACGGGCGTCGTGCTGAGCCCGGCCGGTGGCGCGCTCGGTGAGATGTTGACCCCGTTCAAGATGGGCGCCGGGGGGCGGCTCGGCTCGGGCGAGCAGTACATGAGCTGGATCGACCTGGACGACCTCGTCGCGCTCATCGTGCATCTGCTCTACGACGACTCCGCCAGCGGACCGGTCAACGCCACATCGCCGCACCCGGTGACGAACGCGACATTCACGTCGACGCTGGGGCGCGTCCTGGGCCGACCGACCGTCATCCCCATCCCGGCCTTCGCGGTGAAGGCCGCGTTCGGGCAGATGGGCGAGGAAACGCTGCTCTGGGGGCAGCGCGTGGTACCGGCCAAGGCGACGGAACTGGGCTTCCGGTTCGCCTATGACGGCGTCGAAGAGTCGCTGCGCTTCCAGCTCGGCCGGGTGGAAGACGGGCCTTCGCCTGAAGTGGAGGACTGAGCCCCGTT
>JBBDSM010000146.1:0-20427 GCA_040904945.1 Gemmatimonadota bacterium
CCTACTCCTGAGCCGCCCGCTTCCGCAAGCCGAGTGACGAGAGGAATCCGTCCAGCGTGCGCTGGAAGTCCTCCCTCGCAGGGTCGTTCCCACCGGGGCGCGCGAACGCCTCGACGACGAACGCCAGCACCGTGCCGCCCATTCCGCCGAGCACGAGGCCCAGCGCGAGGAAGAGCTTGAGGCGCCGCTCGTCCGGCCCCGGGGGCATGAACGGAGGCTGCAAGACAGTGATGACCGGCGTGTCTCGGACCTCGGCGATGCGCGCCTGCTCGAACGACTGCACCAGCGTGGTGAAGACCTGCTGCCGGAGCGAGACGCTCCGCTGGAGCCGTTCATACTGGAATGTGAGCTCCGGCGAGCTCTCGAACTGGCGGTTCGACTGGAGGAAGCTCTGGAGCTCGTTCTCTGCGGTCTCGAGGTCGGCTCGTGCGGTCTCGACGCGCTCCTCGATGAAGCTCCGTTCGGACGCCGCCTGGGACTGCCGCGTCTCGAGGTTGAAGCGGCTGATCTCGGCGAGGAGTCGCTCGGAAATCTGCAATGAGAGCTCCGGCCAATCCGTCGTGACCTCGACCGTGACGATCCCGGTCTCTCGTCCGGTCGAGACGGACACGGCGGACTCCCTCAGCCACTCGATCACCCGCTTCAGGCGGAGGTCCTCGGTGTCCTCCTCGATCTCGAGCAGGTCGGCGAGACGTACGGTGGCGCCGTCGACCTGGAAATCGGTCTCGGCTACGCGAAGCAGGATCTCGCGCGAGGTGAGCAGCTCCGCGTAGAACGCCGGGCTGAGCGCGTCCCCGCCCCCGACGCTGACACCGAACTGGCTCGCGAGCGCCATGAGCTGGGACTGCGACGCCTCGGACCCCTGAGGCTGGAAGGAGGACGCCGTGGTGAACTCGGGCGCGCGCAGCAGCGCGAAGACGACGGCCAGCACCCCCACCGCCAGGGTGGACAGCACGATCACGCGGCGCCTGCGGAGGAGCACGGCGAGCACTTCCCAGAGCGAGATCTCGTCGTCGGGGACGCCCGCGGACGGGGCCCGCGTCGGCGGCGTTACCGGCGTGTGATCGCTCGTCATGTGGGCTCCTCCAGGGCCTTTGCTCCTCCCACACGGTGGGGCCGAACGACCCCTCCGTGGCTCGGGAGGGAGTATCGCCCCGGGCCTGCACGCCAGCAACCCGTTTCCCGCCCCCGAGCCGGTCGGCGGCGACCCGCCTTCGACGGGCGGCGGAAACCTCACCGGCTGGCCTGGGTAAATCCGTCGCCGCCCCTCGACGCCGATCCAGGGGCGCGCCGAGCTACTGATCCGTCCTTTCGAAAGCAGGTGTGAACGTGCGTCACCCATCTCTCTTCCCGATCGCCGTGCCGGTTCTTCTCGTAGCCGCGCTCGCTTTTCCCGTCTCGGCCCAGGACGTGGAGCCGGAGTACGTCGCCGAAGCCGAGATGCTCTGGAACGATCCGGGTCTGACCGAGGCGCTCCGCATCGCGGAGGAGATCGACGACTGGTCGCTCGACCTCCTGATCGAGATCACCGAGATCCCGGCTCCACCGTTCATGGAGGAAGTGCGAGGACGGCGCTTCGGGGAGCTTCTCGCGGAGCTCGGAGCGGACTCGGTGTGGACCGATGAGGAAGGGAACGTGATCGGCCTGCGTGAAGGACGGACCGGCGAGCGGCGCGTGGCCATCGGCGGCCACTTGGACACGGTGTTCCCCGAGGGTACCGACGTCTCCGTGCGGCAGGTGGGGGACACGCTGTTCGCGCCGGGTGTGGGCGACGACTCCCGGGGGCTCGTGGTTGTGCTCTCGGTCCTGCGCGCGCTCGAGGAAGCTGGCATCGAGACGGACGACGACCTGCTCTTCGTGGGCGTGGTCGGAGAGGAGGGACTCGGGGACCTGCGTGGCATGAAGCACATCTACAGCGACAAAGGCATCCGACCCGACGTCTGGATCGAGGTCGACGGCGGGGGGCTCGCCGGCATCGTCAGCATGGGGCTGGGATCGGTGCGGTACCGGCCCACCTTCGAGGGTCCCGGCGGCCATTCGTGGGGCGCATTCGGACTCGCGAACCCAGCGCACGCGCTGGCGCGGGGCATCCGTTACTTCCAGGACGCGGCGGACACGCTGACACGTTCCGGTCCGCGCACCAGCTACAACATCGGTCGGCTGGGGGGCGGGACGTCCGTGAACTCGATCCCGTTCGAAGCGTGGGCGGAGATCGACATGCGGTCCATCAGTCCCGCAAGCCTTCCCCCGATGGAGAACGCGCTCATCGAGGCCATGAACCGCGCCCTCGTCGAAGAGAACGCGCTGCGCCGCGACGGTGACCCGCTCTCCCTCGACCTGGTCAAGATCGGCGACCGCCCTTCGGGCGAGATGGACCCGTCGACGCCGCTCGTCCAGCGCTCGCTGGCCATCACGCGCCTGTTCGACGTCGAGCCGAGCCTCGGCCGCTCATCCACCGACTCGAACGTTCCCATCGCCCTCGGCTACCCGGCCGTGACCATCGGCCGCGGCGGCATCGGTGCCAACGGCCACGCGCCCGACGAGTACTGGATCAACCGCGACGCGTACCTCGCCGTGCAGCGCGCCCTGCTCCTCACCGTGGCCGAAGCCGGGCTCGGCACCCCGGTATCCTGAGCGGACCAGGACCTCAGAACGGGACGAAGATCGGCGTCACGAGCACGGTGAGTAGGAGGACCAGCACGGTCATGGGGATGCCCAGTCTCAGGTAATCGCTGATGCGATATCCGGCGGGCGCCATGACCAGCGCGTGAGCGGGTTGTGACACGGGCGAGGCGAGTGACGTGGCCGCGATGGCCACGGCCATGACGAGCGGGTAGGGCGATACGCCCAGATGGCCCGCGGCGGTGATGGCGACGGGGGCCATGAGCACGACGACCGCCGAGCCCGGAAGAATCTGTCCGCCGACCGCGGTGACGAGCACGAATACTGCGAGCACGAGGTGCGCGCTCAGTGAGCCGGTCCACTCGATCATTACGGAGCTGAGCAGCGCGACGGCGCCGGTCTCGTCGAGCGCGGCTCCGAGCGACAGCATGCCGGCGACCAGGACCAGCGTGGGCCAGTCCACCGCCTTGTAGGCTTCGTCGGGAGTCAGGCATCGGCTCGAGATCATGAGCAGCGCCCCGATGATGACGCCGACGGCGATGGGCACCCACCCGAGCAGCACCGGCGCGAGGGCGGCCACCGTGACCGTGATGGAGCGGGCGGCCAGCTTGGCGTTCGACGCCTCCTCGTCCGGAGCCTGGAGCAAGATCAGGTCGGGCTCCCGGGCCAGGTCGCGGAGCCGGCGCCTCGGCCCGTAGAGGAGCAGCGCGTCGCCGAACCGGAGAGCCTCGTCGCGCAGATTCGCCTCCACGGCACCGCCTTCTCGGACGATCGCGACCACGTGCATGCCGAAGCGCCCCTGGAAGCCGACCTGGCGGAGGGTGCGACCGATGAGCTCGCTCCGGGGCGCGAGCACCGCTTCGGCGAAACCCACCGCATCGCCCTCCAGTAGCTCAGGATCGACGGGTGTATCCAGGTCGATCACGAGGCGCTGGAGCGCGCGCAGAACGACCATGTCTTCGCGGCTCGCCTTGACGAGGATCTCGTCACCGGGGGCGAAGACCGTGCCGGGGTCTGGCAGGGAGCGGACCGAGGCAGCCCCGTCCTCCGTTCGGCGAGCCACGGCCAGGACCATGAAGCCCACCGCATCGCCGAGGCGCGAATCCCGCAGGCTCCGGCCGACCAGCGCCGAGTCGGGCGTGACGCGGAGCGACCAGAGGCGGTCCCGCAGATCGAAGGCGTCGACTGCCTCCGTGGCCTCCATGACCTTCACGTCCTCGAGCTCCTCACCCGAACCCAACGCGTCGAGCTCCTCACCGGACCCCTGGAGCAGCAGCTCGTCGCCGGCGCGGAGCGGCGTGTCGAGGAAGCGCGTCCGCCGCCGGAACTCTGCGCTCCGGCGGAGCGCCAGGATCAGGACGCCGTCGCGGGCGTGGAGCTCCGACTCGGCCGGGCTCTTGCCGACCAGACGGGAGCCCACGCGAATCCGGGCCCGCGCGACTCGAACTTCGCCCGCCTGAAGCCATTCCATCGGGGGGGTATCGGACACGGCGACCAGGTGCCGGCGGCCACGTAGCTCGAGGAAGTGGTCGGGGCTTCCCTGCACGAGGATCCGGTCACCCCCCCGCAACACCGCGTCCGGCCCCGGCGCACGGCGGGTGCGACCGTCCCGCTGGACGGCCAGCACGTGCATCCCCAGCGCGGAGTCGATGAGGCTCTCGGCCAGGGTGCGTCCGTCCAAGAGAGAGCGTGCCGGGACTTCGAGGTAGAAAAGCCTCGACCGCAGATCGACGTCCTTCCGTACGCCCGAGCGGTCCACCTCCTTGTCGCCTCCCTCGGGTGTGCGGCTCGGGAGCAGACGGGGGCCAGCGACGGCGATGAGGGTCGCTCCGGCGCCCAGGAGGACGATTCCCACAGGCGTGTAGGAGAAGAGACCGAACGGCTCGAGTCCAGCGTCCCCCAGGGCGGTGGCCGCGAGAAGGTTCGGGGCCGTCCCGATGAGCGTCGTGAACCCGCCGAGCTGGGCTCCGAGCGCCATCGGAATGAGGAGCTTCGAAGGCGCGATCCGTGTCCGCTTGGCGATTCCGAGCGTGACCGGCAGCATCATCGCCGCGACGCCCACGTTGTTCATCACCCCCGAAAGGACACCGGACACGAGCGTCACCCCGACCACGATTCGGCCTTCGTGCGCGCCCGCCCAACGAAGAACGTACGAGCCCACCAGGCCGGCCACGCCCGTCCTCGAAAGCCCGGCGGACACGACGAACATGCCCGCCACCGCGATCACCGCGGGGCTGGCGAAGCCCGCGAGCGCCCGCTCGGGCGTCGTGAGCCCGAGGAGTGAGACGGCCGCGAGGACGCTGAGCGCGACCAGATCCATGCGGACCCGCCGCGTGGCGAGCACGCCGACGGCGCCGACCAGCACGCCGAGAACGAGTAGGATGTCGGTCTGCATGAGGGATGGACATTAGAGCCGTGTTCCGTGTATGAGAAGTGTCGATGGCGCCGAGTTCACTCGGACCCTATCGTGAACGGATCGGCGACACGCGACACACGCGGTCCCGAGCGCGGAGCGTGGGTGGGCGCGGGGGGGTGGACGAGGAATCCATGAAGTTGTACACCCGTATCTCGGTCGCTGTTATGGCGACGTTACTGGGGCCGGTTACGGCCTCCGGGCAGGGTGCGCCCCAAGATTCCGTGCGCTCCGACGAGGAAGCCGTCCGGGTTCGGGGCGTCGTGACCGACATCACGACCCGGCGTCCACTGCAGTTCGCCGAGATCGAGATCTTCGACTTCGAAGACGAGCCCCGTCTCGCCTGGGAGGGCGTGTCCGACTCCACCGGCGCTTTCTTCGGCCCTCGTCTGCGCCCGTCGCTCTACCAGGTGCGCGCCATCGCGTTGGGTTACCAAACCCTGACCCACATGGTCGCGCTGTCCGGCTACGGCGCCGCGGATCTCCAGATCGAGATGAGCCCCGAAGCGTTGGAGCTCGAGCCGCTGGTCGTCGTCACGCGCCAGCGCTCCCGCTTGGAGTCCTCGGGATTCTACGAACGGCGGCAACGCGGCTTCGGACACAGCCTGAACCGGGCCGAAATCGAGCAGCGACATCCGGCGTACGTGACAGACCTGATGCGCATGATGCCGGGCGTCTCGGTGGCTCCCGGGCGCATGGGCGGCGGCGGAATCCTGCGGATGCGCGGCGGTTGCATTCCGGAGGTGATCATGGATGGGGTGCGCATGGTCCAGCCCGTGCGCCTCGACGACGTCCTGCAGGTCTCGGATCTCGAAGGGATCGAGGTTTACGGGCCCGGGACGAGCCCGCTCGCGTACTCCCATTCCAATTGCGGCACGGTGCTCGCCTGGACCCGCGATCCGGGGTCGACCGACGGCCGGCCGTGGAGCTGGAAGCGCGCGGGGGCCGCCGCGGGGTTCCTTCTGATCGGGTTCTTCCTGACGCGTTGACGGGCGCGCGCCAGCATCGCAGGATGGTCGGTCAACGCCGCCTCCGTCCCGCCTCTCCTGGAGTCCCCATGAAGCACTGGATGCTCTTCTATCAGACCGTCCCGGACCATGCCGAGCGCCGGACAGCCCATCGTGAGCTGCATCTCAAGAAGGCCTGGGAGGCCCATGAGCGGGGCGAGCTGGTTCTCGGCGGCGGCCTCACCGAGGGTGATGCCGGGGCCGCGCTGCTTTTCCAGGGCGACTCACCGGAGGTGGCCGAGAAGTTCGCCCGGGCGGACCCCTACGTGATCGAGGGGCTGATCACGCGGTGGTGGGTGAGCGAGTGGATCACCGTCGTCGGCGACGGCGCCGCGAGTCCGGTGCGGCCCTGAGGGACGCGCACCACGGGGTCCGGATCAGTCGTTCAGCACCCAGGCACAGATCAGCGGCGCGACGATGGCGGCGTCCGAGTTGATCTCGTACCGCGGCGTATCCGCTTCGAGCTTCCCCCAGGTGATCTTCTCGTTCGCCGGAGCGCCCGAGTATCCCCCGTACGAGGGCTGGGCGTCGGTAATCTGACAGAAGTAGCCCCAGAACGGGACGTCACGCTGCAGGTCCTGGATGATGCACGGCACAGAGCAGATGGCGAAGTCCCCGGCGATCCCGCCGCCGATCTGGAAGAACCCGACCGAGGGATGCTCCCCGCCGCCGTGGTTCTCCTCGTACCACTCGATGAGTATCTGAAACTGCTCGGTGCCCGACTTCACGCACTGGTGGTGGGGGACGTTCCCGAGCATGACGTTGGCGGAGAAGATGTTCCCGGTGGTCGAGTCCTCCCACCCGGGCGCGAAGACCGGAATGCCCGCCTTTTTCGCCGCCAGCAGCCAGGAGTTCTTCGAGTCGATCTGATAATGCTGCTCCAACGTGGGGTCGTCCAGCACCTCGAAGAGGAACTCGGCCGGCGTCTTCCGCACGCCCGAGTCGGCCGCTCGGCTCCAACACCCGACGAGTCGCTTTTCGATGTGCCGCATGACCGTCTCGGGGATGCAGGTGTCGGTCACCCGGTTCATCCCGCGATCGTAGAGTGCCTGCTCCTGCGCGGCCGATAGCTCACGCCAGGACGGGATGATCTCGTACTCGTCGTGGGCGACGAGGTTGAAGAGATCCTCTTCCAGGTTGGCGCCCGTGCAGGAGATGGCATGGACCTTTCCCTCGCGGATCATACGCGCCAGGATGATCCCGAACTCGCCCGTGGACATGGCACCCGCCATGGCGACGAGCATCTTGCCGCCTTCTGCGAGGTGCTTCTCGTATCCCTTGGCGGCGTCGACGACCTCGCGCGCGTTGAAGTGGAGGTAGTGACGCTCCATGAAGCTTCGGACGTGACCCACGCTGTATCTCCGGTTTGACGCTGACTTTGGACCGAGGATGAAAGTCTAAGAGGTCCGACCAGCGAAGGCGAAGTGTTATCATCCGCGCATGATCTCTCCGACCCCACTCGACCACTCGATCGTGCTGGCCGTCGAAGGCCACATCGCACGGATCACGCTCAACCGGCCGGACCGCCACAACGCCCTCGAGGCGGAGGACATCGAGATCTTCCGCTCGTGTCTGGCCACGGTCGAGGCCGAGCCGGACGTCCGTGTGCTGGTGGTGACCGGCAGCGGGTCCGAGACCTTCTGCGCCGGTGCCTCCCTGAAGCAGCTCAACACCGGGAAGATGAGTGGCGCCGTGTTCGAGACGCTGACCGACGACCTGGCCTCACTGCGCGTGCCGACCGTCTGCGCCATCAACGGCGGCGTGTACGGTGGCGGCGCGGAGATCGCGCTCTGCTGCGACTTCCGGATCGGCGTCACGACCACCCGCCTGTCCGTGCCGGCCGCCCGTCTGGGCATCTGCTACCCATTGGGGGGAATGAAGCGCTACGTCGCGCGCCTCGGCCTCGACACGGCACTCAGGGTGCTCGTAGCCAACGAGGAGATGAGCGCAGTCGAGCTGTTGGGCACCGGGTTCCTCCAACGGATGGTCGAACCCGAGCGGCTGGAGTCCGAGGCGACAGCATTCGCCGAGCGGCTCGCCGGCATGGCGCCCCTGGCGGTTCAGGGCATGAAGCGCGTCCTCTGCGACATCGCCGACGGCACCCTCGATGAGGCCGGCGCGCGCGCCATCGTCGACCGCTGCGCCGCCTCGGACGACCTGCGCGAAGGACTGCGTGCGCAACGTGCCGGAGAGGAGCCGCGGTTCCAGGGCCGATGAGCGACCGATGAGCGACCGGGACGCGAAGGCTTTCCGCGACCGCATCGCCCGCATCGACGGGGCAGGATACAAGCGGTACCGGGAGATCGTCGGGTCGTGGGACCTTCCGGGATTCACCCTCTTCGTGGACCACGCTCAGAGCGACCCGTTCGCGACGCCGAGCGCCGTACGGGTCGAAATCGCACCCGACGGGACGGGCATCCCCGTCGCCGCCGTGAGCACGGGCGCCCGACGGCTCGGCGCCGCGACCTGGCTAGCGGCGCGCTTCGCGGAGGCCGCGTCGGGGGTTCGAGGGCGCGGAACCGGTCGGAGCGGCGAGGTCCAGATGGAGCATCCCGGCCAGACGGTCCTACCGCAGACGGCGGTCGTCGTCGATGACCAGGGAGGCCTCGAAGCACGCTTCTCGGTCGGGCTCCCGGGACGAGGGCGCCGCGTCGACGGCGCGGGAGCGTCGGAGCTCCTACTCCAGACGGTACCCGATCTCGTCAGGAGAACGCTCGTACTCGACGCGGCCGCCGCCGAAGGCATCGTCGAGGCGGCCGAGACCAACGAAGACGCCGAGGCCCTGCGCGACTGCCTCGGTCGGGAGGGCCTGATCGCCTTCGTGGCCGACGGGGCGCGTCTACCCCGCGCGAGCGGCATCGACGATCGCCCCCTCGAGACGGACGGCGTCGTGCCCTTCGAGACGCCGGCGACCATGCGTGCGCGTGTCGAGCTACCGAACGCCGGAACCGTCGCCGGCATGGCGGTGCGGCCCGGCGTGACCCTGGTGACGGGCGGAGGCTTCCATGGCAAGAGCACGCTGCTACGCGCCCTGGAGGCAGGCGTCTACAATCACCGGCCGGATGACGGCCGGGAGCGGGTCGTCACCCGGTCGGACGCGGTCAAGATCCGTGCGGAGGACGGACGCTCGGTTCAGCGCGTGGACATCTCGGGCTTCATCGACGGCCTCCCGTTCGGCCGCGACACCCACGCCTTCACGACCCCGAACGCGAGCGGATCGACCAGCCAGGCGGCATCGATCGTCGAGGCGCTGGAGGCCGGTGCGCGTATCCTCCTGATCGACGAGGACACGTCCGCCACGAACTTCATGACGCGGGACCGGAGGATGCAGGAGCTGGTCCCCACGGCCGGCGAGCCGATCACTCCGTTCGTGGACCGGGTCCGCGTGCTGTGGGACGACCACGAGGTCAGCACGATCCTCGTGGTCGGCGGTACCGGCGACTACTTGGACGTGGCTGACGCCGTGGTGCGGATGGAGGCGTACCGACCCGCGGACGTGACTGCCGAAGCCCGCTCCATCGCCGAGCGGCACCCCACGGGTCGACGAACGGACCCGGAGGCGGGCTGGGCCCTCCCGCCGGGGCGCTCGATCGACCTCGCGTCGCTCGACCCGCGCCGGGGCAAGCGACCGACATACGTGCGCGTGCCGGACGGACGAACGCTCCGGTTCGGACGCGACGAGATCGACGTCTCGGCCGTCGAGCAGTTGGTATCCCGCGCCCAGCTGAGGGCCATCGGCCTCGCCATGGCGCAGCTTACGGCCGAGGTCGGCGCGACAGCGACCGTGCCCGAGCTCCTGGACCGTATCGAGCGACTCCTGGCCGATCCCGGGCTCGACGCCCTGTACCCGCGGGGGGAGCCGCGGGGCGACCTCGCCGGGTTCCGTCGTCACGAGCTCGCCGCAACGCTGAGCCGGCTCCGGTCGCTGAGCGTCGGAGGCGACCCGTGAGTGGGATGTCCCCGCGCCGGGACGAAAGCCTCCCGCTTTTCCAGCGACCTGCCCCTCCCGCCGTGGCCCGCTGGCCGGAACCGGAGCTTGCCGTCGCGGTCGCCTCCTCCTCGCTCCCCGTGCGCCTCGACGGAGAGAGGGCGACCGTGCTCGGCACCGTGCGCGGACCATGGGACGAGATCCGCTTCGGGCCCGCCCCGGCCGTGGCCGGGCTCGCGTGGGGCGACGACCCCGTGGCGAACGCTGTCGTCTCGCCGGGCCTGCTCCGCCGTGAGCGTGTCGGCCGAGCGGCGTCCTGGGAAGAAACGGTGCTGGTGGCTCCCGGGCTTCCGCTCGTCGTGCTCGGCACCGGCTCCGAGCGGAGCGGACCGCCGGCACTCACGTTGACGGCCCTGCCCGACACCACGGCGGTTCGGTATCGGACGCGGGGTGGGGCGGTAACCCTCGCCGGACCAGATCCGGACACCATGCTCGCGCTCGTCGCGCACCCGGACAGCTGCGCGTGGAGCGTCGCTCCCGCTCCGTCCGGGGGAGTCGCGCTTCGTTGCTCGAGCGAGGAGGGCATCTCCTCGCTCGCCCTCGCATACGGCTCGGAGGCCGCCATCCGCGGCGCGCTGAGCGGTACCCGACATCTGGCCGGCCACGCCCTTCGGGCCGGCGCGAGGGCGGACGACGACCTTCTGGCCCTCACCACCGGCGCGTACGAGCTGGACCAAGCGGTTGCCTGGATGGAGCGGCGCCTCGGCTCCGGGATCGACTCGGCCCTGGGGCGACCCTCCGGGACGGGAGCGCCCGGGGAGCGGGACGCGTGGCTCTGGGCGGGTCTCGGTGCTGCGGCCGTCGGCGACCACGAGCGAGCGCGACGGTGCGCCTCGATGCTGGAGCGCCTCGGGCGGCCCGACGCCGCTGCCTTCCTCCAGGCGAGGACCGCGCTCGCGGACGGGCGGACGGATGGGCTGATGGACACCGCGGAGCGCAGCCTGGCCGCGACCGATGCCGAGGACCCGGCGCTCCGGCGTCTCGGTCTGCGGTCGGCGGCCGACGCCCTACGCTACGCCGCAACCGACACGGCGCTAGAGCGCCTGAGGGCTGCAGGAGGGGGAGTCGAAGCCGGCTCTACCGGAACAGGTCGTAGCGGCCCGGCCGATGATGCGACGGCCGCGGGTAAGGGCGTACGACTCCCGACGCTAGGCGGACCTCTTAGCTCCCTACCCGGCGGGCCTCCCGCCGCGACACCCGGAACGTGGCTCTCGCACATACTCGAGGGTCCGCGGGACCGACCCAGTCCCAAGCCAACGGACGGCGAGGACGGAGAACAGGTGGCTCGGGCCCTGCGCGCGTGGGGAACGATGGCGTCGCCTGGAGACGGGTGGAACAGCTGGCGCGGGATGGTCGCGGAGGGGCTCGACTCCGGCACGCGGGGGGTGGGCTGTTGGGACCCCATCGACCCCACCGCACCGCCTGCTGTGGCGGGGATCCTGCTCGCCGCGATGGCGTTCGGCTGGCTGGGCGCATTCCCGGACGCGCCGGTCGGACGCCTCGCACTGAAGCCCAGGATTCCAGAGCGGGTCAGGAGCTTCCGATTCGAGGGGGTCACGATCGGCGACGTCACATTGACGCTCGCCTACGCACGGGAGGGCTCCACGCATCGCTTCGACCTGGACCCGCAACGTGGACGGGTGCCGTCACTGGTCGTCTTCGAGACCCTGGTTCCCGGCGAGACCGCGCGGGTGACCATCGACGGGGCCCCGGCCGAGCTCGACACCACTCCGAGCGGAGCCGGCGTCACGGTTCGCCTCCAGACCCCTCTCGACGCAACGCGCCGAATCGAGATCGAGACTACTTCCGCCGCTTCTTCTTGACCTTCGGGGGCGGCACGCTCGGGTCGACGTATCCGTGCTCGACCAGGAGCGAATGGAGCCGCAACTCACGCTCCGGAAGATCGGTCTTCGCGATCTCGCGCGCGAACTCGATCCGGTGAACCTCCGAGACCTTGTCGAGAATCGCGATCGGCGCCCCGTAACGTAGGAGTATGCGCTTCGCGTCGATGGCTACGGAATCATTCACGATGCCCGCCGTCCTGCAGGAGATGAAGATGCTCACCGGACGCGCCGAACGTGGAGAGGGCGCGCCTAAAGACCGTGAACGATAACGATTTGGAGCAGCTCATCCAACGCCGTGCAGCCCCTGCTAATGCATGGCAGGACTGTCTTCGCCGTCTTCGTCCGGATCACTGAGCAGGGAGGGGAGCACCAACGGCCCGTTGAGATGGAAGCGCGGAATCACGACCCGGAAGCGCTCGCCGGTCGGGCGTGCGAAGGTGTAGTAGCCCTCCATGTATCCCGCCGGAGAGCGGAGCACGCAGTAGCTACGGTATTCGTGCGCATCACCCGGCCGAAGGCAGGGCTGCTCACCGACCACGCCCTCACCGTCGACTTCAGCGTCCTCGCCCACGGAGTCGTGGATGAGCCAGTGCCGGAAGAGCAGCTGCGCCGGAGTATCCCCCTCGTTCGCCATGCTGACGTGATACGAGAATACGAACGTCCCATCCGTGGGGTCGGAATCGGCGAGCGAAAAGCGCGGGTCGACCTGCACTCGGATGCCTTCGGTGGCTTTATCGTATGTCATTGGGTTTCCGCGGGAGGATCACATGCGGTCGATGACGACCGTATGAGTGTTACCCACCGAGAACAGAATGGAGCCCCCGAGGAACTGCGCCACCGCGTTGCCGAGTTCGTCGGTGTCCGTGGTGACCGAGACGCCGATCAGGGTGCGGGTGCTCGGATCTCCCGGAAGGCCGCCCGGAAGGTCCCATCGCTCGTAGTCGAGTTCGTACCCGTTGCCCTGGAAGTTGAACCCGTCCGGCAGGTACTCCTCCAACTCGGGTGGAACGACCCCGAGCGTGGTCTCGGGAGGCCACAGGCTCGATTCCGCGTTGTACTGGGCGGCCGCGACGCGAACCACCTCGAAGTCGGCCGCCACCTCGGTAGCTCGGGCCCTCATGAGAACCGTCCGCATATTCGGAATGGCCAGCCCGGCGAGGATGCCCACGATGGATACGACCACCAGGAGCTCGACGATCGTGAAGCCGCCGTCGCGGCGGGGGCTCCCAATCCGTCGCATCGAGGTCTTCTGCGACATGCTCATCCGCCCCTCCCCCTTACGCCGAGATCCAGACCGGCGGCCCAATCGGCGAGTGACTGGGTCGAGTCGTACACGACGGTTTCCGTGCCGACAGAGCCCACCAGCTGGTAGTTGTTGGTTCCACGAGGGAAGTATTCGACCCCGGGCGCGGTCGTAGCACCTACGTCCTCCAGGGTCTCGGGTAGCCGACCATTCGTCTGCCGATAGGCCTCGATCCGGGACGCCGTGAAGAACATCGCCGTACGAATGCCGGTGACCTGCGTCTCGGCCGGCGGCGGCTCGATGGGGTTCAGAACGACCCAGGACGGGGGCGCGATCAGCAGGTAAACCGCAAGAACGCCGAGGTTGATCCCGAGGGGGAGCATCCACTTCGGCTGCGCCTTGGGCTTCGTCTTCTTGCGCGAAGCCTCCTCGCGTTCCGCCGCGTGCTGGAGCACCTCCGCGAGGGTGTCGGCCGTTTCCTTTCCGGAGCCGACATCCTTCGCGTGATAGGGCCGTATTGGGTCCTTATCGCTCATCGACGGAGGGTGGGATCGAGGTGGAGGAACGGAGTGCGGCGGGGTCGGCGCGCCGACCGGGTCGTGTCATGATATTCCAGATCGGCGTCGAGGGACAGGTCCGATCCCCGATCCCACCGTTCCGCCCGGGTCGACTCCACTCCTCGCCCTGCGTAACTTCGAGCGATGAGCACCCGCGAGCTGTCCCGTTCCGAAGAGGACTACCTGAAGGCCATCTATGGCCTGTCGGAATCCGGCGATCCCGCTTCCACGTCCGCCATCGCGACGGTACTGGACATCCAGCCGGCGTCGGTCACCGGAATGGTCAAGCGGATGGCGGAAAGCGGATTCCTGGAGCACATCCCGTACAAGGGCGTGCGCCTGACCGACCGTGGGGCACGGGAGGCGCTCCGCGTCCTGCGGCGGCACCGGATCCTGGAGACGTATCTTTGCGAGCGGCTCGGCTTCTCCTGGGACGACGTGCACGCCGAGGCCGAACGCCTCGAGCACGCGGCCTCCGACCGGCTCGTCGAGCGCATGGCGGCCGCGCTCGAGTTCCCGAGCTACGACCCTCACGGAGCGCCGATTCCCACCAAGGGCGGGCAGATCGAGCCCACCGATCCCGCAACCTTGGCCGACGCCCGTTTTGGCGACCGGGTCCGCATCCGCGCGGTCCGTGACGAGGACTCGGAAACGCTCCGCGCCATCGCCGAAGAGGGGCTGCTCCCCGGCGTGAGGGTCGAGATCCGAAGCCGTCCGAGCGGGGAAGGCTCGATCGACGTGAGCCTCGTCGGAGAGGGCGGCCTGAGATCGATCGAGCGCGTGCTCGCCCAGCAGATCTACGTGGTTCCGGACGAAGCCTGACGCCCGATTCGGCGTCCGCGTCAAAAAGTCCCCGCGCACCGCGGCAGGGCATTCGTCTGCTCGGACGAGCCCGCGAAGACGCCAAACCGCCGCAGCACGGCCGATGCGAACACGCCGCTACCGTCTCCATGGACGCTCGGCACCCGGACCTGGCCGGAGGGGTTGAAGTTGCCGCCGCGCGCCCAGTTCACATAGTTCCGGTCGGTTGCGGTGATGCCGACGAATGCCTGCGTCTCCTCCGGCAAGCCACGCTGCAGCCGAACCGCGAGCTCTTGATTCAGGTCGAATCGTTCGAAGACCCCGAACTCGGACGGGAAGACGATGGTCGTGTCGCTCGCGGAGAGCGACAGACCCAGCAGGAAGAGTTCCTCCGGTGCTTCGATGCCTTCGTCCTCGAGGGCCCGGTCCAACCCGTCGATCCGTGTCTCGTTGACATAGGCGCTCGCCCCGTCCGCGGTGGACCAGCGGACCTCGAACGGGGTGTTCGGGGGCACCCCGCAGGGCGTGGCCTGCTGCTCGAGCCGGAAGTCTCCCGGAATCGTGGTGCGTCCGCCGAGCGTGCGGCCGTCGGCGAGTCGGACGGTCAACTCGAGCTGGTCGGCCGGCCTGAGTCGCGACGCCGCGGCGCCAGCGTCGTAGCAGACCCCCGGGCGGGCGCGGTCGCCGTCGCTGATGCAGTTCTCGTCGTCCACCGGCTCCAGGACGAACCGACGTCCATCCGACCGTACGACCTCCACTTCGGCCGGTGGGATGTCCCACGATCCTTCCCCATCCACGGTCCGGCTCACGAAGGCCCATAGCCGGCGCCTGACCGTCGGGTCCGGGGTGTCCACGCCGACGAGCGCGTAGGCCTCGACGATGATCACGTCCTCGACGTCGACGACCGTCACATCCTGCAGCTCACACGCCGTCGTCGTCAGGCCCACGAGGAAAGCGGTGGTGAGCGCGGCCGCACCTCTCGAACGTCGGCCGCCCATCAGAAACGAATCTCCAGGCCGACGGTCGGGAGGACCGGGAACATCGAGATGCCGGAGCGTACGGGTGGCGACTGCTCGTACTCGTAGAAGTAGAAGAGCACGTTTCTCTGGTTGTAGATGTTCACGAGGTTCACATACGGCACCAACGTGCCCCAGCTCCGCGTCATCGTCTTCCGGAAGCTCAGGTCGAGCCGATGATAGGCCGGGTAGCGCGACGCATTCCGGTTCTCGAGCTCGACGGCGTACGACCCATCGAAGCCTTCCTCGTCGTCGGATCCAGTCCACCGCAACCGCCCGCCGTCATCGAGGAAACGAGGCGAGTGATAGGCGTAGCTGCCGACAGCGCGCGTGTAGGGCGTGCCCGTGCCGAAGTTCCACCGCACGCCGCCCTCCCAGCCCCACGGCGCGGGATAGGTCAGCACCAGGTCCGCGTCGATCCGGCGATCGAAGATCGGTGCGTAGGTGGCTTCGACGCCGGACCCGAGCGCCGAGAAAGGGTCGGGGAAGGTCCGCTCCGCCCGTAGCCATGACAGCGACAGCCAGCCGTTCACGGTCCCGCGCTCGCGACGCAGGAAGAGATCGACCCCCTTCGAGACGCCATCCCCGGCCATGATGTCATCGGTCGGATCGGAGGGATCGTCGGACGGGTCGAAGGCGACAACCCCGTCGAAGGTCCTCAGATACGCCTCGGCCGACCAGAACCAGTCCGCACCCAGATAGCCCTCGAGGCCCACCTGGACCTGGTCGGATACCACGTGCGGAGCCCGGTCTCCGGCGAGCACCCAGATGTCGAGCCCCAGCGGGATCTCCTCGTCGCGCAACGAGTGCAGGAACTGCGTATAGCGACCGACCGCCGCCTTGGCCGCCACGTCCGGGCCGAAAAAGCGCTTCAGGGCCAGGCGCGGCGCCAGCTCGATGGTCGTCTGGCCCGGGCTCGGAAGCCACGCGTCGGCGCGGACTCCGGCCTCGAGAAGCCACTGGCCGGGACGGGTCCAGGATGCCTGAGCGTGTGTGCCGAGCAAGGTCCCCGTGCCGTCCCCACCGGCGAAGCGCGTCCCTCCTGTGGCGAACACGTTGTCGTACGCCATCCGCTCCACGCCGGCTCCCACGGAGACCCGCCATGCCGCAGACGGTCTGGTCTCCAGGTCCGCGCGGAGCTGCATCTGCGAAATGCCGCTCTGGAGGTTCGTGTCCGAAAAGTCGGGGAAGGCCAGGCCCGTCCGGAAGCGGCTGACATTCGCCTTCACGTCGAGCGATCCACCGCCACGCCGGGGATGCGTCCAACGCAGCCCGACGAGGTCGTTGCCCCAGTCCCAATCGATGCGAAGCGGGAAGTCATCGGCTTCGAGCCGCGTGAGATCGAGGACGTCCCGCCCGCTGTAGGCCGTCACCGTGAGCTTGTTGCCCCCTGGCGACCATCCTTCGACGACCGCCTGAAAGTCGGTCAGGTGATAGGGGAAATCGAAGAGGGGCTTGAAGAGGACGTCGAAATACGATCGACGGGCCGACGCGCGGAAGCGCAGTGTCGACTGCCCGAGCGCGTCGGCCACCGCCGCGGGGAAGGCGCCACCGACCGCGGCGCGGCTCGCAAGCAGAGAGATACCCGCGTCGACGCCGGTATCGCCGTCGCCCGCTTCGCTCTCGATGCGTAGCACCGACGAGACCCGCCCGCCGTGCTCGGCCCCGAAGCCTCCGGAAAGCAGCTCGACGCGGTCGATCATATCGGCGTTGAAGACCGAGAAGAGGCCTCCGAGGTGGAACGGGCTGAAGATCGGCACGCCGTCGAGCAATACGAGGTTCTGGTCCTGCGAGCCGCCCCGCACGTTGAACGACGCGCTGAAGTCCGACGTCGAAACCACGCCGGGCAAGACCTCGATGGCCCGGATCGGGTCCGTCTCCCCCACGCCGGGCACGAACTGGAGGTCGACGAGCTCCATCTCGCGGACGGTCACCCCGGCGATCTCCTCGAAGCGCACGCGCTCGCGGCTCCGCTCCGCCTCGACGGAGATTCCTTCCAGCTCGATCGCCCGGGCCTCGAGCGTGACGTCGAGGTCGATCGTCTCGCCGGATACCAGCGTCAACGTCTCCTCGTAAGCGGCAAAGCCGAGGGCCACCACCGCGACTTCGTAGGTCCCCGGCTCCAGCGGGCTGACACGGAACGAGCCCAGCGGCCCGGTTCCGACCGAGCGCGTAGCCCCGCCCGCGGACTCGATTCGCACGACCGCGCCCGACACTGCCGCGCCCTCGCCGTCGTGGACACGTCCCTGGACGGTACCGACCTCGACTGTACCGGTCTGAGCCACGACCGGTGCGGCCATCCCGGACGCCAGCACCAGTAAGACGCCGCGGGCGAGGCTCCTCACGAGCCTCCTCATGATGCGGTCCGTCATCGGGTCACGCGCTCAAGCCATCGGAGGTGGGACGCGAGCCGCCGTGTGGCGCGCGTGCGATAGGTTCGAACCCGATACCCTGGAGACGGCCCGGATGATCACTCTGACGTCACGGGGTCACCGACGCGCCCCCACCGAGGCCTACTCGCTCACGGCACGAACAACGGTGGGCGCAGGAGATGGAAGTCGGTGGCCTCCTGATAGGCGCGCGCGACCCCGAGCAGCGTCGCCTCGTCGTAGAGCCGCCCCATGAACGTGATGCTGTTCGGCGAGTCCGGGTCGCGCATGCCGTTCGGTACCGCGATCGCCGGGTGGCCGGTGAGGTTCGTCAGGAGCGAGCTGTCCCCACGCCCCGACGGCGCCACGTAGACGTCCACCTCGGCGAAGAGGTCGCGCATGTCCCTGCCGAGCAGGGTGCGTATACGGTTCGCCTGGATGTACTCCGCGGCGGGAATCAGCCGAGCGCTCCGCAGCACGTTCGGCCAGGCGTCGACCACCTGGCGCGGGAGCTCGTCGTCCCGGTTCGAGAGCGTGATCCGGTCGAACGACGCGGCCGCCTCCGCACCGAGGATGAGGCTGAGCGGTCCGATGGGCCGTTCGGGCAGGTCGATGGGCACGAGGCTGGCGCCGAGCGCACGCAGGACCTCGAGCGTCTCGAGGTCGAGGGCCACGTCCGATCCTTCTCCCTCGAAGTCGTCGTCCACGTAGCCGACCGTGATCGCCGACCAGTCCACGCCGGCCTCGTAGTTGAATGGCGCGTCGACTGCGCTCGGATCGATGCCGTCCGCTCCCCGCATCGCGTCGAGCACCATGCCGCAGTCCTCCGCGAACCGGCAGATCGGCCCCACTTTGTCCATCGACCAGCTCACCGCCATGGCGCCGGCGCGACTCACCCGGCCGAACGTGGGCCGGAGCCCGGTGACGCCGGTGGTCGCCGACGGCGACACGATGGATCCCCAGGTCTCGGTCCCGATGCCGAACGGGGCGAGTCCTGCCGACACGGACGCCGCCGAGCCCGCGGACGACCCGCTCGAGCCCTCCTCCAGATTCCAGGGGTTCCGCGTGCGTCCCCCGAACCAGACGTCGCCCCATGCCAGGGCGCCGAGGCTCACCTTGGCGAGGAGCACGGCACCCGCTTCGGCCAGCTCCGTCGCCACCGTGGCCGACCCTTCCATCTCCTCGAAACCCGCCGGCCAGACGCCCCAGGTCGTCGGATATCCCTCGAGGGCGAAGAGGTCCTTGAGCACGTAGGGGATCCCGTGGAGCGGCCCCCGATCGGTGCCGGCCGCCAGCTCGGCGTCGGCCGTCGCAGCCTGGGCGAGCGCCTCGTCTTCGAGCAGGGTCACCACCAGCTCGAGACTCCGATCGTGCTGCTCGATCCGGTCCAGATACATGCGGGTGAGCTCTACCGATGTGGCCTGCCCGGTCCGCAGCAGCGCCCCCAGCTCGGCGATCGACCAGTACGCCGCTTTCTCCAATGGCTCGGGGCGGGTGACCGTCGGGAGCGGGCTCCACAAAGGTCCCTCATCCCGCGCGGGCAGCTCCCAGGACAACGGCCCGGGCACGAAGCTGATGGCGGGCATGACCGACTGGTCGGGAGCGGCCGCCCGAATCTCGCCGTAGCTCTCCCGCAGCGCCGAGAGATCCTGGAAGAACTGCTGACGCTCGAGCATCTGCGACCGTTCCTCCGGAGTGAAGGTGAGCCCGAGGATCTCCTCCGCAGCGAGAATCTCGTCCTCCGTGATCCCGTCCAGGCCGGCGTCATCGGAGGGCGCGCATCCTGCGGCCAGAAGACCGGTTGCCAGAATGAGGATTTGGTGGAACGGGCGGACGATCATGGCTGCCTCTCTGTCTCGGGACGACGACCGGCACGCGCTGGCCGGCTCGACGGCAACCTGGAGAACCGACCGCCGACTGGCCAGGGAACAGGCGACACGGGATCCTCCAATCCCAGCCATTCAAGCCTGATCGGTCAGAATTTGCGGGACCGAGAGCGTGACCGTATCGTGAAGCATGCCACCGGGGCTTCCTCCCACCCTCCCCCCGATGCGGACGGAAACCTGGTGATCGCCGGTCGTGAGGACCGGCCTCGTACGTACCCCGCCATAGGAGTCGGCACCCATGTCCTCCCGTCGTTCGAACCCATCACCGGGCACCCGCAGGCCCTGCGGCAGGGCCGCACCCGGGAACCGAGCGCACCGACCGACCTCGGTCGCCGCTCTGCTCTTCGCTCTCGCGATCTGGGCAGCCCCCGCGGCCGCTCAGGACCAGATCGGAGGACGCGTCCTCGACGCGAACACGAACCAGCCGCTCTCCGGCGTGCAGGTTTCGGTTCAGGGCACCGGGCTCGGCGCCCTGACGCAAGCCAACGGAACGTTCGTAATCCGCGGCCTCAGCCAGTCCACGGTCACCGTCGAGGCGCTCATGCTCGGCTACACACCATGGACCGGCGAAGTCGCCGCGGGAACGACCGATCTGGTCATCCGCATGGAGCCGCGAGCCGTCGAGCTCGACGCCCTCGTGGTCACCGGAACCGCCGGCGCCCAGCAGGCCCGCTCGCTCGG
>JBBDSM010000147.1:0-20396 GCA_040904945.1 Gemmatimonadota bacterium
GCGGAGCGCTTCGGCACTCTCGTTACTCAAGAGACTTCGGCCACACTACACTAGCCTGACCCGAGAGCGTGGCGACGCGGGGAGCGCCGCCACGCCGGACGGTCAGAACAGCGGCGCCCATCAGAACACCGGCGCCCAGATGTAGCTGTCCGAGCGCGCCCACGCGTCCACGAAGCGCGCGTGCACCCGGTCGGCCTCGGCCTCCTTCCCCTGGGCCCTCAGCGCTTCCTCGAGGCCAAACAGCGACCAGCCGTTGTTCGGATGGTCCTCCAGCTCGGTCTCGAACACCTGCTCGGCCTCGGCGTGACGACCGGCTTCGTTCAGGGCGTCTCCCAGCCAGTGCCGAATGGAGAAGTTGAGCGGCTCGGGCTCGTCGTAGCGGATGGTGTCCTCGAGGTCGGCCCCAGCAGAGAGCACCTCGATGGCGGCATCGAGCTCAGCGTTGGCGCGGAGGATCTCCCCTTCGAGGATGGCGCCGACCACGCCGAGGAGCTGCTCGGCGCTATGGCCGCGGAAGTTCGCGCCGTCGGGCGCCTCGGCGATGGCGGTCTCGATGCGGTGCAGGTACCAACGCGCGGTGCCCTCGTCGCCGGTGCGAAGGTGGGCGTATCCCTTGGAGAAGTCCCAGAGCCCCCGGAACACGAGGTTCTCCGGTGGATCGCGCAGCTCGAGGATCTCATCGAAGCGTCCGAAGCGGAGCAGCGTCAGCGCGTGGTAGAAGCTCCCGCCCTCCATGAGGTCGCCGTAGTCCTTGCCGGCCTGGATGGCCACGGCGCCCTGACCGTCGTTCGACGCGGCGAAGAGGAGCATGTGCAGGTTGTGGGACGGGTAGATGGCGAAGCCTTCCCCACGCGCCGCCTTCAGGTCCGAGTGCCAGGCGTCGATGTTCGCGCGCACCGCGTCGCCCCACCGCCCCACCCGGTTCCAGGTGTGTGACGGCATGTGCTGGATGTGGCTCGCTCCCGGGATCGCGCTTCCCAGGAAGGCCGCGCATGCCTCCGCTTTTCCGGGCCGCTGGGTGGGCTCGGTGGCGTGGATGTACAGGTGGCAGGCGCCCGGATGCTCGATGTCCTGTTCGAGCACCGACTCGAGCACGCGGTGGATCTGCTGGACCTCCGGATTCTCGATGTCCCAGAGCCCGCGGCGGGGCTGGAGGAGCATGAGCGCTTCGCCCGCGAGGAAGCCGGCGTCGAGATCGCTCGGGAAGCGCTCATAGACGTCATTCGCGGCCTCCGCCCACCGCTCGTCCAGCTCGCGTCGGCGATCGGTGTCGTGCTCGGGCTCGTACCGCTCGGCCATCGCCTCGATGAGCGCCCGTTCGACCTCGGTGGTGTTGCCGGGCGCGAGATCCATGGCCTTCGAAATCGCCGCGTGCGCGCGCGGCGCGTCCATGGCCGTCATGGGGCCGTTCAGGTATGAGCCCCACGACCAGGCTTCGCCGAAGTAGCACATGGCGCAGGTCGGATCGATCTTCCAGGCCTCGCGGAACGACCGGGCCGCTCCGGTGACGTCGAAGGCGTACATCAGCTGGATGCCCTGGTCGAAGTAGCGTTGCGCCTCCGTCGAGCCGGTCGTGATCGGACGGGTGAACAGACCGAGCCCCTTGCCGTCGTGGTGGAGTGGCATCGGCTCCGAGAAGCTTTCGGGAAGCGACGCCTCCATGCTTCCGGCTCCCATGCCGTGGTCCTGCGCGGTGAGCAGGACCGGGGTCGCGAGCATGAGGGCCATGTAGAGCGCGAGCTTCTGGCGGAACATCGACGCCTCCTTCGGACGGGCGGGTTGGTGCACGACTACGTATCGCCAATCTGCGTCGCCATCCGGGCCAAGTCCAGCGGACAACGTACCCCTGGCAGGACGGAGGCCGGCGGCCCAGGTTGTCCTCGCCAACGAACCGCTCCGGAGGATGTAAGGTATGCCGCCGATCGATGGATCGCCGCTCTCTCGCCGTGCCTGGTTGACCACGACCTCGGGGCTCATCGCGGCGGGGCTGCTCAAGACCCAGGCGGACGCGCTCCGCCTGGACGCCTCGGAGGCTCCGCTCGATGTGGGTCAGACGCCCTCGCCTGCGCAGACCGCCCAAGCCACGAGGTCGACCGGTCGGCCGGACCCGATGAAGGTTCCGGGCCGTATCGTCTCCGAGGTCGGATCCCGCGCTCCGGGCGAGCGCCCGACGCGCTACCTGCGCGCCGAAGAGCTGTCCAGCTCGTCCCGAAGCCCCCTCCAGGACTTCCACGGCATCATCACCCCTTCCGACCTGCACTTCGAGCGGCACCACGCGGGCGTGCCGGACATCCGTCTCGAAGATCACGAGCTCCTGATCCATGGGATGGTGGACCGGCCCATGGTCTTCCGGATGGCGGACCTCATGCGCTACCCGTCGATCTCCCGGATCCACTTCATCGAGTGCTCCGGCAACGGGGGCGGCATCTACAGCCGCGACCGGATGCCCACAGACATCACCGTGCAGCAGATCGACGGCCTCATCAGCACGAGCGAATGGACGGGCGTGCCCCTGGCGTGGGTGCTGCGAGAAGTCGGCGTGCGATCCGGAGCGAGCTGGCTGCTCGCGGAAGGGTCGGATGCCGCCGGGCTGAGCCGCAGTGTCCCCATCGAGAAGGGGATGGACGACGCGCTCCTCGCATACGGACAGAATGGCGAGGCCATCCGGCCGGAGCAGGGATATCCGCTGCGGCTCATGCTCCCGGGGTGGGAAGGGAACACGCAGGTGAAGTGGCTGCGCCGGATCGAGGTGACGGACCGGCCGACCATGACGCGCGAGGAGACCTCGAAGTACACGGATCCGTTGGGAGACGGGACGGCCCGCCAGTTCAGCTTCGTCATGGACGCCAAGTCCGTGATCACCTTCCCGTCGTACCCGTACGTGCTACCCGACCGGGGATGGTGGGAGATCAAGGGATTGGCCTGGACAGGCCGCGGCCGGATCACCCGCGTGGAGGTCAGCACCGACGGCGGGAGGCGTTGGGTGGATGCCGAGTTGCAGCAGCCGGTCTTGCCGCTTGCGACGGTCCGTTTCCGACATCTGTGGAACTGGGACGGGCGCGAGACCGTGATCCTGAGCCGGGCGACCGACGAGACGGGCTACGTGCAGCCGACCGTCCACGAGCTCTGGGAGGCCAGAGGCGAGCGGACGTCGTACCACCAGAACCACCAACGTGCCTGGCGGGTCGCCGGGGACGGGGCGGTGACCTTCGGCTTGGGAGAGCTCGTATGATGCGGTCCGCGAGGAAGCTCGTCGCCTTGGGGTTGGCTGCAGGACTCGTGGCCGGCTGCGGGGGTGGGGCGGACGCGGGCGGCGGACAAGATGCGGACGCGTCCGCCGTGGCCGCCGGCGGCGGCTACACCCTCCCGCAGGATGCCCCGCAGCGCTTCTCGTTCGGGACCGAGGCGTCCCAGGCACGCGTCGCGCTCTGGGATATCGACGTGAAGCCCGACGGCGAGGGACTCCCGGACGGGAGTGGGTCCGTAGAGGAGGGGGAGCAGGTGTACATGACGCAGTGCATCGCGTGTCATGGCCTCACGGGCACCGAGGGCCCGTACGACCGCCTGGTGGCGACCGACCCATGGGAGCAGTGGCCGGTCAATCGCGGCATCGGAAACTACTGGCCCTATGCGACGACGCTGTACGACTACATCCGCCGGGCCATGCCTCAGCTCACGCCGGGGAGCCTGACCGCCGACGAGACGTATGCGGTGATCGCGTACCTGCTCTACAGGAACGAGATCGTGGCGGAAGACGCCATCATGAGCCGAGAAACGCTTCCGGCCGTGCAGATGCCGGCGCGCGGTCGCTTCGTGGTGGACGACCGCACGGGCGGGCCCACGATCCGCTGACGGGTCGCTCGCCGGATGGGCGGGGCCCCGTCACTCCACGGGCGGAGGGGCCGTCAGGGCGAGCCACACCACGTTGTCTCGGTCGTAGATGTCATCCCTGAAATGAAGCGTGCCATCGTCCCCCGCCCACGCGGTCCAGTACAGCAGGTGGACCGGCACGGCCGTCCCGAGGGGCACGGTCCGCTCAAGGGGGTGTCATGCAGATACACGTTGTGCCGGTTGGGAAACATGAACTTCACGTTCCCGAGCGCGTTGAACGGCCCGGGATCTTGCCGAAGGCGATATCGCCGATTGAAGTCTGCTCCGGTCATCGAGGCCCAGTCCACCGTCGCCGGGTCCACCGGCGTGTCGGTCCCGAGCTCCAGCAGGGTCATGCGGTCCCGCGCGATGATCCCCGGGTCCTGCTTGATCAGCGGAAACTTGTCGACCGCCGCGATGGTGGGGGGACGTGCCAGTAGGGAGCGAGCACGAGATAGGTCATGGAGCCGCTGAACATGGGGGTCGCCCGGAAGGGGCGACCGAATACGGCCCGGTGTCGAGCCACGACCGATCCCTGTTCCACCACGCGGACGTCGAAGCCGGGAAGATTGACCTCGATGTGGCGATCTCCCAGATCCGCGGGCAGCCACCGCCACCGCTCGAGATTGATCTCGATCTGTCGGAGCCGTGCGTTCGCCGGGACGTTGAGGGCTGCGAGGGTGGCTCGTCCGACGACCCCGTCGGGCTCGAGGCCGTGCCGTTGCTGGAAGCGGCGTACTGCCGCGGCGAGGCCCTGATCGAACTGGAGAGGCTCGGCCCGTCCCCCGTCCTCGCCGCCCCCGGCATCACCTCCGACCCCCAGCCGTCGCCGCAGCGCGAGAACTCGCGGACCTGCGCTATCGATCTCAAGCCGCTCGCCTTCCGGTACGAGGGGCCATCCGCCCCGGGCAACCAGAGCGCGCAGGGTTTGCGCGGCATCGAGCATGCGCCGGTAGCGTTCCTGTTGCGGGGCGAGCCCATTCAGCCCGTCCGCGATTCCGGAGCCGTTGACAGCTCGGGCGAGGATCGTGTCGAGCCTCGCGCTCCGTCGGTTCGCGATCCACTCCGGGTCGATGGTCTCGGGATTCACCCGCCCGTGCAGGAGGTGTGAGCCCAGCAGGAGGAACGCGTCGGTGGCCAGAAGCTCCAGATCGGCGGCCGTTTCGGCGTCGCGTCGCTGCATGACCCGCCGCGTGAGGGAGTCGATCGCGGAAAGATGATAGGCCTCGGGGTCGAGTCCGTGTCTCTCCGACGCCCGGATCGCGGTCGTCAGCTCACGCAGCCGGGCCGATGCGGGCGCCATCCAGATCGGCTCGAAGGCCCTCTCTTCATAGAAGCGAGGGAGGGCGGCCCTTGCCAGAACAGCCCGCCCGGCGGCCGACATGTGACCCACGGCTTGGAAGACCTCGATGCGCTCGCGGATCTGCTCGCGGACCGTCGTCGCGACTGGCGCCTGTGGTGCGACCGGGGCCGGGAGGACCAGGAGTGCGGCGAGCGGGAGTATCAGGCCGGGAAGTGTCTCAGGTACCGTGAGCCGGGCGTCTGGGCGGGGCCTCGATGAGCGTATGCCATGACTGAAATGGAGTGCCCCGGTGTGCCCGGAACGGATCGTCACGCCCAGAGGCAGGTGGCCACGCGGTGCCCGCGGGTTTGCAGCCGTATGCCGGGGTTGGCAATATTACGCGATGCGACCCCTCCCCCTGTTCGCGGCCACGCTCCTCGTCTTCCTCTCGCTATCGGCCCAGGCCTGCGATTGGCCGGGGGGCGGAGGCGAGACGACGTCCGACCTGGCCGATACGCTGTCCACGGATACCGATTCCGTAGGCGTCGCCTCGGATACGGCGGAGGGTGGGGATACGGCCGACTCGGCGCTCGTGGGCGACGCCGAGCCTCCTCTGGGGCCGGCCCCGTTGCTGCCCACGGCGCAGGAGTCGGTGAGCGTCGAGGACCGGCTCGACGTGCTCATCGCGGCGCAGGTGCAGACCCAGGCCCGGCTCGATTCCCTCGCGTCGCTCGTGTCATCCACGACCGAGGTCGTCGACTCGGTCGCCCGCGGTATGCAGACCGGTGAGGTGCTCGGGGAGGCCCGTGACCAGGTTCGCAACTTCGGCGTGGGCGTGCTCTGGTCGATCGTCGTCGTGTTCCTCTTCAACTATCTCGTTCGGCTCGTCGCTTGGGTCCTCGACCAGCTGAGCGAGCGGAGTGCGAAGCGACGTCTGTTCTTCAAGGGGCTGGTGCCGATCGTCCGCATCGTGCTCTGGCTCTTCGCCGGCTATCTGATCGTCCGCGTCATCTTCCAGGTCGATGCCCAGGGCATCGTCGCCGGTGCGGCCGCCCTGGGCGTCGCGGTGGGTTTCGCCGCTCAGGACCTGCTCAAGAACCTCTTCGGGGGAATCATCCTCGTATTCGATCAGCCCTTTCAGGTCGGCGACAAAATCAGGGTTGGCGAGACCTACGGCGAGGTGACCTCCATCGGCCTGAGATCCACCCGCATCGTGACCCCGGACGACAACCTCGTGAGCGTGCCGAACGCGCAGGTCGTGGACCAGCAAGTCGCGAACGCCAACGCGGGCGAGCTGAACTGTCAGGTCGTCACCGACCTCTATCTCCCCGGGGACGTGGACGAGGAACGTGCGAAGCGGATCGCGTTCGAAGCCGCCGTCGGGTCCCGGTACGTCTACCTGAACAAGCCGATCGTGGTGCTGATCCGCGACGAGCTACACCGGTCGGTCTTCACGCGAGTACGCGTGAAGGCCTACGTCCTCGATCCGAGGCACGAGTTCCTCTTCGAAAGTGACGTCACGGAGCGGGCGCGTGCCGGCTTCCGGGCCGCCGGGATGATGGGCGGTGAGCGGCGTCCGCCGACGTGGAGCCCGCCCGACGAACCCGGCGGATCTGCACCGACCTCTGACGCCGTCGCCACGGGAGATGACTCCGTTGACCGAGACTGACTCGACCGTTCGGACTTCGGCGCCCATGGAGCCGGAGCAGGCATTGGAGGTCGTGGTCGCCGCGAGCCACCGCCCGTTCGTGGAGGTCTGGAGCGGATCGTCGTCGAGCGCCGAGGACACGATCCTGAGCGCCCTGAGCGAGGCCATCGAAGCGCATCGGTCTCTGCGGGCTGAGGCAGGCCTCGGGGAACGGCCGCCCGAGGAAGTCGAGGCGCGTTCCGAGTGCATCCGTCGGTATCGACACGGCTGCGCGGACCGAGTCCTTCCGACGCTGGAGATGGCGCTCGAGCATCACAAGCCGGCGCATCTCCCCGTGCGGGACATCCGGGCCGCTTTCGCCGCGGCGCTCGAGGCGTCCCGCTCCCTCGAGTTCAGAGTGGATGTGCGCTGGGGCAGCGGCGCGCTCGAGCCGCTGCCGACCGACAAGCTCAGTCGACGGATGCGGAAGGCCGTCGCTCGGATGATCAGTCCGGCACGCCGCGCCGACGGATCACGTACCGCGTCCGTTCGCGCCGTCGCGATCCACCATCTCTACGCGCGGATGGCGCCGACGGCGAGTCGGTTCGCCTCCGAGGCGGCCTGGGACTGGGCTCGTTGGGTTGCCCGGCTCGAGCGAGCCTGCACCACATGGGCGGCCGAAGCGCTTCCGGTGCTCACGCAGGCGCCAGATGCGGAGGCCCCTCCAGACCCCGTGGAGGTGGAAGAAGTCAAGGAGGGTGAGGGGGAAGACGCACGACCGGCGACGGACGACGCGTGGCTTCGATTGAGCGCCGCCGCGGAGGCGCTCGAGGCGGAGCTCGTCGGCCTCTCCGAAAACCCTCCTGCCGAAAAGGCCCGGGAGCAGGCGGCCGAGCGCACGGAGCTCGCCGCCTCGGCGCTGAGCTCCGATCTGAGGGTCGTCGGCAGCCTCGTCTGGTCGCCGCCTGACCCGGCCCCTCACCCTCCCGAGCTGCGGGAGTTGGAACGCGCCGCCGAAGCCCTGCAGGCGTGGGACCACCAGGCGGCCCAGCGGCTCGCGATGTACCGGGCGTTCCTCGAGCTGCTGCTCGGGAGCACGGCCGTGTTGGATCGCCTGGCGGCTCGCACTCGGGAGATCGTGCTTGAGCCGTTGCGCGGACTCGGCGCGATCGGGGACGCCCTCGACGAGCTCGCGGGTGATGCGCGGAGCCGGGTGGAGGGGGCGGCGACCCCGGACGTCCTGACGGAGCTGAGACGGGCGGCGGACGAGGTGATCGTCCGAGCAGTAGCCTCGCTGCCGGAGCCGGCCGCGGTGTCGGGGGAGCTCGAGCGCGCGGCCGGCGACACGGTCGATGCGCTCCAGAGCATCGTGCGTCAGGCGCCGGAAACGCTCGTGCTCCATCGACTCGACGACCGCATGCCGACCGCCACCCGCCCGGAGGACACCCGAAGCGTGCCGTTCCTGGAACGCGCGCGTCAGTCCCTCGACGCCATGCGCGTGGAGCGCATCCGAAAGGTCACGCTCGATCTCGTGCCGTCGGTGGCTTCGGCGAGGGCCGCGGTGATGGAGCTGCCCGACGTCATTCAGTTCGCGTTCGAGGCCGCGCAGGGCGAGTTGGAGGGCGGGTCCTCCGAGGCGACGGGATCGACCAGGGCGTCGGGAGCCAGCGCGGGTGACGAACCCGGCGATGATCCGGGAGAGCGAGCGGGACGTCTCGCGGTCGAGGCGCTGGAGCGGTCCGCGGGCGTCTTGAGGGACGTCCCCGAACGACTCGAAGGCGCCGTCGCGTCGGCGACGAAGCGCATCGACACCGAGATGGCGACCGGAGCGGGCGGGCTGCTCGAACGTCTTGGCGCTGGGCGCATGCAGAGCCAGTTGCTCCAGGCACGTTCCAGAATCGTCGATGCCTGGCTGCGCGGGACCGACCGTCTCGGCCCCACGCTCCGCCGGATCCGCCGCTCGCTACGCTTCCGGCAACTGCGGACCCGCCGATCGGCGCGGCGCCTCCACAGCTCCGTGACGTCGCTCCTGGGCGACACGGCGTCCGTATCGGGCCGTCAGGCCGCACGCACCGTCAGAGCGTTCGCGCATGGGGACTCCGGGCCAAAGCACGTCCCCCTGGTCTACCAGAGGCTGTTCTCGCTGGAGCCCGTCCAGGACCCGACGTTCCTGGTCGGGCGCACCGCGGAACTCGCCGAGGTCCTGACGCGGTGGCGACGCTGGCGGGAGGAAGACGAGGTGCCGCTCGTCGTGAGAGGATACCCGGGTGCCGGCGTCACCAGCTTCCTCAATGGATGCGAGGCAATGTTCACCGAGCACGGAGCGTCCATCGCCCGGCTCGAGGTGCCCGACCGCCTGCGGAGCGAGGCCGAGCTCGTGGGCAAGTTGGCCCGTGCGCTCGGGGTGGATGAGGCCGATACCATGGACGGTTTGGCTGCGCACATCCTCGCGGCATCCCCCGACGCCGTGCCCCACGTGATCATCCTGGACGGCCTGGAGCACCTCTATCTGCGGGTGCCGGGGGGCACGGATCCGCTGGAACGGCTGCTCACGCTTATGTCGGAGACCGAGCCGCGGACGTTCTGGCTGGCGGGGGTGGGACAGCCGGCGTGGCAGCTCATGGCCAAGGCGGAGCCCATTGCAGTCGCCCAGGTCGACGACCTCTTGCTGGGAGCGCTCTCTGTCGACCGCCTCAAGGAGACCGTCCTGCAGCGGCATCGGCGGAGCGGGCTCAGGCTGCGGTTCGCGGAGCCGAGGGAGGGTCGTGCGCTCCTGCGTCGCCGTCTACGCCGCCTGAGAGGCACGGAGGGTCACCAGCGTCTCCTCGAGGATGACTTCTTCGAGCAGCTCCACCGGATCTCCGATGGCAACGTGAAGCTGGCTCTCTTCCACTGGCTGCTCGCGGCCGACTTCGAGAGCGAGGAGGGTGCGGTGTCCATGCGGCCTCTGGTCCGGCCCGACTTCGCCGTTCTCGACGCGCTGGATACGAGTCAGAACTTCACGCTCAAGGCCCTTCTCGAACACCGGACGCTGACGCTCGACGAGCATAGAGCGGTGTTCCGCCTGCCACGCCAGGAGAGCTACCAGGTGTTCGAGGCGTTGCAGAATCGGCGACTCATCGAGGAACTCGCTCCGGCCGGGTCCCGAGCGGTCCGGGAGTCGGAAATCGAGCGCGCCTCACGCTACCGCATCCGGCCCTTGCTGGTCGGTGCCGTCACGTCACATCTGCGGACCCGCAACATCGTGCACTGACGGAGCCGGTTGGCGTCAGCGACCTCCGACCGGTACGAGCTGCTGCACGTCGGCCGAGAGTTGCTCCGACATGTAGCCCATGAGCGCCGATGTCGCGGGCGACTGATTCAGAGGCGTGAACTGCATGCTGTAGACGGCCTCCCCACTTCCTGCGTCACCTTCGTCCTCGGCGACGGCCGTGAAGCTGAGCGGATGACCGGCCGCGAGACGTCCGAGGTGTCTCGGCGCGACCGGGAAGGTCGCCTCAACGACGGTGCCGGTGCCCGCCTCGCCGGTCCACAGGGGGTCGGCGTTGTCGGGGCTGTCGAAGTGGAGCACGTACAGGGTCTCGCCGGCGAGCGGCTCCGGGACGGACGCACGCAGCGCGAGAGCCGGAACGAACGCCACCGAGGGGTGCTCGAACGCGAACCCGGCTGAATCGACAATGGCCTGGAACCGTTCGAGCTGCTCAGGCGTGAACTCGTCCCGGCTCCCCAGCAGAGGAGAGAACGCGACGGTCAGCGTGACGTTGCCGTTGCGGGCGTATCCCACGGTGCGGGCGCCGCCGATCTGTCCGTCCGGGGCCACGCCGAGCGGGGACGGACTGGTCCAGGGTCGAACTTCCTCCACCTGCCACAGATCGGCAACGTCATCGACGAATCGGTATGGGCTGTCGGTTCCACCATTCCGCGCGGGCTCGCACACCGGGCTCTCCACGCCCTCACAGGCTTCGAGCACGGCGGGCCTCACGAGGATCGCGCCGTCGCATCCGCCGACCGAGGTCGTGAGGCTTCCGGCCGAGGTGATGATGGAGTCCGCCTCCGCCTGCACGTCGGCCAGGGCGCCGGAGACCGCCTCCTTGATGGCTTGTCTGGCCTGATCGCGCTCCGCCACGAGGGCTTCGTCCTCGGTCTCGATGAAGGCCGTCGCGAGCTCCAGATCCCGATCGAACCAGGCGGCGACCTCGGCTTCCAGAGCGTCCGCCGTATCGAAGGGTTCGGCTGTGCTCCGGTCCTCGAGCGCGATGGCGTTGGCCAGCGCGATCATGCGCTGTGAGCGCACGGCCAGCGGCTCGAGCTGTCCCTCCAGGGCGTCGAGCCGTGCGAGTACCGGCACACACTGCCGGGAACGTTCCATCTCGAGCCGGGCGAGCCCGGTCGGAACCTCGTCCTGGGCGAGCAGGGGGCTGACCGTCGGACCGGCGGCGGCGGCGAGTACGAGGCCCAGTACGATGCGCGATTGCTGAGATGTCAACGGGAGCTCCACGATCTGCAATGAGGTTCAGAAGCTGAACGGTAACAGGTGGGTGTCGACGGGCTCTACACCGAGAGGGGCGCTCGGGTTGCCGGAGCGCTGCAACCTTTTTGGCCCGACTCTCGTCGTACAGGGAGAAGGGTTACGTGACGCGCTCCGAAAAGGGGTTGGGTTGTGTCGGGTGGAAGGCGCGGAGCGTCGCGATGGGTCGGCCCCGGATGAGTTCTCATCCGGGGTCGCTCTTTTTCCGGCCCGCCTCGTCTTCCACGAGCGCGACCACGCAGGTCGCGGCCTCCGCGAGGGGTGCCTCGGCCCCGTGCGCCCGTCCCGTTCGGGCGACTACGCCGGCCAGGTCGTCCATCTCTGTCCGCCGCCCGCTCCTGAGGTCATGGAGCACGCTCGGATAGAAGTCGCCCGGAAATCCGTCGAGTGTAGCGCCTACGCGGGCTTCGACGTCGGCGGGGAGCGGCACGCCCGTCGCGCGTCCGACCGCGAGCACCTCGGCGATGGCGCGCCTCTGTAGCGAGGCGCCGAACGGATGCGCGCGAATGGGACCCAGGGCCGATCCGGTCATGCCGCAGATCATCGCCAGCGAACAGACTACGGCCATCTTCTGCCAGAGCGCTACCCGGATGTCATCGGCGATTTCGATCTCCACCGGCGTCTCCTCGAAGAGCGCCCGTACCCGCTCGATGGCCTGCGGGGCGGCACCCGTCGAGGATCCCACGATCAGGCGTTGATGCTCTCCCTTCCGCTCGATCCTGCCCGGGCCGGTCCGGAACGCCGTGAGATATGCCACCCCGTCCACCAGCGCGTCGGGGGCCACGCCGGATGCGACGAGCCGCTTCGACACGTCGACCCCGTTCAGGAGTGGCACGACGACCGCGCCCTCAGCGGCAAGCGCGGCCAGCCGCTCCGAGACTTCTCCCAGGGAGTAGGCCTTCACCGCCACGAATGCGACGTCGACCGCGCCCAGGCCGCCGTTCGGCTCGACGCAGGCGGGGTGCGCGACGAACGATCCATCCGGGGCATCGACCCGGATTCCCCGATCCCGCACGGCATCCCCGTGCGCTCCCCTCACCACGAGGGAGACGTCGTGGCCGGCCCGGACGAGGGTCGCCGCCACATAGCTTCCGAGCCCGCCGGCTCCGATCACGGCGGCCTTCACGGGCGGGTGCCCGGTAGCTGGGTCGCGGTCACGTGTCCGTCACGCATCCGAGGGACGCCGATGACACCGTGCGGACGTATCTACGGAGCACGCCGTGCGTGACCGGCAGCGGCGGCTCCGACCACGCGACGCGACGTTCGGAGCGCACCGACTCGTCCACGGCCCATTCGATGCGATCCGCTTCGGCGTCGATGGTGATGGTGTCGCCGTCCTGCACCAGGGCGATCGGGCCGCCCGACTGGGCTTCCGGCGTCACATGTCCCACCACGAAGCCGTGGCTGCCCCCCGAGAACCGCCCGTCCGTCACCAGCGCGACCGACCCGCCGAGACCCGCGCCGACGATGGCCGAGGTAATGGTGAGCATCTCCGGCATCCCCGGTCCGCCGCGGGGTCCCTCGTACCGGATCACGACGACGTCTCCCGGCTGGACGTCGCCACGCCGAAGCCCCTCCAGCGCGGCCTCCTCCCGGTCGTAGATGCGAGCGGGGCCCGAGAAACGGAGTCCCTCCTTTCCCGTGATCTTCGCCACCGCTCCCTCGGGGGCGAGGCTCCCGCGTAGGATCCGCAGATGTCCCGTAGGCTTGATCGGGTCGTCGATGGGACGGACGATCTCCTGTCCCGCTGTCAGGCCGGGTAGGTCGGAGAGATTCTCCTCCAAGGTGCGGCCGGTGACCGTCAGGCAGTCTCCGTCGATCAGATCGTGCTCGAGGAGGAGCTTCAGGACGGCGGGCACCCCGCCCACCCTGTGCAGGTCCTCCATGACCCACCGGCCGCTCGGCTTGAGGTCCGCCAGGTAGGGGACCCGGGCGCTGACCGCCTGGAAGTCGTCGAGGCCGAGCTCCACGCCCGCCGCTCTGGCGATGGCGATGAGATGCAGCACGGCGTTGGTGGACCCACCCAGCGCGGTCACCAGCACCATGGCGTTCTCGAACGCGGCGCGCGTCATGATGGTCCGGGGCGTGATGCCTTTTTCGAGCAGCTGCCGGAGCGCTCCGCCCGCCGCTCTGCACTCCTCCTGCTTCCCGGGATCCGTGGCCGGCGTGGAGGCGCTGTAGGGAAGGGTCATCCCCATGGCCTCCGCCGCGCTCGCCATGGTGTTCGCCGTGTACATGCCGCCGCACGCGCCCGCTCCAGGGCACGCGTGCGCCACCACGGCCTCGAAGCGGCTCTTGTCGATCTTGCCCGACAGGAGGGCTCCGTAGCTCTCGAAGGCGCTGACGATGTCGAGGGCCTCGCCGTCGAGCTTCCCGGCGCGGATGGTGCCTCCGTAGACCATGATGGCCGGCCGGTCGACCCGGGCCATCGCCATCAACGTGCCGGGCATGTTCTTGTCGCAGCCGGGGATGCCGATGTTGCCATCGTACCACTGGGCACGCATCACGGTCTCGATCGAGTCGGCGATCAGGTCGCGCGACGGGAGCGAGTAGCTCATGCCGTCCGTGCCCATCGAGATCCCGTCACTCACCCCGATGGTGTTGAAGCGCATGGGGAGGAGCCCTGCTTCGGCGACACCCTCCGCGACGGCTCCGGCGAGGTCGAGAAGGTGCATGTTACACGGATTCCCCTCCCACCACATCGAGGCGATCCCGATCTGGGCCTTCGACATGTCCGCACGAGTCAGCCCCGTCGCGTAGAGCATGGCCTGGGCGCTGGCGTGGGCCGGGTCCTGGGTGACCGTCGCGCTGTGACGGTTGAGCATGGGAAGCTTCGTGCGGTCGGGCATGGTGGAGCGTCGGCGTCGGAGGGTCAGGGCGGAATCAATGCGGAAGGTACGGCTTCAGCAGGCCGTAACTCCACGCGCCGGCCAGCGCCGAGACCAGGCCGACGAGCATCACGGGAATTCCGCTCCCGACCAGGGCGAAGAGCGGACCCGGGCAAGCACCGATCAACCCCCACCCCAACCCGAAAGCCAGACCGCCGAACACGTGCTGCTTCGTCGGGACCATCTCCGACCCGGACGGAAAGACGATCTCCTCGCCACGCACCGTGCGGGAGCGTCGCCGCTTCATCACGAACACCGAGAGGGCGCCAACGCCCACCGCCGCGCCGATGACGCCGTACATGTGGAACGCGTCGAAGTGGAACATCTCCTGGATCCGGAACCAGGACGCCACTTCGGACTTGATGAAGATCACGCCGAGGTAGATGCCGAGCAGGAAGTAGACGACGAGCGGCTCGGATGTCCCGGGCTTTTCAGGCGCGCCCGGACGATCCGGGGTCGAGATGGAGGTGGCCATCGGCGTCAGAGGATCCACGGAAGGAGGACGTGGGCCGCGAGCAGACCGCCCGCGAAGAAGCCCAGCACGGCTACGAGCGACGAGCGCTGGAGATTGGCGAGACCCGAGATCGCGTGGCCGCTCGTGCATCCGTTCGCGTAGCGCGCCCCGAAGCCGACCAGGAATCCCCCGCCGACGATCAGAACGAGCCCGGGGAAGCTTCCGAGCGCCTGGAGGTTGAAGAGATCCGAGGGGAGCATCCCCGAGAAGTCACGCACCCCGAGCTCCGTGAGGGTCGCCACCGTCGTCGCGGAGATGTCGACCGTGTGATCCGGTTTCGAGAGGACGCGCCAGCCGAGGAAGCCGCCGGCGACCATACCGCTCGCCATCGCCAGGTGCCACGCTCCGCGCCGCTTCCATTCGTAGCGGAAATACTCGATGCCGGCGGGCACCATGGCCGCGCACAGATGCTGGAGCGACGAGGACACGCCCCACTTCTTGCCCCCGAACCAATAGACGAACGGGACCACGAGCCCGATCAGCGGGCCCGCGACGTACCACGGCCAAGGCCCTGTCAGGATGTCGAGCATGAAGTCGCTTCTCCAGATCCGGGAGGAACTCCGAATCTGAGGGTGTCGGCCCCGGGGGTCCAGCCGGCGGGACCACGCTCAGCCTTCGGCCTACCGCCCCCCGTCCGTCGGGTCGCTGCCGACGCGGTAGTCGAGCGGAGGTTCGCGGTCGCCGAGGAGCGGCTCGTACGTCCACCCTTCCGGGATTCGCTCCCGGTACTCGGCACTCGCCCGCTCGATCAGCGTCGGAGTCGTCAGGAGATCGACAGCCGTCATGGCGAGCGTCTTGGCCGCGACGACCATCCCCTTGTCGCCGATGGACGTCCCGCCGGCTGCGACCGCCTGCCACGAGTGGGTCGCGGTTCCCGGTACCCAGGTCGCCGCGCTGAGGCCGGCCGTCGGCACCACCCAGCTGACGTCCGCGACGTCCGTGGACCACGAGCCCGCGCCGTCCATGATCGAGAAGGGCTCGACGGTGGCCGCGGCCTCGATGGCGGGCGCGTCCTCGGGAAGCGATCGCTGCAGGATCTCGGCGAAGGTCCGCTCCCGCTCGTCGTAATGCACCCCGCCCACGCGCTCGAGGTTGGCGTGCATCGCCTCCTGCAGCGCGACGTTCGGCAGCAGGTTGTAGATACCATGGAGGACTTCGACTTCGACGCTGGTTTCGGTGCCGAGCGCGGCGCCTTCCGCGGCCTGGACGATCCGGTCGAAGATCGAGGCGACCTCGGCCGGGTCGGGGTGCCGGACGTAGTAGTACGCCTCGGCCAGGTCGGGGACGACGTTGGGTGCGGCGCCTCCGTTGGTGATCACGTAGTGGATGCGCGTCTCCTGCTCGACGTGCTCCCGCATGAGGTTGACCATGTGGTTCATCGCCTCGACGCCGTCGAGCGCGGAGCGACCGCGTTCCGGAGAAGCCGCGGCGTGGGCGGAGACGCCGCTGAACCGGAACGTCGCCGACTTGTTGGCGAGCGTGGTGTATGCGCCCGCCTCGTTCCGGTCGCCGGCGTGCCAGTGCAGCACGATGTCGACGTCGGCGAAGAGGCCGTCACGGACCATGTACACCTTGCCGGCGCCGCCCTCCTCGGCGGGTGTGCCGTAGACCCGGATCTCGCCAGGTTGGCCGGAGTCTTCCATCCACGCCTTCGTCGCCGCCGCTGCTGCGACGGAGCCGGCACCGAACAGGTGGTGCCCGCACGCGTGCCCGGCGGCCCGGTGTGCGAGGGGCGCCCGCTCGGGTGAGCGGTCCTGCGTGATACCCGGGAGCGCGTCGTACTCGGCGAGGATCCCGATCACCGGGCCGTCGCCCTGCCGCCAGCGTGCCACGAAGGCCGTGGGCATACCGCCGACGCCCATGTCGACCTCGAAGCCGGCCTCCACGAGCGAAGCGGCCAGCAGGGCCGCGCTCTCCGTCTCCTGGTATCCGACCTCGGCGAGATCCCAGACCTCCTGGGCCAGGGTGCCGTAGCGGGCGGCGTGCGTGTCGACGTGGTCGGCCACCACCGCCTTGGGGTCCTGAGCCTCCAAATGGGCAGGGCCCGTCGGCCAGGACAGGAAGGCCCACGCGAGGGTGGCGAGCACGGGTAAGGACGGCGGGAGGAGGCGGGACATCCTGGGTGGGCTCCTGTGGTGACGGCTTCGGGGAGGATCTGACGGGCGCGCTATCGGCGGCAGCGCGAACCCCTCGTACCCACGAGGACACCAGTGCGTGTGCGGGTGTTGGGATTCGGCCCGCTCTTCATGAGATTAGACCATGTCCAAGCCCAGCAAGCGTCTGATCGTCGTCGGTGACCGCGTCTTGATCCAACCCGAGGAGGGGGAGGACCGGACGAAGGTCGGCCTCTACCTGCCCCAGACCGCCATGGACAATCAGGCGGTGCAGGGCGGGAAGGTCGTCGCGACCGGCCCCGGCAACGCGGTGTCCGCTCCGACGGAGCTCAGCGACGAGCCATGGAAGATCGGTGGGGAGACGGGTCAGGCCCGTTACGTGCCGCTCCAGGCCCGGATCGGGGACTACGCGATCTTCTTCCGGCGCGCGGCCGTGGAGATCACCTTCGAGGGGGAGCGTTACCTGGTGGTGCCCCAGGCCGCGATCCTCACCCTCGTCCGGGACGACGACGAGGTCGAGGACGACGACGTCCTCCTCTTCTGATCGAGGGCGTGACATGAGCGCCTCGTCGGGTGAGGACGCCCCCGCACGACGCGGTTCGAAGCGGGAGCGGACGATCGACCTCACACGGTACCGGTCCATCGTCGACGACTGGGACGCGTTCACCGCGGCGTCGGCCCGCCCCGAGCCCACGGTGTTTCGTGTCCGGACGGGGCGCGTGGACGAGGCCCGTCTGCTGGAAGACCTCGCCGCCCAAGGCTTCCGAACGCGACCGATCGAGGGGCTCGCGGGCTTCCACCAGGTCGTCGACGAGCCGCATCCGGTGTCGATGACCCTCGAGCATTGGAACGGGCTCATCTACGTGCAGCAGGCGTCCACCGGCGTGGCGGCGCCCGCCCTCGCGCCGCGACCGGGCGAGCGGGTGCTCGACCTCTGTTCCGCGCCAGGCGGCAAGACGGCTCACATGGCCGACCTCATGGAGGACAGCGGGTGTCTCGTGGCGTCGGAGATCAGCGAGGACCGTATCCGCGGGCTCCTCGGAAACATGTACCGCCTCGTTCATACGAACGTCCTCGCGGTCTCCGCCGATGGTCGCGCCTTCCCGGAGGGCGCGCTCTTCGACCGCGTCCTGGTGGACGCGCCCTGTACCGGGGAGGGGACGCTCCGCCGCCGCGGCGGCAGACCGCCGAGACAGTCGCGCTCCTTCCTCGGCTACGTCACGTCCGCCCAGCGGGCGCTGCTCGAGCGTGCGGTACGGCTCACGAAACCCGGGGGTACGATCCTCTACGTGACGTGCACGTTCTCCCCAGAAGAAAACGAGGCGGTCGTCAGCGACATCCTCGGCACGATGCCGGTGGAGCTCGAGCCCCTCGACCTTCCCGTCCCGCACGCGCGCGGCGTCACGTCGTTCGAAGGGGCCCATTTCAATCCGCGTGTGGAGGGTGCCGCGCGAATCTATCCGCATCACCTCGATTCGGGCGGACTCTTCCTGGCGCGGCTGCGACGGCTCGACGGCCCGGTCGGGGAAGATCCGACGCCCGACGTGTCCACAGCCTCGTGGACACCCGTTCCGCATGCTTTCCCGGACGACGGCGAGGCGACCTACAGCGAGCCCGACGAGGCGGACGCCCTGGTCGCAGCAGCGGTCAACGAGCTCGCCGACCGCTTCGGCGTATCCCGGGCACGACTGGACGAACTCTCGTGGACGGTGCGGGGGGGACGGGTCTGGGTGCACTCCGTGGACGCGTGGCCGCTCGAAGCGTGGAAGGAGAGGGACGCCTGGCGAGCCATCTCCATCGGCATCCGGGCGGTCGAGTTCGACTCGCGCGGGCGGGCCCGCCCCACGAACGACGTTCTACGGCTCCTCTCCGGAGATGTTCGGGAGCGGCGGGTGGAGCTCGACGACGAAGACCTCCGGACCTTCCTCTCGCGTAAGCCGGTGCCGTGCGACCTCGATCTGCGGGGCCCCGTCGCGGTCGGGTACCGGGGACATGTCGTCGGACGGGGCGCGCGAACCGGCGACGGGCTCAAGACGGAGATCCCCAAAGCCAGGGCGGCTGATCTGCTACGCGTGCTCGATCGGGGTCAGGGCGCCTCCTGACGCGCGGCCATGACCCCGGCCAGGTGCTCCGCGAAGTGGGCATCGGCCGGGGCGAGGCGCATCTCCAGCATCTCGTCCACGGTGAACCACCCGAGCTCGTCGTGCTCGAGCGCGCTCGGCGAGCCTACGGCCACCGTTTCCACGAAGTCGATGACGAAGGGACTGCGGCCGTCCGCCACGGACAGAATGAGCTCGCCCACGGACGCGACCTCGAGCTCGATCTCTTCGGCCAACTCCCTGCGCGCCGCCTCCAACGTCGATTCGCCCGGGTCCACCTTGCCGCCCGGAAACTCCCATAGCCCTCCGTGGCGCTTCCGCTGGGGCCGAAGGCCGAGCAGGTAGCGTCCCTCGCGCCGGAGGACGGCGGCGACGACTCTCACCACCGTCTCCGGCGCGTCGGTGTCAGAACGTGCGCCCATTCGGAGCCTCCATGGTGCTTCGACTTCCTGGAACAGCCAGTATAGAGTGTTGCATCTACCGCGGACGGGGAGGTGGGATCCGTCCGACATCGACACGTTCCGCAACGGACAGGGCACGATGACGACTTCGACCGAGATGAGCCGCCGTGCGTTTCTCGCGGGTATGGCGCTGATCCCTTTCGCGCCGCGCTTCGCAGATGCACGCCTCCTGGGCGGCGGGCAGGAGCGCTTCCCCGTCGTCGCCTCGGAGCCCTGGGGACGGCTGCTGCGCGTCGCGGAGGGTGTGTGGGCGCTCGAGTCGCGTCCGCTCGAGGACCGCACCACGCTCTGCAACGGGGGCATCATCGCGGGTCGCGCCGGAGTGGTCGTCGTGGAGGCGTTCGGATCGGACGACGGCGCCCGCTGGATGGCCGAGCAGGCCGAGCGGCTGACCGGGCGCGCACCGACGCACGTGGCCCTGACACACCACCACGGCGACCACGTGAACGGGCTGCGGGGAGCGGCCGAGACGCCCGGGCTGGAAGTGCTCGCGACGGCTACGACCCTCGAGCGTGTCCCCGGACGCCCCGACGATCCGGAGGGAGCGGCGCCCGCCGACTTCCGGGTGATCGGCGACGGACGACCAACGGAGTTGGACCTTGGGGACCGATCGCTCCTGCTCGTACCGCGCCGTGGGCACACCCGGTCGGACCTTACCGTCGAAGTCCTCGACGCTTCCGTCGTGTTCGCCGGTGACCTCGTGTGGAACGGCATGTTCCCGAACTACGTCGACGCCCAGCCCGGCCGGCTCTCTCAGACCGTCCGGGTCCTGCGGGCGAGGGGTGCGAGCATCTGGGTGAGCGGACACGGGACGCTCGCGGACGCGTCCGCGATGGACCTCTACATCGAGTTGCTGGATAGCGTGGAGACCGCGGCGCGGGAGGGCCTGGAGAGAGGGTGGAGTGCCGAGGAGGCTGCGGACCGCTACCGCATGCCCGAAGAGGCCGCCGATTGGCTCCTCTTCAATGCGGGATACCACGCGCGAGCGATCGACGCCTGGATGGGGGAGCTGG
>JBBDSM010000148.1:0-1921 GCA_040904945.1 Gemmatimonadota bacterium
GACGGGGCGATCCTGAACATCGGGTCGGTCGTCGGCATCATGGGCAACGCGGGTCAGGCGAACTACGCCGCCTCCAAGGCCGGCCTGGCGGGACTGACGAAGAGCGTGGCGAAGGAGCTGGGCTCGAGGGGGGTGCGCTGCAACCTGCTCGCGCCCGGCTTCATCCGCACGGACATGACCGACGCGCTGACCGAGGCCCAGGTCGAGAAGCTGAGCGCCGCGATCCCCCTGGGAGGCCTCGGCGAGACCGAAGACGTCTCAGAAGTGGCGCGGTTTCTCGTAGGACCGGGAGCGCGCTACATTACCGGCCAAGTCATTGCCGTGGATGGTGGCATGGCCATGTAGCACCGCCGTACCTTACACGAACCCTAGCAGCATCATACCAAGGAGGAAGCATGAGTGAGCCCACCGAGGCGCGGGTCCGGGAGATCATCATCAACGAGCTGGGCGTCGAGCCCGAGAAGGTGACCAACGACGCATCATTCGTCGAGGATCTCGGAGCGGATTCGCTGGACACGGTCGAGCTCGTCATGGCGTTCGAGGAAGAGTTCGGTGTCGACATCCCGGACGAGGATGCCGAGCAGATGAGGACCGTCGGAGACGCCATCGACTACCTCAAGAAGCACTCCGAGGGCTGATCGGAACGCCAACGCCGAACGCGAACGAAGATGGGCAACGATACGAGCGTGAAACCCCGTAGAGTGGTCGTCACCGGCATGGGCGTGATTTCGCCCGTCGGGAACGACGTTTCGACGATGTGGGAGAACCTCCTTGCGGGGGTCAGCGGCGGAGGGCCCGTGACCCACTGGGAGGCGACGGAGGATTTCGCCTGCCGAATCGCCTGTGAGGTGAAAGGGTTCGATCCGCTCGACTACCTGGACAAGCGCGAGGCGCGGCGGCACGACCGCGTGTCACAGTTCGCGATCGCCGCGTCCAGGGAGGCGCTCCGTGGCGCGGGGCTGGAGACGCTCCCGGCTTCGGTGTCCGGGGACCGTGTCGGCGTGGTCTTCGGCAGCGGCATCGGAGGCATCGCGACGTTCGAGGAGCAGCATCGAAAGCTCCTGGAACAGGGTCCCAACCGCGTCAGCCCGTTCTTCATTCCGATGTTCATTCCGGACATTTCCGCGGGCCTCATTTCCATGAGATGGGGCCTGCGGGGTCCGAACTACGCTACGGTTTCGGCCTGCGCGTCGTCGGCGCACGCCATCGGCGATGCGTCCCGGCACATCCGCTTCGGTGACGCCGACGTCATGGTGGCGGGAGGGGCGGAGGCGACCATCACGCCGATGACCTTCGCGGGCTTCTCGGCCATGAAGGCGATGTCCACGCGCAACGACGACCCGGCTACCGCGAGCCGTCCGTTCTCATCCGACCGGGACGGGTTCGTAATGGGTGAGGGAGCCGGCGCGGTGGTGCTCGAGGCGCTCGAGCATGCCGAGGCCAGGGGCGCCGAGATCCTGGCCGAGGTGGTCGGGTACGGCTTGTCGGGAGACGCGTATCACATCACGGCGCCACCCCCCGAAGGCGAGGGAGCCCAGGCCGCGATGCGTATGGCCCTCGGGCACTCGGACGCGGAGCCCGGCGACGTCGACTACGTCAACGCCCACGGCACCTCGACCATGGCGGACGCCATCGAGACGCATGCCATCAAGCAGGTGCTGGGTGACCGCGCCCGCGAGATCGTGGTGGGATCGACGAAGTCGGCCACGGGGCACCTCCTCGGTGCCGCTGGCGCGCTCGAGACCATCGTATCGATCATGGTCACGCGGACGGGCGTGATCCCGCCCACCATCAACTTCCAGGGACCGGATCCGGCGTGCGACCTCGAGTACGCCCACGGAGGCCCTGTCGAGCGGTCCGTCGAGCTCGCCCTGTCGAACTCGTTCGGCTTCGGCGGACACAACGTCTGCCTGGCCGTCCG
>JBBDSM010000148.1:2021-11778 GCA_040904945.1 Gemmatimonadota bacterium
ATCGCCTCCGATGCGGTGTCGGTGAAGGGGAAGACGAACGAAGGCATGGGGTGGATCGGGAGGGGCGAGGGCATCGCCGTCCATGCGGTGGCGCTCGTCGAGCCGGTCGCGACGACCCGCGGCTGAGTGAGCGGGTTTCTCGCTTGGATGCTCGGGATCCCGCCCGGGCTGGCGTACCTCCTGCTCGGCATCGGGGCCGCCCTGGAGAACATCGTCCCCGCGGTGCCGGCCGACACCTTCGTCGCGCTCGGCGGACTTCTCTCGTCGCTCGGTGACCTGGACGCAGGCGTCATCTTCCTGGTGACGTGGGTGGCCAACGTGGCATCGGCGCTCGTGACCTATCGTTTGGGATACGTGTATGGCCGGAGCTTCTTCGAGCACGGGTTCGGTCGCCGCCTGCTCGCGCGACACCAGGTGGAGCGCATGGATGCCTTTTACGCGCGTTGGGGCCTCTTCGCGATCTTCTTCACCCGATTCCTCCCGGGACTGAGGGCCATCGTGCCGGTGTTCGCGGGCGTGACACACCACGGCTTCCTGCCCGTCGCCATCCCCCTCGCCACGGCATCGGCCATCTGGTACGGCGGGCTCGTCTGGCTGGGCGCCTTCGCAGGCCGCAACCTCCACCTTCTGACGAGTCTCCTCGGACAGCTCAACAGCACCCTGGGCGTCATCGCCATCGCGCTGGCGCTCCTCATCGGCGTCTGGTGGTGGCGAACGAGGCATCTCGCGGATGGCTGACGTAGAGCGCGCCTTCCGGGCGGAGATGTTCCGGGAATACATGGTCTTCGAGCGAGGGCTCTCCGAGCGCACGGTCGACGCCTACCTCGGCGATCTCCGGAAGCTGTTCGCGCACCTCTTGTCGGAGGGCGTGGATGGGCCCGAAGCGGTGCGCCCCGAGCACGTCCGCGGGTGGGTGGCCGGGCTGAGAAGCGGAGGATTGGCTCCGGCTTCGGTGCGACGCGCGCGCTCGTCGGCGCGGACCTACTTCGGGTTCCTGCTGGCCGAAGGCGTCCTCGACGCCGATCCGACAGAGCATCTGCAGGCTCCCAAGGTCGACCGCAAGCTTCCGGACTACCTCACGGTGGACGAGACGAACCGGTTGCTGGAGGCGCCCGACCCCGATCACGCCCACTATTGGCGCGACCGGGCCATGCTCGAGGTCCTCTACGCGACCGGCATGCGGGTGTCGGAGCTGACGGGGCTCACCCTGGGGCTTCTGGACCTGGACGAGGGCTTCGCCACGGTGTTCGGCAAGGGGGCGAAGGAGCGACTGGTTCCCATCGGTGCGCCCGCGCTCCGGGCGCTACGGCGTTACCTGGGCGAGGTCCGTCCGCGTCTCGACCGTGGGTCGGGGAAGGGCATCGTGTTCCTGACGGCCAGAGGTCGCCCGATCCGCAGGGAGTCCGTGTGGCGGGTGGTCCGGAACGCCGCGCGCCGCGCGGGCCTCCAGCGGGACGTCTCGCCCCATACGCTGCGCCATACCTTCGCGACACACCTCGTCGAGGGCGGCGCCGACCTGGCGGCCGTCCAGGAGCTCCTCGGACACGTCGACATCAGCACGACGGAGATCTATACGCACGTGGACCGGGCCTACCTGCGCGACGTCCACAGGCGCTTCCACCCCCGACGCTGACCCGCCGCGGGGCCCGGACTACTTCGAGCTGCTCTCACCTCGGGTCGTCGTCGAGTCCGCGCGGACCTTGTCCGCCTCCAGGAACAGCTCGGCCTGGGTGGTCGACGTGGTCAGAAGGCGGACCGCTTCCGCGAGCACGGGATCGCGCTCCAGGCGGACGGCGGCCTCGGCGCCGATGTCGTCCATGCGCTGGGCTACGGCTACCCGCACACGCCACTTCAGGTAGTCCAGGATCTCCTGGTCCTCGATCAGCGCCGGATCGAGTCCTTCCGTGACGAGGCGCTCGGTGAACGCCTCGAACTCGCCGTCCGCCAGCTCCGGTCCGCCGTCGGACGCGAGCCGCTCGGCCGCGATCTCGAAGCCGTGCTCCACGATGCGCTGTGCGAGCGGGAACTCCGCCTCGAACGTGGCGCGGAGGAACTCCTGCTCGTTCGTCGTCAGGGTGTCCTCTTTCAGGGCCATGTCCGGGAAGATGCCGCCACCGTCCACGAGGGTCCGGCCACCGGGCGTGGTCACACGACGCAGCGTGTCGACATCCTCTTCGATGGGCCGCATCTCGTTGTCACGGTCGCGCTGCAGCGAGCGCCCGAGCGGTGTCATCCACGACCCGGTCGTGAAGCGGAGCCGGCGACCGTGCGGAAGCGGCATGACCGTCTGCACCACGCCCTTGCCGAAGGTCCGCTCGCCGAGCACCAGGGCCCGGTCGTAGTCCTGCAACGCCCCGGCGAGGATTTCCGCCCCGGAGGCCGTGTACTGGTCCACGAGGATGACGATGGGGAGGTTCGGCACCATCTGCGGCCAGCGATCGGTGAACGAGTCCGTGTCCGCCTCCGCCGCCGATCCGCCCGGGGCGCGCTGGACGGTACTCGCGAGCGTCGATCCGGGCTCGAGGAACAGGTCGGCGAGCATCAGAGACTCGTCGAGGAAGCCTCCCGGATTCCTGCGCAGGTCGATGATCAGGCCCCGATGCCCCTGCATCTCCTGGAGCGCCTCGTTCATCTCCCGAGCCGCGTTCCTGGCCACCCGGTCCATGGCGACGTAACCGATGCCTCCCTCGATGACGCCGGAGCTGACCGCGGGCACGTGGACTTCCGCCCGGGTGATGTCGAACGAGAACGGATCGGTGTACCCCGCCCGGCGAACGTCGACGTTCACGGCACTCCCCGCCGGGCCGCGGATGGAATCGGCCGTCATGCCGGTGCTCCAGTCCGAAGCGTCGTGCCCGTCGACGCCGACGATCACGTCGCCGACGAGGATCCCCATCTCGCTGGCGGGGAAGCCACGGAAGACACCGGTGACGGTCACTTCCTCGTTGAGCAGGGTGATCTGCAGCCCGATGCCCGAGTAGTTCCCGGTGGTCGCCTCTTCCCACTCGTCCGCTTCCTCGGGCGTGAACAGCTCGGCATAGGGATCGTCGAGCGAAGCGATCAGCCCGTCGATGGCCGCCTCCCAGAGGAGCGAGTCGTTGAACTCGTCCATGTGCATCCGGGCGATGGCGTCGACGGCGCCCGCGAGGACGTCGAAGGCCGGAGCCTGATTTCCGTTCTCTCCTCGGCTGGAGCGGTCGGCCTGCTGGGCCGACAGCCCGGTCGCGCCGAAGGCCGTGATCAGGAAAACGGCAGCGATGGTTCGGTTCTTCATGAGGCGCCCTTTGGGTCGTGCGATTTACACCGGAGTCCTTAGACACCCGGAAAACCGGCTCGTTCCTCGAACGAAAGCGATCGTACGAATACGCTGCAACCCTCGCGCCAAACAGATACCTTTCCGTCTTCCGTTGTGACACCGCACCACCATCCCGCTCCACGACCCCATGCGCTCAGGCCATTCCGCGACGCCGCTTCGTGTCGGACTCGCCCAGATCAAGCCCACCAAGGCCGATGCCGCGGCCAACCTCGCCAGGGTACGGGCGCTGATCGACGCCCACACCTCCGACGTGGACGTGCTGCTCTTCCCGGAGACCTGCCTCTCGGGATACTTCCTGGAAGGCGGGGTGTCGGAAGCGGCGCTGTCGGTCACCCAGGTCGCCGACGGACTGGGAGCGCCGGGCTCCGACGCTCCGGACGTCGCGCTGGGCTTCTACGAGACATGGAACCGGCGCGTCTACAACAGCGCCGCCTACCTGGAGCCCACCGAGGAAGGGTGGAAGGTCCGGCACGTCCACCGCAAGCTGTTCCTGCCCACCTACGGGGTCTTCGACGAAGGGCGCTTCGTGGAGGCCGGCGCCTCGGTGGAGGCCTTCGACACCCGGTTCGGCCGTTTCGGCATGCTCGTCTGTGAAGACGCTTGGCACTCGCTCACGGGGACGGTTCTCGCGGTGGGCGGCGCCGAGCTCATTCTCGTCCCGAGCGCGTCGCCGTCACGCGACTTCCGACCCGCGAAAGGGGGCATGCCGTCCAACCTCGCCCGCTGGGACCAGCTCGCCCCCGGCATGGCGACGGAGCATGGCGTTTTCGTGGCGGTGGCCCAGCTTGCCGGGTCGGAAGGCGGAAAGGTTTTCCCCGGAGGGTCCATTGCGGTCGACCCTCATGGAGAGATCCTGGGGCGTGGACCGATGTACGAGGAAGGGGTCACCGTGGTGCCCATGGATGCGGGCGCGATCCAGCGAGCCCGCTCGACCGCTCCGCTCCTGTCCGATCTGGAACGGATGCTCCCGAGGCTGGAGCGCTCGCTCGAGCGTGCCCACGCGCAGGCCGAGTCGAAGCACCGGGGCGAGGTCGCGGAGGTCGCCACCATGCCGTTCGTCGGAAGGATCTCCGATGCGGCGCGGTCGGCCGCCGAGCGAACGCCCGAGTTGTCGATGGAGCTCGACCTCGAGCTCGTGGAGCGCACGCTGGTCGAGTTCATCCGCGAGGAAGTGCGCCGCCGGCGGGGCTTCGAGCGTGTGGTTGTCGGTGTCTCGGGCGGGGTCGACTCCGCCGTGTCGCTCTTTCTCGCCTGTCGCGCCCTCGGGCCCGAGAACGTCCACGGCTTCCGGCTGCCGTACCGGACCTCGAGCCAGGAGAGCCTGGACCATGCGGCCCTGGTGCTCGATGCCGTCGGGGCGCCCACGAGCACCATCGACATATCCGAGCCCATCGATCGGTACGTCGATCGCTACGAGCCGGACCTGTCCCCCACCCGCAAGGGCAACCTCATGGCCCGCCTCCGCGCCGTGGTGCTCTTCGACCAGTCCGCGAAGCTCCACGCACTTCCCCTCGGGACCGGCAACAAGAGCGAGCGACTCCTGGGCTACTTCACCTGGCACGCCGACGACTCCCCGCCCATCAACCCCATCGGAGATCTCTTCAAGACCCAGGTATGGGCACTCGCACGCCACCTCGGGGTTCCCGACGCCATCATCGACAAGCCGGCGACGGCGGACCTGGTGCAGGGGGTGAACGACGAGGACGAGCTCGGGGTCGCGTACCACACCGCGGACCCGATCCTGTTGGCCCTCCTGAGCGGGCACCGGAAGGACGATCTCCCGGCGCTCGGCTTCGACCCGGCGGACGTCGAGGTCGTCTGGCGGCGTCTGAGCTCGACCCATTGGAAGCGGGAGCTGCCGACGGTCGCGGTCCTCTCGTCGAGCGCCATCGGGGCGTTCTACCTGCGGCCCGTCGACTACTGACGTCGACGGACTACATTTGGGCCACGCACCCATCCAAACCGACGCTCATGCTCCTCGTCATCGACAACTACGACTCGTTCACGTTCAACCTCGTCCAACTGCTCGGCGATCTCGGCGAGGATCCCGTGGTCCTCCGCAACGACGAGCGGACCGTGGCCGAGCTGGTGGCCATGAAGCCCCAGCGGGTCGTGGTATCGCCGGGACCATGCACTCCGGCGGAAGCCGGGGTCAGCGTCGAGCTCATCCGGACGCTGGGCGAGCAGGGGGTCCCCGTGCTCGGCGTCTGCCTCGGACATCAGAGCATCGGCGAGGCCTTCGGTGGCCGGACCATACGGGCCCGCCGCACCATGCATGGGAAGACCGGCCCGATCCGTCACGACGGCAGGGGCATCTTCGAGGGCCTTCCCGAGCGTTTCGACGTGGCCCGGTACCACTCGCTGGTCACCGACACGGCCGCTCTCCCCGACGTTCTCATCCCGGTCGCGTGGAGCACCGATGCGGAGGACGAGGGAGAGATCCAGGCGATGCGCCATCGGGAGCTGCCGGTGTGGGGCGTGCAATTTCACCCGGAGTCGCTCTTCAGCCAGCACGGATCGACCCTGCTCGGGAACTTCCTGGCACTGCGAACGCAACCGTCGGCTTGACCCCCGCCCCCGCTGGCCCGTAGCTTTTGGCGTGGATTTTGCAGACACCTCCCGCGCCTTCGGCTTCAGGGCAGCCCGGTGAGCGGTCGAGTCCTGGGAGTGATCCCCGCTCGGCTCGCGTCCTCGCGGCTCCCCGAGAAGCCCCTTCACCCCGTTCTGGGGCGCCCGCTCATCGAGTGGGTATGGCGGCGAGTCTCCACGATCCGGGTGTTGGATGCCGCCGTGATCGCGACGGACTCCGAGCGGATCGTCGACGTTTGCAGGTCGCTCGGGGCACCGGTGGTCCTCACGTCGGACGCACACCCGTCCGGCACGGACCGCGTGGCGGAGGTCGCCGACCGGCCGGAGTACCGGGACTTCGCATGCATCACGAACATCCAGGGGGACGAGCCGCTCATGGCGGGCTCAGACGTCGAACGCGCCGTGGAACTCGTCAGGGAGGCTGGATGGGACGTGGGAACGTGCGCAGCGCCGATTGCGACGCGGGAGGACTTCGAGCGTCCCGACGTGGTGAAGGTCGTGAGAGCCCGCGACGGGCGAGCCCTCTACTTCTCCCGGGCGCCGGTGCCTCACCGACGGGACGGATTCCCGTCGGAGGAGGATCTCCGAGGACAGGACTATCTGAGGCATGTCGGCCTGTACACCTACACGCGCCAAGCGCTCGCACGATGGGTTGCGTTGGAGCCTTCGGCGTTGGAGCGCATCGAGCGTCTCGAGCAGTTGAGGGCGCTCGAGGACGGGATTCGCATCGGGGTCGCCCGGGTCGAACGGGTCTCTCCGGGCGTGGACACGCCGGACGACGTCGTTCGGGTCGAGCGGGAGTTGGAACGATCCATCGCGGCAACAAGTCACCAGTAGCCACCACCTTCTCATGACGGAAGCCATGACCGATTCGGTAGAGAGACCGACCAAGTACATCTTCGTGACCGGCGGTGTCGTGTCCTCGCTGGGGAAGGGGATCGCCGCGGCGTCCATCGGGCGCCTCCTTAAGGAGCGGGGCCTGAGGGTGACCCTCCAGAAGTTCGATCCCTACATCAACGTCGATCCCGGGACGCTGTCGCCATTCCAGCACGGCGAGGTCTTCGTCACGGATGACGGTGCGGAGACCGATCTCGACCTGGGTCACTACGAGCGCTTCATCGACCAGTCGCTCTCGCAGGCGAACAACATCACCACGGGTCGCATCTACCAGACGGTGATCTCGAAGGAGCGACGCGGTGACTATCTGGGCTCGACGGTCCAGGTCATCCCGCACATCACCGACGAGATCAAGGCTGCGATCCGTCGGCTCGCGCCCGAGAACGACGTGGTCATCACGGAGATCGGCGGCACGGTGGGTGACATCGAGTCGCTCCCGTTCCTCGAGGCCATCCGGCAGTTCCGTCAGGACGTGGGATCCAAGAACGCCATCTTCGTGCATCTGACGCTCATCCCCTACATCGCCGCCGCGGGCGAGCTCAAGACCAAGCCCACCCAGCACTCGGTGCGCGAGCTCATGGAGATCGGCATCCAGCCGCAGATCCTCATCTGCCGGACGGAGCACCCGCTCTCCGACGAGCTGCGCAGGAAGATCGCGCTCTTCACCAACGTCGAATCGGATGGCGTGATCGAGGCCCGGGACCTCGAGACCATTTACGAGGTTCCGCTTGCCCTCAAGAACCAGAAGCTCGACGACGTCATCCTGCAGCGTCTCGGTCTCGAAATGCCGCAGCCCGACCTCTCGGAGTGGGAGCGGATCGTCGAGACCATCAAGCACCCCAAGTCCGGAGAGGCGCGCATTGCGGTGGTCGGGAAGTACACCGCGCTCGTGGACTCGTACAAGTCGATCCAGGAGTCGCTGATCCATGGCGGGATCGCGAACGATGTGAAGGTGAACATCGAGTGGCTCTCGTCTGAGCGCTTCGGGGAAGGCGAGGACGTGGGTGAGGTGCTCGCGGGGTACGACGGTCTCCTCATTCCCGGCGGCTTCGGTCCCCGCGGCGTCGAGGGGATGCTCGCCGCCATACGATGGGCACGCGAGAACGAGCTGCCGTTCTTCGGCATCTGTCTGGGGCTCCAGTGCGCCGTGATCGAGTTCGCGCGCAACGTCTGCGGTCTGCAGGAGTCGCACTCTTCCGAGTTCGCCCAGGACGCGTCGGACGCGGTGATCTGCCTGCTCGACTCGCAGCTTCAGGTCACGACGAAGGGCGGAACGATGCGTCTCGGGGCCTACCCGTGCGTCCTCGGCGAAGGGAGCCGGGCCCGTGAGATCTATGACGTCGAAGAGATTTCCGAGCGGCATCGGCATCGGTTCGAGGTGAACAATCACTACCGCGATCTGCTGACGGAGCATGGGCTGACCATCAGCGGGACGTCTCCCGAGGGCGGGCTGGTCGAGATCATCGAGATCTCGGACCATCCCTGGTTCATCGCGGGTCAGTTCCACCCCGAGCTCAAGAGCCGTCCGACCCGGCCGCATCCGTTGTTCGCGTCGTTCGTGGAAGCGGCGACGCGCCGCCGCGAGGCACGGGTGGGCACCCCAACGACCGCGGAGACCGCCAGTGTCTGATGCGCCGCAGAACCCGTTCGGACGCTTCTTCCTCATCGCGGGGCCGTGCGCCCTCGAGGACGATGACCTGAACGTCGAAGTGGCCACCGCCGTCGCGGAGTGGGGCCGCGCGTTCTCGCTTCCGGTCATCTTCAAGGCTTCGTTCGACAAGGCGAACCGCTCGAAGATCGACTCCCCCCGGGGTCCCGGCCTCGAGGAGGGACTCGAGCGACTGGCCACGGTCAAGCACGAGACCGGCCTGCGGGTGCTAACGGATATCCACGAGGCGGGGCAGGCCGAGGCGGCCGCGGAGGTCGTCGACGTCCTCCAGATCCCCGCGTTCCTCTGTCGGCAGACCGACCTGCTGGTGGCCGCCGGACGGACGGGCCTGCCGGTGAACGTGAAGAAGGGTCAGTGGATGGCTCCGGAGGAGATGGCCGGCGCCGTCGACAAACTGCGCTCGGCGGGTGCTCCCGCCGTGGCGGTGACGGAGCGCGGCACCTTCTTCGGCTACGGCAACCTGGTGGTCGATATGCGCTCCTTTGGGCGCCTGGCCGCGGCGACCGGGGCGACCCCGGTGTTCGACGGTACCCACTCGGTGCAGCGCCCGGGCCAGGCGGACGGCTCCAGCGGGGGCGATCCGGTGCACATACCCGCGCTCGTGCGCGCCGCCGTGGCGGCCGGATGCGGCGGGCTGTTCCTCGAGACCCATCCGGACCCGGCCCACGCGCCCTCGGACGGCCCCAACATGATCCCGCTCGACCGCATGCCGCGGCTCCTGGCGGACGTCCTGGCGATTCGCACCGCCTTGGACGCTGCGGCCGTGGAGGACGCGTGACCTCTCGCCCGGTGCCTCCGGAGCTCGCGAAGCGGGTGCGGCTCGTGATCTTCGACGTGGACGGCGTCCTCACCGACGCCGGGGTTTATCTGGGGGCGCCCGAGGGTGGCGACCGTATCGAGCTCAAGCGCTTCGACATCCAGGACGGGGTCGGGGTGAAGATGCTGACCTGGGCCGGGATCGAGGTCGCCTGGGTCTCCGGGCGCGTGTCGGAGGCCACCAGCATACGGGCCAAGGAGCTCGACGTTACCGAGTGCCACCAGGAGCCGAACGCATACAAGCTCGGTGTTGTCGAGGACCTCCTGAGAAGGAAAGGAGTCGCGTGGAACGAGGTCGCGATGATCGCCGACGACATCCCGGACCTCGCGGTCCTGGAGCGCGTGGGCCTCAAGGCGGCCGTGGGCAACGCCACGGAGCCGGTGGTGCGGATCGCCGACTGGCAGGCCACGAAGCGCGGCGGCCACGGCGCGGTGCGGGAGTTCTGCGACGCGCTGCTCGACGCGCGGGG